>JBEKQG010000141.1:0-8503 GCA_049519955.1 Terriglobales bacterium
GCACCCTGGGCACGATTTATGGGACCGACCCGGCGACGCACTCGATGACCCTGCAAAACGCGCTGGGTCAAGACCTCACTTTTGCCGGAGCGATGGCGCTTCTTGTCTTCTTTGCCTTTGCCATGCAATGCACCTCAACGCTGGCCATCGTGCGCCGCGAGACCAATAGCTGGAAGTGGCCCGTCGTCCAGTTTGTTTACATGACCGTGGTTGCCTACGCTGCCGCATTCGCCGTCAACCAGGCGCTTTCAACTCTGCTTAAATGACGAATAGCTGCAAAGGCTCGATCGACTGCATGATGTCTCCCGCGGTCAGTTTTGGATAGTTGTCAATTCTTGATTGTCATCCTGACCCTGAGCTAGTCGAAGGGGAAGGACCTCTCTCTTTCCAGCGGCCGACAACCAACAGGCGCTACTTCTTCTGCTTCTTCCCGAAAAACTTCCCCAATCCCAGCCGCACCTGCACCGTATTCACCCCCCAATTCGGCTCCGTCAGCCCGGCGTTCGAAAGGTGCATGTATCGAACCTCCAGCGACCACGCATGTTCCCCGAGAAAATGCAGCCCGAATGCCGGACTCGTCACGAAATTTATCGTTGACGTTCCCGCCGGCACTTCGTGGGTCGTAAACAGAGTTCCTTCAGCCAACTCGAGGTACGGCGCGACATGTCCGCGCGTGGCGAAAATCCATTTCACCACCGCTGGATTCACTCCCACACCATACGCCGTGTTTGCCGGCTGGCACACGATAAACGCCGGCACCGCGTCCATCGCAAACTCAAATCGTCCCTTGAAAAATCCCGGCCCGCGCGGACCCGTCAGGATCCATCCATAGCGAACTCCCGCGTTCCACACGCTTGTACCGTGGGATCCACCCCAAACCGAGTGTCCGCCCCCCGTCCACACCTCGATCTCGTGCCCGCCATCCTCCGGACGGTCCTGGGCAACCGCAACAGAAGCCGCCAGAAACATCGTGAGAAAGAAAGTCAGAAAGAAAAACAGAAAAAAAGAGCCTGCGCGCCGCATAGATCGTGTCATAAGTGGTGTCAAAGCCGAAAACGAACAATACGCGAACCGGAGCCAAGAAACAAATTAAGTCCTACAGCCCCAGCCCGCCATCGACCGCCAGCACCTGCCCGGTAATAAACCGTGGAGCCGCGGCCAAGAACATCACGGCCGCCGCAATGTCCGCCGCCGTCCCATTCCTCCGCATCGGCGTCTGTTTCGCCATTTTTTTCATGAACGCCGCCGCCGATTTTTCGCCCAAGTCGATCATCCCTGGAGCCACCGCATTCACCGCAATCTCCGGCGCGAGCGCCTTCGCCATCGCCATGGTCAGCATGTGCAGCGCCGCCTTCGACGAGCAATAATGCGCATGAGACGCCCACGGCCGCAGCCCGCCCAGCGAACCCATATTGACGATGCGTCCTTTTCTCTTTCTCAAATACGGCAGCGCCGCGCGCGACACCAGAAACGGCCCGCGCGCATTCGACGCAAACATCGCGTCCCACTGCGCCACCGTGATTCTGTCGAATTCGACGCTCTCGTAGTTCGCGGCATTGTTCACCAGCACGTCGATGCCGCCCAGTTCTTTCGCCACTTCCTTCACCATTTCGCGGACGCTTTGCTCGTCGGCAACATCGCACCGCACGGCAAGCGCCTCCACGCCATGCCGCGCCAGCTCTCCAACCACCGCGCGCGCCTCGCCCGCCGACTCGCGATACGTAATGGCCACATCCGCGCCGTTTTCGGCCGCGGCCAAAGCGATGGCGCGGCCCAGGCGTTTCGCCGCTCCCGTCACCAGCAGTGTCTTTCCAGAAAGTGGGCGTGCCTTTTCCATCATCGGTAAATTCTATAGGGAATCCAGGCGGTGTAAGATGTTTTCGTCGCCATGACCGTCGCCAGCTTTGTCGCCAAGTCCGCGTTTCGCAATAAGCGGCGCAGTCTGCTGACCGTCGCCAGCATCGCATTTTCTCTGCTCCTGCTCTGCATCATGCTCTGCCTCTGGCGCAGCTTCTACATCGACAAGGGAGCGCCCGACTCCGCGCTGCGCATCATGACGCGCCACAAAGTTTCGCTGGCAAACTTTCTGCCAATTTACTATCGCGACAAAATCCGCACCGTTCCCGGCGTCGTGCATGTCGTCCCCATGACTTGGTTTAATGGCACCTATAAAAACGACAAGCCGGAAAACTATTTCGCTCAGTTCGCCACCGACCCCGACGAACTCTTCGACGTCGAGGCCGACAAGACCATCCCCGCCGATCAGCTCGCCGCCTGGAAGCGCGACCGCGCCGGCTGCGTCGTCGACGCGAGTCTTGCCAGGAAGCACGACTGGAAGATTGGCGACCGCATCTTTCTGCAAGGCACAATTTTTCCCGCCAATCTCGACCTGACCTTGCGCGGCATCTTCGTCAGCGATCCCCCCGCCAGCAGCCTCTTCTTCGACACCAAATACCTCGAGGAATCCGTCGACTGGTTCAAGGACACCGCCGGCTTCTACTTCGTGCGCGTCGACACCGCCGAACACATGCCGCAAGCGGCCCGCGCCATCGACGCCATGTTCCATGGCACTCCGGTACCCACCAAGAGCGAGAGCGAGCAGGCATTCAAGCTCGATTTCATCAACACTCTCGGCAATGTCAAGGCGTTTATCCTCAGCATCTGCGGGGCCGTCGTCTTCACCACGCTGCTGGTCTGCGCCAACACCATGGCCATGTCGATCCGCGAACGGACGCGCGAAGTCGCCGTCCTGCGCACTCTCGGCTTCACCCGCGCCAGCGTCCTTAGATTGCTCTTGAGCGAATCGATTGCGGTTTCCTTAATCGGAGGGTTGATCGGAGTTGCGCTCGGAACGCTGATCATCAAAGTGGTCTCCCGCCCCGGGCTTGGATTGCCAGTCTCGATGCACATGACCGTCTACACGGCGCTCGCCGTCATGCTGGTCTCGGCCTTCGTAGGGCTCGTCAGCGGCCTCATTCCTTCCTATCGCGCCTCCAACCTCGGCATTGTCGATGCCCTGCGCTACATCGGGTGACGCGCAAGCATTGAGGCATTGAATCAATACCTCAATGATTCAATGATTCAATAATGTAAAGTGTTAAACTCGCTTCGCATGAGGACGGACATCCTGCCCCTTTGCGACCAGCACTTCCGCACCATGGAGCCCGCGCTCGCTCCCTATAACGCCGACTATTCCATCGAGTTTTTTCGCTGCACCGACAAGTTCTGCCACCGCTGCTTTGGCGAGCGCGTCGGCTACACCACGCCCCAGCGCGGAGCGTCGCCCGTCCTCACCCCCAACCAGCCCATCTGCGAGCGCCACGGACGCCCCATGTTCATCATCAGCTACGAGCGCAAACGCAACTACGTGACCTACGCTTGCCCCGAATCGAATTGCGCGGAGCGAGTAATCCGGACCTAGTGTCGTGTCCCGGTAATTCGCAAAATAAATTTACCCTGTCATCCTGAGCGAAGCGAAGGACCTATGTATTTGAATTCGCTATGCACGTGATCCTTGGCATCGCCCGGACGATCACCTAAACTCATGTCGCGAATTAATGGGACACGACACTAGATGTTGCTTGTCTAGCGACGCGCGCCCTCGCGAGCCCGCCTTGAGCGCAGTCGAAGCGTCCCAGCCGAGCGCAGCCCGGCTGGATTGGACGTTCGCCACTCGGAGTCGTTCCACTGCGGCCACTTCCCTTCTGCGCCGCTTTCGCCAAGAATGAAAGTTACCGTGACCGAACTCTCCATCAACCGGGGCGGGACCACGATGGCCCAGGCCATCGAGCGCTACTTCAATGTGGCGCTTTATCTCCTCGTGCTCAGCGGCTTCGTCGCTCTGGCCTCGACCGGAGGGCTGGATCTTCCAGCAGTGCTTCTGGTCTCGCTGGCGCTGGCCCTGCGCGCATTCCAAATTCTGACGCGCCGCGAGTTTGCCCTCCCGGAACGCTGGACCACGGTCCTCACGCTGATTTACGTCGTCGTCTATCTCGCGGACTACTTTCTTCTTTCGCGCAGTTTCGTGATGGCGACCGTTCACCTTGTTTTCTTCTTGATCGTTGTCCGGCTATTTTCGTTGCAGCGGATGCGCGACCACTACATGCTCTCGGCGCTTTCGTTTCTGATGGTGCTTGCCTCCGCCGTGCTTACGGTCGGCAGCGTGTTTCTGCTTTCTTTTGCGGCCTTCCTGCTCATTGCCATCGTCACTTTTGTGCTGATGGAAATGCGGCACTCCGTCGCCAGCGCACGAACCCACGGCCCAGCTCCACGCGCCTCCTCGCCGAGCGTCCCTTCTCCGGCCCAGCGCATGATCCATGCACTGCTGGCGATCGCTCCGGCGCTCATGCTGATGATCCTGGCCGGAAGTTTCCTGATCTTCTTCCTTCTTCCCCGCGTTTCATCGCGCTACCTGAGCGCCTACGCTCCCGTGAGCGATGTCTCCACTGGCTTCACCGACCGCGTGCAACTGGGCCGCATCGGGCAGATTCAGCAGTCCACCGCTGTCGTGATGCATATTGAGATCGAGAACGATCGGCAAGGGCTTTACGACTTGAAGTGGCGCGGCGTGGCGTTGAGCGCCTTTGACGGCAGGGTCTGGACGAATTCCTTTGCGCAAATCCCGCTGCGCCCATCGGCAGATGGTAGCTACCGCCTGTCATCTGTGCTGGCCACCCGCGGCGTGTCGGCGGACGCCGGACGATCCCTTCGTTATCGCGTCCTGATGGAGCCGATTGGAACCAACGTCTTTTTTCTGGCCGAGAGGCCTCAGAGTCTCACCGGAAATTTCCGGCAAGTGAGCATGGACGCCGCTGGAGCTGTCTACAATCTCGATGCCGACCATCCCATCAATCGCTACGAAGCCGAGTCGCAATTGCCCGAAATCCTTCCTATGGACGGCACCGCCGCGCTTCGTCTCGTCCCGAACACCGCGCCCGCTGCCCTGGACAAGTACCTGAAACTCCCGCCGCTCGATCCACGCATTGCGAAGTTGGCGGAGGAAATCGCCGCCGCGCCGCCCACCGACTATGACAAAGCTGCCGCGATCGAGCGCTATCTATCGACCCACTTCGGATACACACTGGATTTGCCGCTCATTCCGCCACGCGATCCCCTGGCCAATTTTCTGTTCGAGCGCAAACGCGGCCACTGCGAGTATTTCGCCAGTTCCATGGCGGTCATGCTGCGCGCCTTGGGCATCCCGTCGCGCATCGTGACCGGCTTCCGCGGCGGTGAATTCAACGACCTCACCGGCCAGTATGTGGTTCGGGCCAGCGATGCCCATGCCTGGGTCGAAGCTTATTTCCCCGGCTACGGTTGGACCAGTTTCGATCCGACTCCCGCGGCAACCCTTCCGCCGCGGACCGGCTGGTCGCGCATGCAACTCTACCTGGATGCGGCGGCATCCTTTTGGCGCGAATGGATCGTCAACTACGACGCCAGCCACCAGCGTACTTTGGGAAAGGATGCCGCCGCCAGCACGCGGCAGTTCGTCGATGCAGCTCGACAGTGGATCGAGCGCCAGCATCAAGCCATGCTCGGCGCGGCGCGACGCGCACACCAGCGCTTCACCAAATTTCCCGCGCGCTGGCTGGGAATTGTTTTCGCGTTCGCGGCAGTCGCCATCGCGCTGCTGAATCTCCGGCGCATGGCCGGCGCGCTGCGCGATCGCAGTCTGCGAGCGCATCCGGAGCGCGCCCCGCGTGAGTCGGCGGCGCTTTGGTATGAGCGGATGGTGCGCCGGATGACGCGGCTCGGCTGGCGCAAGTCGCCGTCCGAAACGCCGCTGGATTTCGTCGCAGCCATTCAGGAAGAGGCGCTGCGGAACAAGGTCGCCAGGTTCACGCGCGCTTACGAATCGGCCCGCTTCGGCAAGTCGGTGGACGACGCACGCAGTCTGCCGCAGCTTTTCAGGGAAATTACTGCCGCAGAGCCGGCGGATTCAAGAAAAACCGCGAACCGCGCAGCCGCCCGCTAAACAAGATTCAAATCTGTATGGAAGCCGGATTCCGCCCCGCTTGGATCGACCGGAGCCCGTCCCCACATCTGCCACTTCTGCTTAGAACTGGTTTCATAAATAGGTTTTGGGTAGGGCACGGCTTCAGCCGTGCCGCTCAGAACCAGTAAGAATGCGGGCTTTAGCCCCTGAGGGCCTGGATCCCCGTTCTGAAAAAGCATTTATGAAACCAGTTCTAGAAGCGGTGGACGACGCCGAAGCCTACATAGTAGTTGTACTGACGGCTTCTCTTGGTATCGACGTTCAAGTCGGGAACTCCCGAATAGAAATCGCGCACTTCAAGCCGCGCCCCCCAACGATGCCAGAACCACGTATCCAATCCACCTCCGAACTGGACTACTCCGGCACTGGTGCCGGTTGGCCCAGGGTTCGTTCCGCCCCAAACCAGCGTGGATGACTCCCAAAAGTGGCCAAGGCCCCCGCCCGCGCTCACCCACGGTGAAACAGTCGCGTCGGGAAAAATGTTCACGCGCAACGATGGAGTTATGAACAGCGCTCCAACGCTCTTGGGAATCAGGTTGTCGCGGTAGTTTAGGTTCATCTGCGGGTAGATGGCTGCGGGCAACTCCGCATGAAGTCCAAAACCCCTGTTGCTTTTGAGCCGGCGGCTGTAATTGAACGCGAAGCTTGCCGGACTTCCAAAGTGAATCGGCAAACCCGTACTCGGCACCGTTTGCGTGCTGACGAAACTTCGCCCCACGGTAACTGCAAGCTCATTGACTTCCTCCAAATTCCTGGAGTCTTGCGCCCCAGCCATGGAAACAACCATCAGCACGGGCACAACCCACACCGCCAGGCGTTTCGCCGCCATCTCTCCTCCGGAATATTGTTGGATGTAGTCCTTGTTTCCACAGACTAGCATGGGCCACCGGCAGCAAAGGTAGTCTCTTTGGTGCTATGGCTCTCGGTTCCGCCGGATGCGGACATGGCATTCCAGAATGCTAGAATTGCCTAGATCCGCATCCTGCCGATCGTTTCCCATTGACCGAAAAGAAAAACATGTCCGCGAATTCGGGGCCGGCTGCCCCTGCCAAGGTGGGATTTGTCAGCCTCGGCTGCCCCAAAAACCTCGTCGATAGCGAGGTGATGATGGGCATGTTGGCGCAGGCTGGCGCCGAGCTTACTCCCAACGCGGCCGACGCCGACGTCATCGTCGTGAATACCTGCTCGTTTATCGCCAGCGCGCAACAGGAATCCATCGACACCATCCTCGAAATGGCGCGCCACAAGACAACAACGAAGACGGGCGGCAAGGCGAAGCGGCTCGTGGTCGCCGGTTGCCTGGTCGAGCGTTTTCGCGATGAGATCCGAAAGAACATCCCTGAGGTGGACGCCGTCGTCGGCACCGGCGAATTGCAGAAGATTCTTTCCGCTGCGGGAGTGGCGGAACAACCGCGCTCGCCGTCGCCGTTCCATATCCTGACTTCCCGGCCCGAGGGCGATCGCCGCCGCGTACAAGGGCGCTTCGCGCGCGATTCCTGGGACGGCGCCGTTGCCGATCTGCCCAATTACCTCTACGACGAACACACGCCGCGCGTGCTGACCACGCCTCGTTATTCGGCCTATATCAAGATCGCCGAAGGCTGCGACCATCCCTGCAGCTTCTGCATCATTCCGCAGCTTCGCGGGCAGTTCCGCTCGCGGCGTTTCGATTCCGTCATCGCAGAAGCCCAGCGCCTGGCGCAATCCGGCGTCCGCGAAATCACGCTCATCGGTCAGGACACCACCTGCTACGGCGAAGACCTTGGCCTGAAAGACGGCCTGGCTGCGCTGCTCGCAAAACTTGCGCGCGTTGAAGGCCTGCGCTGGGTCCGCTTCCTCTACGCCTATCCCAACAAAATCACCGGGCGGCTGCTCGAAACCATCGCCGCGCACGACAATATTTGTTCGTACATCGATGTCCCCCTGCAGCACGCCTCGGCGGCGGTTCTGAAGCGCATGAAGCGCGGCGGCGGCGCCGATGTGTTTTTGCGCTCGCTGGAAAAAATGCGCCGCGCAATTCCCGGCGTTACTTTGCGGACTTCGTTCATCGTCGGCTTCCCCGGCGAGACCGAAAAAGAATTCGAAGAGCTTTGCGCCTTCGTGAAAAACGCGGCCTTCGACTGGATGGGCGCCTTCGGCTATTCCGACCAGGAAGGCGCGGGCGCTTTCGATCATCGGAAGAAACTCTCCGCGCGCGAGATCGAGGCCCGCCGCAAGTCGTTGATGGCGATCCAGAAGAAAATCAGCCGCACGAAAAAGAAATCGCTCGTCGGACGCGAATTCGATCTGCTGCTGGAAGGCGCTTCGACGGAATCCGACCTCCTGCTCGAAGGCCGCACCGCCATGCACGCGCCCGAGATTGACGGCAAGGTCTTCGTCAACGATTATCCCGAGGGGAACGAGCCGAAAGAGGGAGAATTTTATCGCTGTCGCATCACGGCAGCGCACGACTATGATTTAGTGGCGGAAATTGTGTGAGGTATAAATCCACGATGTCATCCTGAG
>JBEKQG010000142.1:0-8476 GCA_049519955.1 Terriglobales bacterium
CAGAAAGCTTGCTACAAGCTACCCAACGGGGATTTACTGCCTACGCGCCCCAGATCGAACACCAGTCCTGCAAACCGCTGTATAGGCCTTGCCAAAACGCTATGCCCGACACGCACCTAGGGGAGCAGTTGCCAGTCACCAGTTGCCAGCAAGACCGGTTCGCGCTCGGCTATGGTTTCTGCTTCTGCCTGTTAACTCCGGAGGTATTAACCCGTGTTGACTACCACCCCCCCCCTGGTCTTGTGGAATCAGAGAGTTACAGGGAAAAATGACCTGCGATCTTTGATTCCAAAGGACTTATATCGAAGTATTCTGGAATAAGGAGTTAGCTCCTAAAATGACGCTGAAAATGGGATTGGGGCAGCTTCGCGGGCCGTTTTGGGAAACCGGCACACTGATAGCTGCCCCAATCAGGTTTCTATTATTGCGCACGGTGGGCTGGATGTCTGTGATTCTGGTCACGGATGGTTTGTGATGAAAAATTTAGTACCCAGTACTTAGTACCGAATACTCAGCGGACGGGCAATCGGCGCTTCCTCGGCTTCCAGGAAAATCCCGAGCTTCGCGCGGCAGTGGAATCCCAGGTGTCGAAAGGCGCGAGACATCAGCTACGCCTGCGGTAGATGCCTTTCGCCCTGAGCTAACCCAGATCCGCTCAGATGCTATTGATCGGCGCCCACGAGTTGAACGGCGTCAATCTCATTCCACCCGGGGACGACATTGGTCGCGAGCGTGACCTTGACGCGGTCGGTTTTGAAGGTGGTTTTGGGGAATTTCACCATGAGATAGTTCAGTTCCGTTGTCGGATCGTTGCCTTGCCAGACGGCGTGGGCTCCGCCCTGCTCATCGTAAACTTCAATTTTGATTACCGCCCCCGAGCCACAGGACTCGCGAACGCGCACCTCAGTGGCGTGCACTGGTCTGGGATATTTCAAGTCCAGCCATTCAATGCCACCATCCGGGGTTTTCGGCGCCCAAGCCGCTCCGTTATCTCCGTACTTATCAACGTTGGGAGCGCCGGCCGCCTGATTGGCAGACCAACCGGCTGTACCCTGGGCGTCACTGTAGGTTGAGGACGCGGTGGCCTGAATTGCCCACTGGCCGTTGGGATCTCTTTTGATCTCATCTTGTTTCAATGCCCATTCGGCGGCAGCCATCTTGGCAGTTGTTTCAGCGGATGCGCCAGCGTCCGCGCTGCCGGGCGCGGCAGCAGGAGCGCTCGCTGTTGGCGCCGTTGTTGCGGAAGTGGCGTTCGTGCTCGCAGCCGGTTTCTCCTGCGTGCTGCCGCTCTTCTTGCAGCCGCTTAGAAATACAACCGGAAGAAAACAGCAAATCAGTTTGGGATGGATTTTCATTGGATGCTCCTGATCAGATGGTTGCAATGTTACACCCAACACACCGGCAGCCCGCAAGCCTGGTTGGGCTGTGGTAGAGCCGTTCCCGGCTCTGGCTCCGGCTCCCTCTACAGCAAATCGAAAACTGCTCTAAAGGGCTGGCAACTGGGAACTGATTTAGTTGGTCAGCACCTTCTCGCGCTCCTCGGCATCCTGAAGTTTCTCGCGCGGCGAAGCTGGCAGCGCGAACTCCAGCACTTCGTCGATGGTCTTGACGTAGTGGGGCGTGAGTCCCAGCAACTGCTCGGGGGTCAGGTCTTCCTCGAGATTGGTTTTGTTGTCCGCCGGCAGAATCACGTCATGCACGCCGGCGCGCTTGGCGGCCAGCACTTTCTCCTTGATGCCGCCCACCGGCAGCACGTTTCCGCTCAGCGTGATCTCACCCGTCATCGCGGTCAGCGTACGGACCTGCTTGCCCGTCAGCAACGACACCAGCGCGGTCACGATGGTGACACCCGCCGATGGGCCGTCCTTGGGAATCGCTCCCGCCGGCACGTGAATGTGGATGTCATGGTCCGTGAAAAAATCTTCGTCGATGCCAAACTGTTTTGCATTCGATCGCACCCAGCTCAACCCGGCCTGCATGGATTCGCGCATCACGTCCTGAATCTGGCCGGTGATGGTCAGGCCGCCTTTGCCTTTCATCTGGTTGGCTTCGACGAACAATACGTCGCCGCCCGATGGTGTCCATGCCAGTCCCACCACCACGCCCGGCCGCTTGGTGCGCTCGGCAATTTCGCCTTCGCTGCGCACCTTGATGCCGCCCAGGAATTCCTGGATGATCTCCTTGGTGACCACCAGCTTCTCGGTCTTCCCTTCCGCCAAGCGGCGCGCCTGCTTGCGGCAGATGGTGCCGAGGGTGCGTTCCAGACTCCGCACTCCCGCTTCGCGCGTGTAATGGCGGATCACATAGCTGACCGCCTCTTCCGGAAATTCGATGATCTCTTTCGTGATTCCGTTTTCCTCGATCTGCCGAGGAATCAGGTACTGGAAGGCGATGTGAATTTTTTCTTCCTCGGTGTAGCCCTGCAACTCGATAATTTCCATGCGGTCGCGCAAGGGCTCGGCGATGGGATCGAGCATGTTCGCGGTGGTGATGAACAACACCTTGGAAAGATCGAAAGTCACGTCCAGATAGTTGTCGCGAAAACTCGCGTTCTGCTCCGGATCGAGCGCTTCCAGCAGCGCCGACGCCGGATCGCCGCGGAAGTCGCGCCCCACTTTGTCGATTTCGTCGAGCATGAAGACCGGATCTTTCGTCTCCGCCCGCCGTATCCCCTGAATGATCTGCCCCGGCAACGCCCCGATGTAGGTGCGGCGGTGGCCGCGAATTTCCGCCTCGTCGTGCACTCCGCCCAGTGACAGCCGCGTGAACTTGCGGCCCAGCGCGCGGGCAATCGACTTGCCCAGCGAAGTTTTGCCCACGCCCGGAGGCCCGACAAAACACAGAATCGGCCCCTTCATGTTGGGCTTCAAGCGCCGCACCGAAAGGTAGTCCAATATGCGGTCTTTCACTTTCTGCAAGTCGTAGTGGTCGGCGTCGAGGATCTCTTTCGCCTTGGGAATTTCAATCTCTATACCCGAGGTCTTCGCCCAGGGCAAGATCGCCAGCCACTCGATATAGTTCCGCGTGACCGAATAATCCGCCGCCATCGGCGACATGCGCGCCAGCCGCCCCAATTCCTTGAGCGCCTCTTTCTTCACATCGTCGGGCATGCCCGCCGACTCAATCTTCTGCTTCAACTCGTCGGTGTCGCGCTGGCCCTCGTCCTGCTCGCCCAGCTCTTTTTGGATGGCCTTCATCTGCTCGCGCAGGTAGTACTCGCGCTGCGTCTGCTGCACCCGGTCCTGCACTTCCGACTGGATCTTGTTGCGCAGTTGCTGGACTTCGAGTTCCTTGGCCAGGTGCTGGTTGATTTTTTCCAGGCGCACTCGGACGTCGCTTGTCTCCAGTGTCTCCTGCTTGTCGGCGGTCGAGAGCGAGGGCAGCGACGAGGCGATAAAGTCCACCAGACGGCCCGGCTCTTCTATGTTCATCGCCACCGTCGAAAGTTCGTCGGAAAGCGTCGGCGAACCGGCCACGATCTGCTGGAACAGCGTCAGCACGTTGCGCTGCAGCGCTTCAATCTCGGAATCCTTCGGCGGAATCGTCTCCGGAATCGTCGCCACCCGCGCCCGCATAAACGGGGAGAGCTGCGCGAAATCCGCCAGCCGCACCCGCTCCAGTCCTTCCGCAAAAACAAACAGGCTCTGGTTCGGCATCTTGACGACTTTATGCACCACCGCCAGCGTTCCGATCGAATACAGATCGCTCGGCTGCGGCGAGTCCACCCGCGCCTCGCGCTGCGCCACGACGACGATGGTCTTGTCTTCGCCCAGCGAATTAATCAGTTGCACGGAGCTTTCCCGTCCCACCGTCAGCGGCAGCACCGCGTGCGGAAACAGCACTGTGTCGCGCACCGGCAGAATCGGCAAAGACCGCTCGGTAGTTTCGTAAGAAAGTTGCCCGGAAGAAATAAAATCGCTCATGCCCGTCCCTTGAGTCACTTGCACTCAACTTTGGATGTGTTCAACTGCCAATAAGATGCATCCTGCGTTCTAGGTTGTTGAATTTTAAACCTTTTTTAACCTTTTGCAAGACTATGAAGTCGCTCAAACCCACTCCGGTAACCCTGCCAGGTCGCGTCGCTCCCATCTAAAGCTCCCAGCCTAAGCGGATTCGTAAGAAAACGCAGTGCACCGCCTCACAGCAGGTTGTGACAAAAAGCCCGAAATGCACCCGTGTCCGGCCCGAGCACCGCCACGCTCGCCCAGTAACTTTCATCGGCGTCGCTAGCTTAACCATGAATCTCAAAGCGCTGCGCACCGAGTACCGGCAACTCATCCGCCCGGCGGCGGCGCCAGTTCTTTCGTCATCACCAGAGCATCCATCTGGTTCGAATAGTATCCGGCGACCGTCCTCTCCACAAAATACCCTTTCTGCTTGTAGAAGCGGATCGCCGCCTCATTATTCACCGGAGTCTCCAGCGCCACCGCCGTCGCGCCCGCCCGCAATAATTGCTCTTCCGCAGCGCGCAGCAGGGCCGAACCGACGCCCGCCCGCCGCGCCTCCGCGATCACGTCGATGGTAATGATGTGCCCACTCTTGCGGCGACTCTCCGCCAATATAAAACCTAGAATGCCGGAGCTTGGAATGCCGCAACCCGGCTTGCCGCCGTTACCCCGAGCTTCACCGCTGTCTTCCGCGGCCACCAAGGTAAACGACCCAGGCCGGCGCATATAGAAAGCCAGTTCCGGCCGCGAGTACGCCAATTGCGGATCGAAGCACGCCTGGTCGATCCGCCACAGCGTGTCAAAATCGGATTTCCTGGATTCCCGAACGCCGAACGCCACGCTGCCATTGTAGCGGGAGCGGCGATCTGCGAGCCACGATCTTCGACCAAACAAGAAAGTGGCCGCTCGCGGCCCGCAGCTCGTGGTTCGATACCCGCAGCCCGCGCAGGCATCGGCGGCCTTCGCTTGCGCCCGCTTTTTCCTCATTCCACCCCTTGCGCAGTCGCGCTCATAAGAAGTACGATTTCTGGCAAGAGAAACCGTGGGGCGTTTCATTCTCATCGACGTGGTCGTGGCGCTAGCCTTCTTTGTCCTGTTCTTCGCACTGTGGTATGCCTGGTTCGCCGGCTGCAACCGTAGGCGCGCATCGAAGGCGCTGGAGTGCGTCCAGGCAGCGTGCCTCGGAAAGGGCCGCGTCGCAGATCTGCGCTGGCAGGCCGGCAGTTCACGGTTGACAGCCACGCTTCATCTTTCCTCGCGCTGGTTTGAGGACGCCCGTCTCACCGTCCGCCTCCTGCCGCGCCCGCTCCCGTTGCAGTGGGCCCTCGGCCGCTGGCGCCAGCAGCAGGAAACGCTCACCTTCGAGGCCGACATGGTATTCCCCCCCGGCTTCCATCTCGATGTCCTCCGTCATCGCTGGTCGGGCCGCATCGAAACGAAAAGCCCGGGCGCAAGAAGTGCTCTGCCGAAAAACCCAACTCGGAATTCAAGCCGCGCTCGTACCTGGACCGTCGCCCGCCCCGGCCCCGTCATTCTCACCACCAGCGAAGACTGGCCCGTCGAACTCAGCCCCGTGGTCAATGCCCTGGCCTCCTGGCGCGACAAGGATTTCGTCGGCGTCCGCTTTGCCTCGACCTCGCCGCACTTCACCGCCACGGTAGCGTTGGACAGCCTCTCCGACCAAAAATCCGCAGCCGCGTTGCTCGGCCTCTTTCGCGAACTGGCGGCGAGTTCCTCCGCCAAACAGCACTAAGAAAAGTCGTTTGTCGCTGGTCGGTAGTCGCTGGTCGTTCGCAAAGCCCTGCTGCGGCAGGCAGCACTCCAAACCGCCCCTTGGTTCTTCATGTAGTTCGGAAATAAATTGCGGACTTAGAGTCTCGCAGAGCTTTGCGAACGATCGCCGACTGAAGGGTTCTGCTAACGACCAACGACTCTCCCCTACTCCGGTTCGGCCACGAAGCGGTACCCCACTCCGCGCACCGTTTGCAAATGCTTCGGAGTCGCCGGATCTTCTTCAATGTACCTGCGCAACCGCACCACAAAATTATCGATGGCGCGCGTATCGGTGTCTTCGCGCAATCCCCACACATCTCCCAAAATCGCCTTGCGCGAAACCACGCGGCCTTCGCTCTTCACCAGATAGCGCAGCAGCTCCGCTTCCATCACCGTCAGATGGATCGTATTCCCCAGCGAACAGAGTTCCAGCTCTTCGAAGTCAATGGACTTGCCGCAAAAACTAAATCTATCCCCCGGACGCCCCTCGTCTCGCGGCTTTCGAGACGTGGAACCCTCAGCCGCCGCCCCGCCGTCTTTCATCCACGCGCTGCGCCGCAGCAGGCTATCGAGGCGGGCGATCAGGATCGCCAGCTCGAACGGTTTGGGCAGATAATCGTCCGCCCCCGCCGCAAATCCCTGCAACACGTCTTCGGGACGCCCGCGCGCCGTCAGCATCAGAATCGGCACATAATTTTTTTTCTCGCGCAGCAATGCCGCCACATCGAAGCCGCTCTTGCCCGGCAGCATCACATCGAGCACCACCGCGTCAAAGCGTTCCTTCTTTTCCACCAGCCTCTCCAGCGCCGATTCGCCGTCGCCCGCGACTTCCACCGCGTGGCCTTCGGCTTGCAGGTTGAAGCGCAGACCCTGCGCCAGATGCGCCTCGTCTTCCACCACCAACACCCGGCTCATCCGGCCCTCCGCGGCAATTCCAGCGTCACCGTGGTTCCCTTGCCCGCGCCTTCGCTCTCCGCGAACACCCGCCCGCCGTGCTTGCGCGCGATCGCCCGCACAATGAACAATCCCAACCCCGTTCCCTTCACTTGCGCCAGCGAGCGGTGCGTCGCGCGATAAAACCGCTTGAAGATTCGTTTCAACTCCTGCTCCGGAATGCCCACACCCTGATCGCGCACCCGCAGCACCACCCGCTCGGCATTATGATCGGGCACCTCCAACTCCACCAGGATGTGCACGCCGTCCGGCGAGTACTTCACGGCATTGTCGAGCAGGTTCAAAACCGCGGTCCGCAACTCCTCGGCATCGCCCAGCACCTGCGCTCCGCCGCCGTTCTCCATCGGTAGAGATGAGGATGAAGATGCAGACAGGGACTCGCGGTATTCGAGGTCCGCGGCCTGCAAATGGTGCCGCGTTCGCGCCAACTCCACGCATTCGCGCACCAGCGTGTTGAATTCCAGCGGCACGCGCTGCGCCAGGCCTTTCTTTTGCGCCGCCTCACCCGCCTTCAGCACCTGTTCCACGGTGTGCAGCAGACGATCGGAATCGAGCAGCATCAATTTGTAGAACTCGCGCCGCTGCGCTTCTTCCACGTCGCGTCTCTGCAGCGTTTGAAGGTAGAGCCGGATGGAAGCGATCGGCGTCTTCAATTCATGCGTGACCGCGTTGATGAAGCTGTCGTGCTGCTCGTTGCGCCGAATTTCGCGCACCAGAAAAATCGTATTCAGGACCAGCCCGGTGACGATGGCACCAAAGAAGATGACGCCCAGAAAAACTTTGACGCCCTCTCGCCAGTTGAGAATGGTCCAGCCGCTGCCGACCGCAAACGCCAGCGCCGCCAGGAACACGCCGAACGTGAGGAAAAAATAGATCGCCTTTTGCCGGCTGATGATCCGCACAGGGAGATTGTAGCGGGATAGGTGTCAAGTGTCAGGTGGAAGGATCGAGGTGGGGAGTGAAATCGCGGTTTATCGCCATATGTCGAATGGCAAACGTTAGCTGCAAAAGCTCGAAACTGTGGGGACTCGCTCCTCCTTCTAATTCGTTCTACGAACGCGAAAGTGATTTTTGCCAGAACCGCAGCTCTAAGTTAGAATTCCACGCATGAAGAACATTCTCTTCGCTTTAATCATCTTTTTACTGCTGATAGTGTGCTCCTGTCATCGGAAAGTTGTGCAAGCAGGAAGTGGTCTTCCGAGCGTCGCCACCCGAGCCCTAGGGGAGTCTCAGCTTACAGGTCCCGGTTCAAGACCATTCCATCTGAAGGCAAACGTTGTAGAGGCAACGAACTTCGAGAACGATTCCTACAAGGCTGAGATTGAAGAGTATTGGTTGACTCCGGACAAATGGCGACGGATTGTTAGGATCGAAGGCTTTTCATCGGATCTTGTGGTTAATGGCGACAAGCAGAGCGATTCTGTGTCAGGCGACTACTATCCGAATTGGCTGCGAACGCTTGTGAACGCCATCTTTGATTCGAGTGCGCCTATACGCGACTTGGACCTGACGGCACCCTCCGATAATCCAATGCCGGGTTCAACACTTCTCTGTCGGAGATATTCCTCACGTGTCGGAGTTCCGCCTGCAGAAAACAGCGTTCTTTCGACTGTTTGCTTCAGTGGAGACAAACTGGAGTCCGTTCAGGTTCCTGGTTACAGCGCCGAATACAAGAACTACTAAGCCGGAATTTCCGTTTTAGCTCCCAACAACCCGATACTGTACACCCTTTCCGGGGTTCCACCGCATGAATATTTTCTTCAGCCGAGCCCAGGGCGCGGCACAGGGTCCGGTGTGCCCCA
>JBEKQG010000143.1:0-8394 GCA_049519955.1 Terriglobales bacterium
AAGATTCACCTCGCGGGCATTCTCAAAGGCACCGTCTTTATCGTGGTCCTTCTGGCGGCCCTGTTGAATTGCGTGCCAAGCATGGCGATGAGCGCACGCGAGGGATACGGAAACAGTACGCTGCCGGTCACCTACTGGCTGCTGGAGATGATCTCCGATTCCCTGTACGTGTTCCTGATCGGGCTGATCACATATTACGCGGGCGTGTTGATCTGGAAGGACCGCGACGCTCACCTGGACGAGATTACCGACTCGCTCCCCATGCCGGAGTGGATCTCGTGCGCGGCCCGCTTCACGGCCCTGGCCGCCATGGTCATGTTGGTGCAGTTCCTGGCGCTGGTCAGCGGAGTAATAGTGCAGGCCAGTTATGGATATCATCGCTACCAACTGGGGCTCTACCTCAACCAGCTCTTTGTGCGCGATCTCTCGCTCTTCATTTTTCTTGGAGTGCTGGCGTTCTTTATTCACGCCCTTTCGCCCAATAAGTATGTTGGCTATTTCGTTTATATCGCTTTTCTGATCGTCAATATTTTTATCTGGAAGCCGCTCAACGTCGCTTCGAACCTCGTCCAGTTCGGGTCCACTCCAGACGTTACTTACTCGGATATGTTCGGCGATGCACCTTATATTACTGCCTGGCGTTGGTTCACCTTGTACTGGCTGCTGTTCTGCGGATTGCTGGCCATTGTTACAGTCATGTTCTGGCCGCGTGGCAAACAAGGCGGATGGGCCGAGCGTTGGCGGACCGCCCGTCTCCGCTTTTCGGGGCCCTGGCCGGCATTTGCGCTGCTTTGCATGGTGTCGTTCGCCGCGACTGGAGCCTGGATTTTCTACAACACCAAGGTCCTGAACCATCCGATTGGGCCCAAGGACCAGTTGGCCCTCCAGGCGGATTACGAGAAGAATTACAAGCAATTCGACCGCCTGCCGCAGCCGCGCGTCCGCAGCGATAAGTACTGCGTGGATATCTTCCCCCAGACCCGCAACGTGACGATGCGCGTGCAGGAACAGATCTATAACCCGTATAAGAGCCCGTTGACTGAGATCGATTACTCCGTTGACTGGCGCTACGACACCGACATCCAGATACCCGGCGCAACGCTGGCCAAAGACGATACACGGCTGAGCTATCGCATTTACCGCTTCACGCCTCCACTGCAGCCCGGAGAATCGCGCACCGCCGTCTTTACGATCAAGAGTAAGAACCGCGGGTTCGAAGATTCCGTCAGCAATGCGGAAATCACACAGAACGGAACCTTCTTCAACAACTCGGTCGCTCCATGGATTGGCTATGACCCGTCGCGCGAACTGGACGATCCGAATGACCGCCGCAAATACCATTTGGGCGAGCAGGAGCGGATGCGGCCGCTGGAGCGCAATTGCACCGACGATTGCCGGGATAACTACCTCCGGGGCCATTCAGACTGGGTGGACCTGGAAACCGTAATCAGCACTACGCCCGATCAGATTGCGATTGCGCCCGGATCGCTGGTACGGGAGTGGCAGGAAAATGGCCGTCGCTATTTCGATTACAAGCTCGACCACCCGGCGCTTCATTTCTTTTCGTTCATGTCGGCCCGTTATGAGGTACAACGAGAAGATTGGAATGGCATCAAACTCGAGGTGTATTACGATAAGGACCATCCCTGGAACGTGCCGCGGATGATGAAGTCGTTGAAGAAGTCCCTCGAATACTACACACAGAATTTCGGCCCGTATTACAACAAAGAAGCGCGGATCATCGAGTTCCCGCGGGTCGCGCATTTTGCGCAGGCCTTCACTGGCACCATGCCTTACTCGGAGTCCATCGGTTTCATCGCCAATCTGAACCATCCCGACGACATCGACATGGTTTATTACGTCGTGGCGCACGAGATGGGGCACCAGTGGTGGGCGCACCAGGTGGTGGGCGCCGACATGCAGGGCGCCACGTTCTTGTCCGAATCGCTGGCGCAATACTCGGCGCTGATGGTAATGGAGAAAGAGTATGGCCGCGACATGATGCGGAAGTTCCTAAAATATGAAATGGACAGATATCTTCGCTCGCGGGGCCGCGAAAGACATAAGGAAGAACCGCTGCTAACGGTGGAAGCCGAGCAGGGATATGTTCACTACCAAAAAGCCAGTGTCGTTCTGTATTACCTGAGCGAGATGATTGGAGAGGAGGCGGTGAACCGCGCCCTGCGCAAAGTGATCCAGCGCTATGCTTACAACGCGCCGCCGTATCCCACGTCCTATGCGCTGGTGGATGCGCTGCGCGAGGAAACGCCTCCAAATTTGCAATACCTGATCAAGGATCTGTTTGAAGACATAACCTTGTTTTCCAATCGCACGCTGGACGCCACGGCGGTGAAGCGCCTGGACGGTAAGTACGACATTACTATCAACGTAGAGACGCACAAATACAAAGCCGACGCCAAAGGCAATGAAACCGAAGTGGCCTTGGACGATTGGATCGATATCGGCGCTTTCGCCAAGCCGGGAAAAGGCCGGAAGTACGGCAAGACACTCTACCGCGATCGAGTGCATATCGCGAGTAACAAGTCCACTTACACTTTCACAACAGCGAAGATGCCGGATCAAGCGGGGGTCGATCCGTTTCTGTTGCTGATCGACCGCATTCCCGACGACAACACGAAAACAGTTACGCTTGAGAGTGCGCCGGTTGCATCGACAAGTCAAGTTCGCGGCCAGTGAGAATCCCGCGCCACCTTAACAGCGCATGGTGGCGGGATGAGCGTATCGCAAGCCTGCCCTGATTGAAATCGAAGCGTCCAACCGACCCACGGTGAAAGTCGATCTGGCCCGTGCTATCATCCATTCATTCCAGTGCACTGCGGACGGAATGCCTCTCCGCAACAGCTACGGCTGAGTCCGTGGGACACGCGGTTAATACGTGAGATAGATAGGTGGACAGCTAGGAACAGGAGAAACTGAAACATGCCTCTGCTTTCTTTACGATCCACGCGCTCGTTTGCCACGGTGAAAAGCTCGCGGCCGAAGAGTTTTCATTTTTTCTGCCTGGCCGTCTGTTTGGCCTCCGCTTTAGTCGTCGGATCCACGCAGTCCGCACTGGCGGCTGGGCCACCCACCGCAGAAAACGCCTATTGCGCTAAAGGCAATGTGGCGCAATTTGGCGCCAAGGACGGCCCCGCCGAACTTCCGAAGACCTGTTACTACACGGGGATCGACGGTACTCCTTCCCCCGGAAAGCCGATCCATGTGGGAGCAAACTCGGACCTGTCGGAAGCGCTCGATGGCGCCAAATGCGGAGATACGCTGCTGCTTGCCGCGGGCGCGGTTTACGCTATGAAGAGCTTTCCGCGGAAGAATTGCGACGATAATCATTACATCACGGTGCGGACCGACACACCCGACTCCAAGCTGCCGCCCCCGGATACGCGGATCTCACCCGCATGGGCCGGGGTCGCTAGCCTGCCAGGCAGACCACCGTTTGCTCAGCCAACCGGAGGCGCTGCCAGACTGATGGCTACAATTTCGGTCAAACCCGACAACGGCATCGAGTTTGGCGATCACTATCGCTTTATTGGAATCGAGTGGGTCCCCGAGTCGGGTAAGAAGATTGGACGCCTGCTGACTCCGGATGGGGCCGACCATCTCATATTCGACCGGAACTGGGCCCACGGCATCGATGGGACGGAGCTGGGACACGGTCTCGCCATCTGGAACTCAACGTATATCGCGGTGATCCATTCTTACTTCAACGGTTTTACTTGCCCGGCAGGAACCGGCAGTTGCACCGATGCGACGGCCGTGGGCGGTGGCATCGGAGCCGGACCAACCCGCACCGTCAAGGTCGTCGACAACTATCTCGAATCCAGCGGCGAGAATGTTATCTTTGGAGGCGGCCCTGCGAAACTTCCTCCAGAAGACATCGAGATTCGCCGCAACTATTTTTTGAAGCCCATGTTCTGGAACCGCAACTCCCCCGATCACCGCGGGCCTGTGCCGATTGTGAAGAACCTGTTCGAGCTCAAGAACGCGCACCGGCTATTGTTCGAGGCCAACTACCTTGAAAACTCCTGGCCAGGCTTTAGTCAGGTCGGGGCCGCGATCCTGCTGACCCCACAAAGCATCGCAAACCGGCAAACGGGGGTCGCCAATTGTCCGAACTGCGCCGTTACCGACATAACCATCCGCTATGTGTGGATCCGGAAAGTGAACCAGGTGTTCCAAATCGCCAATGTCCTGGCCACGCTGAAACCCTCACCGGGTAACAGCTATTCGATTCACGACGTGGTGGCCGAGGGTATCGGCTATCCAGAGTGCGGAAAGGGCTGCGGCGGAGCAAATTTGAATCAGATAAGCGGCGCAATCGGCGGGTCCCCCAGAGAATCGGTAATGCACGATGTCGCGATCGATCACATTACCTATGTCTCAATGTCAACGCCAAAAGGTCTCATGGGCCTCAATGGGCCTCCTGCGAAGAATCCGGACACTCCGCAGATGTACAACATCACCTGGACGAACAACATTGCCGACGTGGGCACCTGGGGCATGGGGCCAACCGGCGGATCGCCGGAGGTCAATTGCGCCAGTTTCAAGGGGGCGACCCCGAGAAGAATGATCGAAGCGTGCTGGAAATCGGGCAGCGCGTTCCAAGGAAATGTGTTGGCAGGAGGAGGCAGCATCCGCGGCCATCATCCGGATTGGCCAGAGGGCAACTTCATGGCAGGCGGATTAGCGTCGGTAGGATTCGTGAACCTAAACGGCGGCCTGGACGGCGACTACCATCTTGCCCCCTCCAGTAAATTCAAAGGTAAGGCGACCGATGGACGCGACCCCGGGGCCGATGTGGATGCGGTGTTGGCGGGGATCCGAGGCGTGCGTTAAGACCGAAGGGTCAATTCTGGTCAGGCTCCTCGATCCGATAGACGCGGTAGATCGAGTTCGCGAAGACGCAGTGGTAGGCCATGCCCTCGAGGCTTACGTCGCCGCATTCCGGCGGGAGATTCAGCCAGCGGCGCAGCGTGCCCTGATCCGAATACACCACGAACCGCGGCTTCACCCGCCGGATGTACTGATCGACCGTCTCGTCGTGGATTGCGCTCGTCTCGAACGCCCGATCCCCGGGGAGCAGTGGTATGCCTGCCGCTGCCGCTATCATATTCGATTCCGTGTTGTAGTTGTCGATCATCACCGCATCCTCGGCCCCCATGTGGGTCCGCAGATATTCTCCGACCACTCGAATCCTTTCCTGATACCGGAGACGCGGCGATATGGAAGAAAATTTTTCTGCATAGCGATTGGGCAGCTCGCTCATCGCCAACACGGCCACTAAATTCAGAAAAAGCAAACCAAAGATGGCGCTGTGGGCTAGACTCATTCTGTCCGGAACGAATTTCTCACAAATTCCCTGTAGCCCGTATCCAGAGACGATGGCAAGCATCGTACCTGGAATCAGCGTGTATCTCGCCACGGCCAGCATCCCGCCGGTGCAAAATTCGTAGGCAAGGAAACAGCCAAAGAATATTGTAAGGCCCGCAAAGGCGCAGGGGAGACGCGACGAGAACGAGATTGCCAAGCCATAAACTGCACCGGCCAGTGCCAACGGCGACAGAGTGAGGAGCAACACCGAAGGCGGGAGCGCCAGTTGGTGAATCGGCGATATCGGATTGGCCGCCATAAATTTGATCGCCGCGAGGCGGTTCAAATTTATCAGGTGCAAGGGATCGCCGAACCGGTGCCAGGCATACGCCAAGGTAAAAACGGGCCATGTTCCTCCTGTGGCCCCGAAGACCAGCATGGATCGGAGCCAATCCCTCCATGGCCGCCGAGAGGGTTCCATCTGTAGAAGGACAGCCAGGATCAGAAACAAACCTCCGAACAGAACCCAAGGCTCATACCGAATCGATTGCGCGACCGAAAGGCAAGCACCCGAGATCGCCAGACGCCAGACTCTGTCAGCGCCACTTTGAAAATAACGGAAAAAGAAATAAGTTCCTGCCAGGAAGAAGAACACGGCGCTAACTTCCGCCGACGTGGTGGTGCTGTAACCGATATGCAAGCTGTACAGGGAGAAGACGCCCAGCGATAACAGCCCACCCCATATGCCGTACAGCAGGCGCGCCGTCTTCCAGACGAGAATCAACGAAGCGATTCCCAGGCCTAGGCTCAACAACCGTCCGGCCGTAAGCACATCATGCACCATCAGCGTTGAAAACCCGATCAACCAGAAGTGACCCGGCGGATAGGTGCCACCGAAAATGATCTTCCATGCAGGCGATTGCAACCACTGGGCGGTCAGACCAACTCGCGCCTCTGCATCGCCGCCGCTATTCGCCGAGTAGAAAAACGACGCGACCCGCAACAGCGACCCCACCGCAATCAGCGCCCAAGCATACCGGGAGCAGTTCTTCCGTGTGTACTCTGTCTGCGACGTTTCGCTCATGACTGATGACTCCTTCTGAAAAATTCGGGGGCGCTACTCTGGCGTTGGAACTCGGTCCATCGCGAATCTCTTACTTGAGTTTAACAGCGACGCATGTGTACATCAAACTCGCCCGTTCTTGGCGCTGGAGCGCACTATCAGGAGTTGAACAAGGTCGTTTTCAGGTCACTCTTCGGCAGCGACCCCGGAATCCTCCCTCGACATCACATTGTCCAAGCCTCGGGTAACTTCCGTAATCCCTGTCTTAGCAAGGGTTTCAAGCGGCCCAGGGCCGCGTTGCATGGTAAAATTTTCAGGGTGCCCACGGCCAGCCCAAGCGATCGCAAGCATTCTCCTGTCTTCGTGGTGGGATGCCACCGCTCTGGGACGAACCTGTTGTACGACATGTTGCTGTCTGCCGGCGGGTTTGCCATCTACCGCGGTTATCTACCCATTTACACAAAGTTGATTCCCCGCTTCGGCTCCGTTGACGACAGCGCAAATCGCAAGAAGATCATCGGCACGTTTACCCGCAGCAAGGGTTTCCGGCGCACCGGTCTCGATGGCGAGCAGTTGCCAGCGCGCATCCTGAACGAGTGCCACAGCGGGGGAGACTTCGTCCGCGTCGTCATGGACTCGGTCGCCCGGCACCAGCACGTGGAGCGCTGGGCGTTGTACGACCCTGACAATGTGCTGCATGTCCAGCGTGTGAAGCGCGACATAGCTGACGCCTTGTTTGTGCACATCATCCGCGACGGGCGCGACATTGCGCTTTCGCTCAAGAAAATGGGCGGTTTTACTCCTCTGCCCTGGGACCGCAGCCAAACCGAAAGTCTGGTGGCGACGGCGCTGTATTGGGAGTGGATGGTTCACCGAGGCCGCGCCCAGGGCCGCAAGTTCCCTGCCGACTACATCGAGATCCGCTACGAGGACCTGATCGCCAACCCGCGCGAAACGCTCGGCAAGCTCGGCAGCTTTATCGATCACGACCTGGACTATGACCGCATTCAGCGCGCCAGCCTGGGCCGTCTGTCGGAAACGAACTCTTCGTTTCGCGAAGAAGGCGCGAAGGGCACAGACAATCCGCTCGGCCGCTGGAAACAACGCCTGGCGCACGCTGATGTCGCCGCCATCGAGTCCACAGTGGGCGAGTGCTTGCAGGAAAATGGCTATGAACTGTCGCTGCCCGCCGCTGAGCGCCGCCGGAGCTTGCGCCATTCGTGGATGCGCGGAATCTATCCCGCCTTTCTCGGCGGCAAGCTGTACCTGAAGTTGCACACGCCCCTCGGCCGGCTCGCCAACCTGTCGACGCTGGAACTCGAAGAACCGGCGCCGGTATCCGAGTCGGTCCGGTCCTGAAGATTGGAAGGGTCTGTCTCGATTGCCGAAATTTCTTGAGTTGTGGGGAGTCGGCAAAGTCCGTTTTCCATATCCGCTGCCCTTTTCCGCTTGCCGTTTGCCCTTCGCCACCCCGGACGCTAAACTTATCAGTTCGGAGTACCCACTATGCTGGTAGTCATGCAGGCGCAGGCCACCGAAGACCAGGTCCGCGCCGTTTGCCGGAAAATCGAATCGCTTGGATACCACGCCCACTCCATGCCCGGCGCGCAGCGCACCGCCATCGGCATCACCGGCAACAAGGGTGAAGTCGAATCCGGCGCGCTCGAAGAAATGCCCGGCGTGCAGGAAGTCATCCGCGTCTCCAAGCCCTACAAGCTGGTCAGTCGCGATACCAAGCCCGACAATACCGTCATCGAGTTTCCCGCTTTTCACTCGAAAAGCTCGCCTGTGACCATCGGAGGCAGGGACCTTGCCATCATCGCCGGCCCTTGCGGCATCGAGAGTCGCGATCAGGCTTTCACGATTGCCGAGCGCGTCGCCCGCGCCGGAGCGCAGTTTTTTCGCGGCGGCGCCTACAAACCTCGTACCTCTCCTTATTCTTTTCAGGGACTGGGCGAGGAAGGCCTGAAGATCATGGCCGAAGTCCGCGACCGCTTCGGCCT
>JBEKQG010000144.1:0-8394 GCA_049519955.1 Terriglobales bacterium
ACTTCCTACGGATCGTTTGGGTCGTCGAACGTGGCCGCCGATCTCGCGTACGGCGGCAAGAACTGGGGAAACTTCGTCTCCATCGGCGGTTTGAACAGCGGCCGGTTCCTCGATCCGCCAGAATTCACGGTGATGCACGACAAGGGCAACGAAGAAAACCTGTTCGACCGCGTGGACTGGCAGCTTTCCGCTGCCGACTCGATCCACTTGAACCTCGGCTACACCCGGAGCTGGTTCCAGACGCCGAATTCCTTCGACGCCCAAAACGCGACACCGTGGAGAGGATTGGACGGGGTTCTTCCACCAGTAGAAAACTATGGGGGCGTAGTTCCTATGGGCGATTCTACCGGTTATACCAAGGGCGTTACCGTCGGAGCGGCAGACCAGCGATCCGAGATCGGGACCTTTAACATCGCCCCTTCGTGGACGCATCTGGTGAGTACGAACTCCGTATTTACTTTGGGCGCATTCGTACGCCGCGACGATTACAACTACTACCCAAGCAGCGATCGTTTTGCGGACCTCGGGCCGCCGAGTCTTCAGCGGCAATCGGTGGGTCAGAATCGCACCCTCACCAATGCGGGACTTCGGTCCGATCTCTCCTACGTCAAAGGGGCGAATCAAATCAAGGCCGGAGTCACCTACGAACAAACATTCCTCAATGAAAACGACACTCTCGGTATCGTCGATCCCGCCTACAACGCGCCCTGCTTGACCCTGTCCACGGCTACGACCCCTAACGTTCCTGTTCCGGGTTACACCAATCCCTCGCAATGCGGCGGCTTCGGCTACGCGTCAAATGTTGCCGATCCTACAAGCCCGTACTTTAATCCCAACGCACCCAACACCGCGTTTTACCCTGCTTTCAATCTGACCTTGTTTCCCTACGACCTGACCCGCGGCGGCGGCCTTTACACTTTCAATGGCCACACGGATGTGAAGGAGCTTGCACTCTACATCCGGGACGTGGTTACAAAAGGGAACTGGTCCCTGAACCTCGGCTTGCGCGGCGATCTCTACAACGGCCTCTCCGTCGCGCGGCAAGCCGAACCTCGTCTCGGGATCTCTTATGACGTCAAGAAGACCAACACGATCCTGCGCGTTTCCTACGCGCGCATCCTGGAATCTCCCTTCAATGAAAATCTGGTGCTTTCCAGCATAGGATGCAGCAATGCTGTCTTGTCCCCGCTTCTTGCCTGTACCCCGGGAGTGAGCGGGGCGTTGAATCCCGGCTTTCGCAATGAATTCCACGCTGGCCTCGAGCAAGCTTTAGGGCGCTATCTGGTCTTTTCCGGCGAGTGGATTTCGAAGTACACGCACAATGGCTACGATTTCAGCGTGCTCGGCAATACTCCGATCTTTTTCCCGATTGCATGGCACAACTCCAAGATTCCCGGATATGCGGGCCGCGTAAGCATTCCGAATTTCCATGGCTTTTCGGCGCTCATGGTCTTCTCCAGCGTGGCGGCGCGATTCTTCCAGCCGCAGGTTGGCGGAGCGGGCGCGACCGTGTCGACCAGCGCCGGACTCCCGTTCCGCATTGACCACGACGAAAAGTTCAACCAGACAACCCACTTTCAATACCAACCCTGGAAGCGTGGCCCATGGCTCGGCTTCAACTGGCGCTACGACAGCGGTCTGGTGGCCGGCAACGCACCGTGTTACGGGCTAGGCCCAAGCAACGATTGCCCGCAGTCAGTCCCAACGGGTCCGCCAGCCGTCCTGTTGCAAGATGCCTTCGGAAACCCCCTGAGCGCCGATCAGGAGTTCCAGGCCGGGTTTACCTGCAATGGCGTCCACGCAACCCCGACCACTCCTCTGCCTTCCCCGTGCCCGGCATCGCAGTTCGGAACCAATCTTATACAAGTGCCAAGGATAGGGGCCGAGAACGACGACCACAATCCGCCGCGCATCGCGTCGCGCAGTCTGTTCGATGTTTCGGTGGGCCACGACAACCTGTTCAAGGGCGACCGTTATAAGTGGAGTCTTACGCTGACCGCCATCAACATAACCAACAAACTGGCGCTGTATAACTTCCTTTCGACCTTCAGCGGGACGCACTATGTGACACCGCGTGCGCTGACGGCCCAGCTCGGGTTCCACTTCTAGCGGTGGGTTGGCCGCCTGCGGGGTAGAAACGCGGCGTGGCGCATCTCGGGCAGCGGGAGGTTCCGGTCTCGGGTCCGGACAGTGCTTCCGTAGGTACCAAAGGGCACTATCCCCGGTTACGGAAGTTTACGCTCAAATATCCAAATCCTTTGCCGCCGGTTACGCACCTGTTATCAATGGGTATCTCCCCCTCTATGCCCGGGGAGAATTGCGTCCGGCTTCCGGGTTAAGAGTTCGACGAAATGAAGACTCGCCCACAATCCTGGATGGACATGAGCGCCGCGCCGCGATTTTTTGTGGCCGTGGTCGTGGTCTGCGGGATGGCCCTCCTGACCTACTGCGTCTGGCACGGCAGGAGCGAGAATCCGGCCAAGTTTCTCTGCTATCTGGCGATTGCGATGGCGGCGTCGCGGCTCAAAGTGAACCTGCCCGGTATTACCGGGACGATGTCGGTGAACTTTCTGTTTCTGCTGCTGGGTGTGTTAGAGCTGAGTTTGCCGGAAGCCATGGCCCTGGGCTGCGCCGCAGTAGTTGTGCAGTGCCTGGGCGAAAGTTTGGTCCCAATTCAAGTCGCCTTCAACGTCTGCTCGACGGCGATTGCCATTGGCGTGACCTTCGCCGCATATCACCAACCATGGTTGCACCGAGCGGTGAACAACCCCTCCACATTGCTATTTTTTGCGACTTGCGTTTACTTCGTCGCCAACACCGTTCCAGTGGCCATCGTCATTTCCTTGACCGAGCGCAGGTCGATGCGCAAGATCTGGACCGAATGCTATTTCTGGAGCTTCCCCTACTATCTGGTGGGCACTGGCGTGGTCGGCATGATGAGCTGGCTGCAAGGCCTTACGGACTGGCAGACGCCGCTGCTGATGCTTCCGGTGGTGTACCTCGTCTATCGTTCCTACCGCCTCTACCTGGGCAAACTGGAAGACGAGAAGCGGCACGTTGAGGAAATGGCCGATTTGCACATGCGCACGATCGAGGCGCTGGCGCTCGCCATCGAGGCCAAGGACCAGACCACGCACGACCACTTGCAAAGGGTGCGCGTGTACGCCGTCGAGGTCGCCAAGGAACTCAAGGTGGACCGCGCGGACATGGAGGGCTTGCAGGCGGCAGCCTTGCTGCATGACATCGGCAAGCTGGCGGTCCCCGAGCACATCGTCTCGAAACCGGGGCGCCTGACGCCGGAAGAATTCGAGAAAATGAAGATACATCCGCTGGTGGGAGCGGAGATTCTGGAACGGGTGCGCTTCCCCTATCCGGTCGTCCCCATCGTGCGGGCGCATCACGAAAAGTACGACGGGACTGGGTATCCGCAGGGGTTGTGCGCGACCGAGATCCCGATCGGCGCCCGCATTCTGGCGGCGGTGGATTTTCTGGACGCGCTCGCGTCCGACCGGCAATATCGGCGCGCGCTGCCGCTGCACGAAGCCATGGCGCGACTGGTGGAAGAATCGGGAAAGTCCTTTGATCCGGAAGTGGTCAGGGTGCTCGAGCAAAGATACGTGGAGCTCGAACAATTGGTCCACCAACGCACCGACAGTCTGGGGAAACAGAAGTTGTCCACAGAAGTCGGGGTCGAAGAAACGGGCGCGCATGCGGAGCCTGCGATTAAGCCGGCAGCGGGATTCGAGGCGCAAGGACGGCGCCGCCCGCATGAGCGCAGTTTTCTCAGTTCCATCGCGGCGTCGCGTCAGGAAGCGCAGACTCTTTTTGAACTGAGCCAGGACCTGGGAGCTTCGCTGAGTCTGGACGAGACGCTTTCCGTGTTCTCCGTGAAGCTGCTCCGGGCCATGCCGTACGATGCGATTGCCATCTACGTGCGCCATGGCGATGAACTGGTGCCGGAATACGTGAATGGCGACAACTTCCGGCTGTTCGCTTCGCTGCGCATTCCGATGGGGCAGGGGCTGTCGGGGTGGGTCGCGCAAAATCTGAAACCGATCCTCAATGGCAATCCTTCGGTCGAACCGGGGTACCTGAACGACCCATCGAAGTACAGCACGCTGAACGCGGCCCTCGCCGTTCCGCTCGAAGGCTTGCAAGGCGTGGTCGG
The DNA here is from genome assembly GCA_049519955.1 of Terriglobales bacterium. Classification (GTDB taxonomy): domain Bacteria; phylum Acidobacteriota; class Terriglobia; order Terriglobales; family Acidobacteriaceae; genus Acidiflorens. The sequence continues at coordinate 4,169 of JBEKQG010000144.1, forward strand.
CGTGGTCGCCTTGTACCACGCGGAAAAGGACTTCTTCACTTCCGACCACCTGCGCATTTTGCTCGCGATCAGTTCCAAGATGGCGCTTGCCATCGAGAACGCGATGAAGTACCAGCAGGCGGAGAATTCGGCAGTCACCGATTACCTGACTGGCCTTCCCAATGCGCGCTCGCTTTTCTTGCAACTCGACCGGGAACTGGCGCGCTGCAAGCGCGATAACGGCACCCTGACGGTGATGGTCACCGACCTGGACGGGTTCAAGCAGATCAACGACCGTTTCGGCCACCTGGAAGGAAACCGGGTGCTGCGGCTGTTTGCGCGCTCGCTCCAGGAAACCAGCCGTGAGTACGACTATGTTGCGCGCATGGGCGGCGACGAGTTCGTGGTCATCGCTCCTGGACTCACACCCGAAGCTACCGCGCGCAAGGCGGAGCAGATGCGGGAGCTGGCCAAAAAAGCGGGAAGGGACGTCTGCAACGAAGACATTCTATCGCTCAGCGTGGGCAAGGCCGTCTATCCCGAAGACGGGATGGATGCCGAGAAGATATTGTCGCAAGCCGACAAGCGCATGTATCTGCAGAAGCAAAGCAGGTCGGAGAGGGACCGCCGTTTGTATCCGCGAGTTCACGGCCGGCTCACCGCGGAAATTTCCGGGACCGGCCAGGAAGGGATGTTGCTCGGCATCATCACCAACCTGAGCCTGGGCGGTTGCTACGTGGAAACCAGCGGGATGCTGCCGGCCGGTTCGCAGCTCAAACTCACCTTCGCGCACGAACATATAAACGTGACGATTGAAAGCGAAGTCGTGCGCATGGACCTGGGCATTGGCGCGGCGGTGAAGTTTGGTGAAGCGACACACGAGACCAGCGCCCACTTGCAGCGCATCCTGGAGCAGTTGGCCAGCGCGGAAGCGGTCGTCGATCTAAAACGGAGCCAAGCTGCGGCCGCGCGCGTCCCGTAATAGGCCACCGGCTACGTGGAAGCGGGGCGAAGCCCCATAGGCGCCAACTTAAGGCAGGATTTCTTCCGGTTTGCTCTTGGACATGCCCGAATTCCGAACGCGGCCGATTCGAGTCGTGAGCGTCATCGCCTGTAGCTGTTGAAAAACTCTTCTCAGGCAATTTCAACATCGAAATTCGTTCGTAAGTTCTTGAATGTTCGTTCGCCGTAGACGCTGAAATTCGCTGAAATTACTGCTTTGGTTCCTTTTTCAACACCCACGCCTGTTAACAACACTTACCCAAGTCAATGACTTACTTGTTGCAAGGCCGCTTCGATCCTAGCCACGTCACTGGAATATTTGTTGTCACTTTGGGAAAGCTTCCGATAAAGGCCCAAGGCCTCTCGGTAGTGGGCGCGGGCTTCCTCCATCCGGTTCTGGTTTCTATCGAGAGCACACAAGAGGTCCAGGGTCTGTGCCACATGAGGGAGGTATTTGTCCGGCTTTCGCTGAGCCTGCTGACGGTAGATATTCAAGGCCTCCTCATAGTGCAGGCGGGCTTCGTCCATACGGTTCTGGAATCCATCCACGTTCCCCAGGTTGTTCAGAGTACCCGCCAAATCGGTCAGATGCGTGTCCTCGTGCTGCGCCAGTTGACGGTAAATCTCCAGGGCTTCCTCGAAGTGCTGGCGGGCGTCGTCCAACCGGTTCTGCATTCCATCCACCGTCCCCAGGTTGTTCAGCACCAAGGCCATGGCATGAGGATCGTAGTTCTGCTGCGCCGATTGACGGCGCAGTTCCAAAGCCCGCTCATAGTTTCGGCGTGCCTCATTTACACGCTCCTGCTGGGTAGGGAAGCTCTCCAGGTCATTTTGCGTCAGTGCGGAGCCGCCAGTTAGGAGCGCAGTCGCCAAGGCGTTATAAGCAACGGGATTCCGTTCCGTCACCTCCAGTGCGTGGGTCCACAAGGCGTACTCGCTCTCCCAATAGCTCCTCTGGCGGGAGGTGACGAAGCCTAGCACCGTCAGCACGCACAATGCCGGAATTACCCGCCAAACTGTACGAACTTGCTTCGCCTCCGCCCAATCGTAGAGGCCCCAAGCAATCATTACGAAGATTCCGATTAGCGGGATATAGGCATAACGATCGGCCATTGCCTGTTTCCCCACCTGCACCAAGCCGATGACGGGAATTAAAGTACCCAGGAACCAGAACCATCCAACCGCCAAGTAACGCTTGCGACGAAAAACTAACACCCACGCCGTGCCCACGAGCAACATTAGCGCGAACAACGTCACCTGCCACACCGGAAGCACATTTTCGGGATAGGGATAGAGCGCAGCCAGTCGGAGAGGCCCGAGCATCTTCCACAGGTACAACCCATAGGACACGACGGCATTCTCAATTCGTATGCCCAACGGGAGTTCTGCGAAGTTACGCCTGTCAGCTCGCTGCGCAACTAGGGTGATCCATGCACTGGCCGCCGACAGAAAAAGCAGCGGGATTTTCTCCAGCACCAGCCTCGAAAATGTCATGCGCGGCACGCCGACATCGGAGGCTCCGCCACTCCCGCCTGCATCCAGCGGCATTCTATCAAGCGGCCAATAATCCAGCAGCAATAAGACAAAGGGCAGGGTGATCACCATCGGCTTGGCCATCAGCCCCGCGGCGAACAGACCCGCCACCAGCAGATATCGCCGCCACTCGGGCTTCTGCGCGTACCACGCATACGCACCGATCGCCGCCAGAAAGAAAAACGCGCTCAAAACGTTCTTTCGTTCCGCGACCCACGCTACCGACTCAACATTGACTGGATGCAAGGCGAACAGCGCCGCTACCAGCAGGCTTGGTCCGACGCGCTTGGTAACCCAAGCCAAAAGGAGAAACAAGAGCACTGCATTAAGAGCGTGGATCAACACGCTGTCCAAATGATGGCCGGCAGGGTTCAGCGCGAAGAGTTGATAGTCGAGAGCATGGGAGAGCCAGGTCAGCGGATGCCAGTTCGCCGCCGTCTCGGTTGATGTAAAGGCCCATTTGACCGTGCTCCAACTAAGTCCGTCGCGAATATATGGATTTGCGGTAACGTAAACGTCGTCATCCCACCGGACGAACGAGTACTTAGTGACTGGGCTGTAGAGCCCGATTGTCACTACGGCCAGCAGAACGCAGAGAGCCGTATTCAGGTTCTTGCCGGTGAGGAAGGCCCCTGTTCCTGACGGCTTTCTTGATTGCGGCCTCTTGCGGGCTTGGGCACGTGCTCTCGCTAGCGTTTGGGCGCGGCTCATTTCGTCTACCAATTGTACATAGCCGCTAGCACTCAACGGCCTCGGATGTCGAAAACTAGAAGACACTTCCGCACGACGCGGCCTGGAGGCGGGTTAATTAATTGTTATTACCTCGCCATTGCACTCACAACCCAAGATCGTCCGGTCACCTGGCGAACCGTCGGCTACGCGGCACCTATAGCGCTTATGAGTCTTAATCAGGCGGGGACGGCAATCGGACGAATCTGGATTAGCGGGACTGTCGAGCGTGGTTTCGACAGGCCTTGCCGCAGCATGTTCGCCGTGGCCACGCCCGTCCGGTAGAACGATTTCTCGCAATCGGCGGTCGATGGACCCCGCATATTTCCCTCCACATACGCCAGCCCCGGACAGCGCGAACAACCGGCGACGTGCGAGCACGACGAGCAGACGTGCAAGTCTTTCGCCTGGATGGAGCGGACTTCCTTCATCTGCGGAGACAAATTCCAGATATCCAAAAACCTCTGTTGCCGAATATTTCCCGTGGGGAGGGGAAACTGCACGCACGGAAACACATCGCCGTAAGGCGAAATGTAGCAGAAGGAATGGCCCGCGCTGCACGAGTAACCCTCAAGGTCCTCTTTCGAAGGCGGCTTAGGAGGGGCGCAGAACTCTTCCTGGCTGCCGGTCAGGGCGGGATTGTAGAAAATTTCCGGCAGTTCTTCTCCCGGAATGCGTAGCGCGAGAACCGACGTGTCGCCGTCCATCATGGGTGTGATGGTGGGATCGAGCGTGTAATGGGCGCCAAGTTCGGCAGCGAGTTTTTGCACTCCGCTCTGATCGGAAAGATTCACCGTCATCAGCACATTGGCGATGGTGACGCGCAGCCCTTGTTCGCGCAGGAAGCGGATGGCCTTGATGGTGCGTTCGAACGAGTGCGGCAGCTTGGTGATGGCGTCGTGAACCTCGGGACGATGCGAGTACACGCTGATCTGGATCGCGTCCACGTCCAGATCGCGAATTCTCCGTGCTTCCTTCTCGCG
>JBEKQG010000145.1:0-8222 GCA_049519955.1 Terriglobales bacterium
TGTCTGGCAAAGGAAATCGCCGCATCACGGTCGGACTTGGTGACGCGATCCGCCTTGTTCAAGACAAACAGGATGTCCGGAATCTCTTTCGCAACGCTCTCGACCAGCGCCAATTCATCTCCGCCTATCGGAGGATCGGCACCGATCACGACGATGGCAGCGTCGATGTGCGGGAGGAATGCGTGCGTGGCAGCGGTGTTCCCCGCGAACACGGAGCCCAGCCCCGGCGTGTCCACGAAGCACATGCCCTCTGCCAGCAGCGCGCTGGGCACAAATACTTCCAACCCGGCGACCCCCTTGCTGTTCTGTGGGTTCCGAACTTCGGACACATACTCCTCAATGTCGGCGATCGCAATCTCCGTCCATTCTCCAGTCTTCAAGCGAACGCGGGCCCCGAGTCTTTCTCCAAATCTCACTATCGTGGGGACAGCCGTGACCGGAACCACTCCGCTGGGCAGGATGGGCCCGCCGAGCAAGGCGTTCAACAGGGTGGACTTGCCGCGCTTGAACTGGCCGACGCACGCCACATAGAAACGCCCCTCCGCAATGCGCTCGGCGGCAGAGGTGGCATCATCCGCAATTTGGCCGCTACTAAACTGTTCGGCTAGGCCGGCAATGCGAAGCAGCTTGTTCGCCTCTATGCCAGCAACGCCGCATGAACCCAAATCGCGCCGAGAACCAGAGACTCGCAACTCGCCAGATACGGCGAGGCGCTCCGCATCTTCTGTCCGGCAGCCTTCGGTCCGGCGATCTGCACTCATTGCTCTGACCGAACTCCCTCTTGGTGCACGGTGCCGCACTCATGGCACGGAGCCCGCTTCGCTTCTTCGGCGTCTTCTCCCCGCTCCTTCAGTCCAAACTGCCCTGCTCGATGACGACGTTCTCGCGCACGATCAGCCGGTGCGCCGCCATCTCGCGCAGCTTGGGGAGAACGCGGTTGACGTGCTCGTCGGTATCGACAAACGAGATCACGACGGGCAACTGACCTCCGGCTTCGACCAGGTGCGCGGTGTGGACTTTGCCGCGCCCAAGAAAGCCGGCGACGGCGTGGAAAGCGACGGCTCCGAAGGAGTTTTCTTCGCGTAGGTATTTCAGGATCTCAAGATGGAGCGGGCGATGGTGCCAGGAATCGCCTTCCGTGAGGTAGATGGTGACTTGAACGGCCATAATGGCTGCCATTTTACAACCCCCGCGCCAGCGCCGCACCCGCCAGGACGGCGGCGAGGCAAAGCGCGTTGCTGGCCACGATGTTGACGCCGGTCAGGAGCCACTGTCCCTGCTCCATCAGCGCGAAGCTTTCGAAGGCGTAGCTGGAGAAAGTTGTGTACGAGCCGCAGAAGCCGATGGCGATCAGCAGACGCCAGCGCGGATCGAGCAGCGCGCGTTCGGTCGAAAAGACGAGAAAGAACCCGAGGACGAGGCTGCCCGTGATGTTGATCAGCAGCGTGCCATAGGGGAACGCGGACGCGAGATCGCGGGCGATCAGATTGCTAAGGAAGTAGCGGGCGCTGGCCCCGGCAACCGCGCCCAGCGCAATCCAGAGGTAGCTCACGACGGAATCCTCCTGCAAGAGTTCTGTAGGAGTCATCAGCCGAGCGGCAGTTAACGGCGAACTCCATCGCCAATGAATCAGTATAGCCCAGAGGCACGGCGAGAGCGGAGATGACCTCAGTACGTATTGGCATGCGCGTATCTGGTTAGAAAACTCCCAGCCAGCGGACGGGGATACGATTTGAGTAGGTTCTCCCAGCGTCGTTCCTTCCTTGACACCCAGTTTTCAGCCCTTTATCCTTGAACATTGCTCCCTAAGAGACTTTCGTCTCTGTGCGCACTTCCGCGGGCCTTTGCGGCAATTGGAGTGGGGGCGGCGGAGGTTCCAATGCTCATCGAACTTGCGGACCTGGAGATTCACCCGGTTGATTTCCGGGAGGAGTTCAGCCCGGGTACGATTGACTTGGGTGATGAAGTTCGACAGCGGTCGCCGCTCTGCAGCGAGGGCCGGGCGGACCTGGTCGAGGAGCACCACGGCAAGCATAAAGTCGTGCAGGACATCCGGCTGAAGGGCAAGCTGGAGACGAGCCTGGAAGTGGCGTGCGCGCGTTGTCTCGATCCGGTCGTGCACCAGGTGGAACGCAGCTTCGATCTTCTGTACCGCCCGCTGGGAACCGACTCTGGGCACGAAGAGCTTTCGGTCACCGACGCCGAGGCCGAAATCGGGTATTACCAGGGCGAAGGCTTGTTGCTCGAAGACACGCTGCGAGAGCAGGTTTTGCTGGCGCTGCCCTTGAAGACGATTTGCCGCGAAGATTGCAGGGGTTTGTGTCCGCATTGCGGCAAGAACTTGAATGAAGTTCAGTGCTCGTGCGTGGACGAGGTCGAGGACCCGCGCTGGTCGGCGCTGAAAGAAATACGAGATAAGATGAATCAGTAAAGGAGAGTTCTCAGTTCCCAGTTCTCAGTAAGCCCGCTTGACTGAGAACTGGGAACTGAGAACTAAAAAGGAATCATCATGCCGAATCCAAAACGCAGACATTCACAAAAACGCACCGCCACGCGGCGCGCGCACGACTCACTCTCCAAGCACTCGCTGTCGGAGTGTCCGAACTGCCATGAGCGCAAGATGCCGCACCGCGCCTGCCCGAAGTGCGGGACCTACAAGGGCCGCGAAGTGGTCGAGGTCGAAGAGAAGTCCTAGTTTCCTTCCATGCCTAGCGTAATCGCACTCGATGCGATGGGGTCCGACAAGGCGCCGAAGCCGGAGATTGAAGGCGCATTGCAGGCGGCGCGCCATCACGGCGTGCGCGTGCTGCTGGTGGGGCCGGAAGCGCAGTTGCGGGCCGATTTGGCGCATTATCGCGGCGCGCGGCATCTGCCCGTGGACGTGGTCCACGCCAGTGAAGTCATCGCCATGGACGACAAAGTGGAAGCGATTCGCGCCAAGCGCGACTCGTCGATTCGCGTCGGACTGCGGCTGGTTCGCGATGGGCGCGCCGACGGCTTTGTGACGGCGGGCAACACGGGCGCCGCCATGGCCACGGCCAAAGTGGTGCTGGGCGCGCTGCCGGGCGTAGACCGTCCGGCGCTGGCGGCGGCGTTTCCCACCGTCCTCAACACTGCGGCCGTTCTGCTCGATGTGGGCGCGAACGTCGATTGCACGCCCAATCATCTGGAGCAGTTCGCGGTAATGGGCGAGATTTACTGCCGCTCGATTTTCGGCATGGAGCATCCGCGCGTCGGCCTGCTTTCGATCGGAGAAGAAGAAAGCAAAGGCAACGAGCTGACACGCGCGGCGTTTCCACTGCTCAAACGGCTGCCCATCAATTTCATTGGCAATGTGGAAGGCCGCGATTTATATAACGGCGATGTCGATGTGATCGTGGCCGATGGATTTGTCGGCAATGTGGCGTTGAAGACTTCGGAAGGCGTGGCGCGCTTGGTGCGCACCGTGCTGAAAGAAACCTTGAAAACGACGATCACGCGGCAAGTGGGCGCGCTGCTGTCGCGCAACGCATTTTCCGATTTCAAGAAGCGGCTCGATCACACGGAATATGGCGGCGCGCCGCTCCTTGGCGTCAAAGGCGTGTGCATCATCACTCACGGATCGTCGAACGCGAACGCCATCAAGAACGCTGTGCGCGTAGCGGCCGAATTCGCCGATGGCAAAGTGAACGAAACCATCGAGCGCGAGCTGGCCGAATTGAACGTGGCGTCGGGCGTCGCCACATAGCGAGCATATTCAAATGAGCGATTCATCCTTTCCGATTGCATTCTTATTTCCCGGCCAGGGTTCGCAAACCGTGGGCATGGGCAAAGAGCTGGCCGGCAAATATCCAGTTGCGCGCCGGACCTTTGAGGAAGCCGACGAAGCGCTGGGCTACAAGCTGTCCGAGCTGTGCTTTGCCGGGCCGGAAGAAAAACTGAAGCTGACCGAGATCACGCAGCCGGCGATTCTGACTGCGTCGGTGGCGGCGTGGCGCGTTCTCGATGAAAGAGGGCTGAAGCCGGACTTTGTCGCCGGGCACAGCCTGGGCGAGTATTCGGCGCACGTGGCCGCAGGCACGTTGACCTTTGCCGACGCGGTGCGGACGGTTCGCAATCGCGGCAAATACATGCAGGAAGCGGTCCCGGTGGGCGTGGGTACGATGGCGGCCATCCTCGGAATGCCGTTCGATAAGGTTGGCGAAATTGCGAGCGACGCGGCGCAAGGAGAAGTCTGCCAGGCGGCCAATGTCAATTCGCCCGAGCAAATTGTGATCTCGGGAAATGTCGCCGCCGTGGAGCGCGCCATCAAACTTGCCGCCGAACGCGGTGCGAAAAGGGCGATCGGCCTGCCCGTCAGCGCTCCTTTCCATTGTTCGCTGATGCAGCCGGCGCAGGACCGTCTGGCGCTGGATCTGAGGGCGCTGAATTTTCAGGCCCCGTCGTGTCCCGTGGTATGCAACGTCGATGCCGCGGAGGTGACTTCCGCGGAGGCTGCGCGCGATGCCCTGATTTGCCAGGTCACCGGCACGGTCAAGTGGGAGCCGTCGGTGCGGCTGTTGATCGAAAAAGGGGTCGGACTGTTCATTGAAATCGGCCCGGGAAAAGTTTTGTGGGGACTGATGCGGCAGATCGACCGCTCACAGACCTGCGTGACGGTGGGGGACGAGGCGTCGCTCGATAAAGCGCTGGCGCAGATTGCGGCCAAGGCGGCGTAGGGCGCCTGCGAGCCAAATTCGAACTGGCCCTTACCAAAGATAGCTGCCGAGCTGCGCTCGGCGTGGATCCTTCGGCTGCGCTCAACGCAGCGCTCGCGAGGTTACGCCTCTACACGCGCTAGTACGGATACACCGTTAGCGTCTTGTCCGACTTCTGCACGAACATGCGGGCGTGCTCGGCGCGTTCGTTGACCACGACCTCAACCACGACGCCTCCGCTGGCAAGGCCTTCGGTGTTGGCCGATCCGTAGATTCTGTGGGACTTGACTAGTCCCCACTCGCCGCCCGGTCCCCAGTCGCGATAAAAATCCGAATAGGCGTATTTAGAATACTTCTGTCGGTGCTGGAGCCATTCCGGATCGTTGAAGTAAATGCCGTAGGCGATTTCGTAATTCTGGCGCTGAAGCGCGGCGAAGAATTTGTCCACGGCGCGCTCTTCTCGCCAATTGCGATTCATCCAGGCCAACGCGGCCAGAACGATCACGGCTGCCACCGTGAGCGCGATCTTGATTTTCCGCCGCCGTGCTTTCGCGGGATCGTAGTTCGGGGCGTCGAGTAGGGTCATAGATCTGCACTAAGCATAACGGATTGGGACAGAATTGAGTGATCGAATCATTGAGGCATTGAGTCATTGAATTCCGTCACTCAATGATCCAATGGCTCAATGTTCTCCCGGCCTGGACAGTCTTGCCGCGATCCGCTCGGTGATTTCCCTGTACACCAAATCGTCGTGCAGGGTGTTGAACGCAGGATCGAGGCGCAGAGATAACAAGCCGGTTTCGCGCCTGTCGTAGGCTGCCTCCAAGTAACGCTGCGCTTCCTCCTTCTTACCCAACAAGGCGCAGGTTCCCGCCAGCTCATAGGCAGATCCCGACCCGCGGTCGAACGTCTCCTTTTGCAATGGCAGCATGCTTTCCCTCATGCCGTCCACGCCGCCTGCGGCAAAACCTCGCTCGGCGGCGTTGGCGATGGCCAACGCTGCTTCGTCGTGGCGCAGTTGCGCCGCCTGTTTCGATTCGGCAAAAAAGTTCGGGTAGTCCTGGCGGTCGAGATAGATCTTGGCGAGGTAGCCATGCGTCGTTGCCAGAGCGGGATCGGCGGATTCCAGCTGCTTGAGCAGCGCGAAGGCCTCGTTCTTTCGACCGGCAGCGTTGAGGATCAAGGCCTTGTCGGCCTGGATGGTAGTGGACGAAGGATCGAGTTTGCGCGCTTGTTCGATTTGGTCCAGAGCTTCGGGATAACGTTGCGAGGCCAGCAGAAATGTTGCATACCAATGGTGCCCTTGCACGAAGTTCGGATCCAGTTCGAGCGCCCGTTTGTGTTCGCGCTCGGCAGTCGCCGAGTCCCAATTCCAGTAGAACGTGGAAAAGGCCAGGGAATTGTGCGCTCCCGGTGAAGTGTCGTCAAGCTCGACCGCCTTCTGGGCCGCCGCCAGCGCCCGCGGATAGGCCTCATTGGGCGGCATGACGCTGAATTCACGCAGCAGGTTGTAGCAGTCGGCCAGCCCCACGTAGGCCTGGGCATAGCTGGAATCTTTCACGATCGACTGGGTGAAGAAATCGACAGCCTTATTGAGATCGTCCGGGGTTCGCTTGCTCCAGTGATACTCGCCTTTGAGATACAGTTCCTGCGCCTCGGCATTGGGTGCGTGCGGCGCCGCCATTGCATTCTTGAAACGGGTCTCGCGCTGGCTGAACGAGACCACGCCAATCAATCCCGCAACTAACACCAAAGGAGCGAGCCAAACCAGAATCCTGGCAAACGACGGATGGGGTGGAGCGGGAGCAGGCCGCGGATTTGGGACTTCAAGATCGGGAGATTTCAGATCGAGGACCGGAGCGAAGGCGGCGGGGCTTTTGGCAGGCTCGGATGCGGGCAGTCTCTCGATCTCTTCACCGTCGGCAACCGAACTCCCGGCAACTGCCCGAGTGGTTTCGGAGTCACCACTCTCGATGTCGCTGGCTCGTCCTTTGAGCCACTCCTTCAGTTCATCGGAGTAGGCAAACACACCTCCACGTTCCCCGCCTGGAACCCGGTGGGCGGGCAGGCCTCGCTCCTTTTCCCAGCGGCGAACGGTACGCTCGTCGCGCCCGAAGAAGGCAGCGATCTCCTTCCAGGAATCGAGGCGGTGATTCGTTATCTGACGCGCGGAACTATCGCCCATCCTCTAATACCCACTAATGTCCGTTGTTGTCCGTTGCCGGGGAGGTGGCCTTCCGGCATTATATCCGCAGTCGTGGGGCGGTCGAAATTCCATTTTTTGGCCAGCCTGGGTCTTTTCGAGCGAGTTGCATTCCGGGAGGAGAGCGGAAACTCGCCGATCTCGTACGTAAACAGTTTAGCATCAACAACTTTGGAGGATTTCGATGTCGATACACTGCCGTTTTGCTCCCGTTCTGGCCAAGATTTTCTGCGCCCTCCTGATCATGGCGGGCTTTGCTTTGGGGCCGTCTGCCGCCTTTGGGCAGGCTCCTCCCCCGGCAACGTTTGTGAACCCGATTATGTATGACGGGGGTTCCATCATTCCCAACTACAGCCCGATTCAGGTTCAGGCGGTTGCGGTCGGTGACTTCAATAATGACGGAGTACCGGACCTCCTCACGCTCGATGACAGCGGCAACACTGCCGGAGTGGGCATCATGCTGGGCCGGGGCGATGGCTCGTTCGAGCCCGTCTCCTCCATCACCACCTTTGCATGCACTTTAGAGGGCGGTATCGTCACTGGCGACTTCAACAACGACGGCAATCTGGACTTCGCCGTCGTGTCTGGAACGCCGGGCGGTGACTGCGGTGTCAACCCGGGCACGCTCTCGATTTATCTCGGCAACGGCGCGGGTGGCTTCACTCTCAAGGCCACGTATTCGACGCTCGGAAACGTGCCGAACCACGACATTGCCGGCGGCTTGGTAACTGCGGACCTGCGGAGCAACGGACATCTCGATCTGCTCGCGATCGATTTCACCAACGGCATCGACGTCTTTCTTGGGAACGGCGATGGAACGTTCTTGGCTCCAACGGCCGCGGTCGCGATTCCGTTTCCGGGCAACTCAAACTCCGAGGCAGTGGCGGACCTCAATCACGACGGAAAACCCGATCTGGTAGTTGCCTCCACCAACAGCGGCGATGGTATCTATGTGCTGACTGGCAACGGCGACGGTACCTTCCAATCTCCCGTGTTTTACCAGCAAGGTTCAAACTCAGGCACCCTGTCGGTAGCCATCGGGCAGCTTAAAAAAGGCGACGATGGGGACGTGGTGATGGGAACTGGAAACGGTGCCTACGTCTACATGAATAACGGCAATGGCACGTTCAAGACCCCTCCATCTCTCTATGGTCCCTCATGGATCGATTCCATCGTGATCACAGATATTAATGGCGATGGGAAGAACGATCTGGTCGTGAGTTCCTACTCTTCCTCCGCAGTCTGGACAATGCTCGGCAACGGCAAAGGCGGATTTACAGCCGGAGAATCGTTCGCCACGGATGGGTACCCGAATAATGTGGTGGTCGCCGATTTTAACGGCG
>JBEKQG010000146.1:0-8136 GCA_049519955.1 Terriglobales bacterium
CGGGAGTAGAGATGTGTGAAGGGGTGGGCCGGCGGCCTTACTGTGGCGCGGCGGGGACGTACACTCGGGCCGCCGCTACCAGTTTCGCGTTCGGCACCTCAGTCTTGAGCTTTACGGATTGCATTCCGGCCTTCTTGTCCGGCTGGGCAAGAAAAGTCAACAGGTACTGATGGTTGAGCTGTTCCGCGGAGTCGCGCAGGTAGGGAGCGATAGAAACCGCGGCACCGGATTCCTGGTAGTAAGACGCGCCTCCGGTTTCATCGGCAAGTTTGGAGAGCTGGTTCCGGGCGCGATTGAGAAACCCAGAACTGGAGTCTTCCCTGCCAGAGGTGCTAATGGTATAGACAACAATGCCGGCTCGCTGCGCCTGTGCGATCGCCGAATCCACGTAAGTATCGTCCAGAGAGTCGTTCGACTCATAGTCGATTCCGTTGGAGATCATAAGGACTTCCCGGCGGTCGCTGCCCGATGACCAGTTCTTGATCAACTCAGAAAACGAGATGTACGGGTTTGCGCTCGACGCAAGGTTGGACAGAGACGGGCGCACCGAGTTGGCCGCCAAAGCATGGTCGGAGGTCAAGGCCTGTACGATCCGGGGACCGCCCATTTGCATGTAGGCCACGCCGATCTTTGTGGTTGCGGGCTGGGCCAGGATGAACTTGCGAACATCTTCGAGCTGCGAGCCACGGCTGGTATTGCGGGAATCGTCGAGCAGGACAAAAAATTCCGCACCGGCGCGGTCATCCTGGAGCGGAGTCCAGCCGGTGACTTTAACACTTGTGCGGCCTTGATACACCGTCACATCCTGGCGGCCGATGTCGCGCATGGTCGAGCCGTGGCGGGCCTGGGCTGTCACCACCATACTCACGGGAACTCCCGCCGGGTTTGAGGTTTGGGCGATGGCGCACTGCGCCGCCGTGAGCAGCATAGCCATTGCACTGAATACTCTAAGCACCAGGCGAGATTGTTTCATAATGTCCCCCTTCCCTACGGCAACCCGCATACGGTAAGAAAGTTGCGTTCAGGTTCAAGAATATAGGCAAGCTTACGGATCTCTTCGTGGTGTTACCCTCGAACTCTTCAGTTGATGAGATGCCGGAAACAGGTCTAGCGTCCTAAGGTTAGGCGGGATCTTTTTTTTAACGTCGAGAACGCCACGCATTGTACGGCCATGTCGCCTTTTTACAGCACTGTGAAGAGAGAGCAGGTGGGAGTCGTGGTGGGGATAGGAAGTCAAAATCCGCGCCCCTTCGGCTTCGCTCAGGGCAGGCTCTGTGTCTGCAAGGAACGCAGACACAAGGACGGGGCACCGTCGAGAGTTGAGATAAGGGAAGACGACGTGGAAAGGAAACGTCGGCTGGGGCATTAGCGAATTTATTTTTGCGGCGGCGCTTGCCATATCCAACCCAAACACTGGAAACTGTAGGTATGCGGATTCTGGCGCGATTCATGCTGTCGGCGAGCGACTTGACGCATTTTCCTTCGCCCATCCTGCCGGAGATCGCTTTTCTGGGACGGTCGAACGTGGGGAAGTCGAGTTTGATCAACGCGCTGGTGGGCAAGAAGCTGGCGCGCACGAGCAATACTCCGGGGCGGACGCGGAGCATAAACTTTTTTGAAGTGCGGCGGGCGGGGCAGCCGCGGCCGGAGATGCTGTTTGCCGACCTGCCGGGCTACGGATATGCCAAGGTGTCGAGGGAAATCTCGGACGACTGGGCGCGGTTTGTGGATCCGTATCTGCACCAACGGTCGAGCCTGGCGCTGTGCGTGGCGCTGGTGGATTCGAACATTCCTCCGCAGGAAAGCGACGGACAGTTGCTGGAGTTTTTGGCGTCGCAGGGACGGCCGCATGTGATTGTGGCGACCAAGTGCGACCGGCTGTCGGGCAATGAGTTGCAGCAGTCAATGCGCGCTTTGGGGCAGGCGTATGGGGGGGGGCCGATGGTGGCGTTTTCGGCCAAGACGGGGACGGGCAGAGAGGAACTGTGGGGGCAGATTCGCGCCGCGCTGGCGCGATTCCCGGCGGCCTAAAGTTCTTCCGGAATGTGCCGATATAGCGAGGTGCGGCACACCGCCGGAGGGGCTCGTGGATCCGTACATTCATCCTGAACAACCGGGCTGGAATCCAGACTGCAACGCCAGCGAAGAAGGGGCGAACTACCTTCGGCGGCTAAGAGGAAGCGAGACGAAAGGCGCGGGCGGCGAGGGAGAGGGGAAGAACGGCGGCAGCTCTCCGGCGGAAGCGAACGCGGTGCGTGGGGCGGAGCGGCGGCGAAGTCCGCGGGTGCGTTGCTCGAGCAGCGCGGAGCTGCGAACGGAAGGCAGCGATCTGCGGCTGTGGGGAACGCTCACCGACATAAGCCTGACCGGGTGCTATGTGGAAATGAACACGACGTTTCCGGTGGGAACGAACGTGAATCTTGTACTGCGGTCGAGCGGCATACGGATCCAGGTTTCGGGCACGATCCGTGCCTCGTACCCTTTCCTGGGCATGGGCATTTGTTTTACACAAGTCGAGCCCGGACAGCAATTGCAATTGCAGCAACTCCTCGCCATGCTGGCTGGGCACAGCGCGTTCACGAATGGCCTGCCGGTCCAGGATGCCATGAAGGAAACGCTGCGGTCGGCCGACGCGAGGGCCTTTCTAAACGAGGTAACGGAGTTTTTCCGGAAGAATCAGGTCCTATCTCGCGAAGAGTTTCACCAGATCGCCAAACGGATCCGCCGATCGTAAGCCCTCCCCCGAGGATTTGCCGGTGGCCGGTTTGGCGGGATGGGGAGCGGAAGTTACTCTGGTCACAGGGTGACGGGTGCGGGTTGGGCAATCCATCCATTATCATTAAGAGCCTATGGCCAAGTACCTAGTGACCGGCGCTGCCGGTTTTATCGGGTCGTCGCTGGTGCGCGCGCTGTTGGATGGTGGCGCGCAGGTCCGTGGCATTGACAATTTTGCCACCGGCAGACGCGAGAACCTGGCGGAAGTGCTGACGCGGATGGATTTCCGCGAAGCCGACATTCTGGATCTGGAGGCCATGCGCCGGGCGTGCGAAGGCGTGGATTACGTGCTGCACGAAGCGGCGATTCCGTCGGTGCCAAAATCGGTGCTCGATCCGATTGCCAGCAACCGGGCCAATATTGACGGCACAGTGAACGTGCTGGTGGCGGCGCGCGACGCGAAAGTGAAGCGGGTGGTGTATGCCGCCTCATCGTCGGTTTATGGCGATACGCCGACGCTGCCGAAGCATGAGGCGATGACGCCCAATCCGATTTCGCCATACGCCGTGGCCAAGTTGGCGAGCGAGCTTTATATGGTTTCGTTTTACCGTTGCTATGGACTGGAGACGGTTTGCCTGCGCTACTTCAATATTTTCGGGCCGCGGCAGGACCCTTCTTCGCCGTACTCCGGCGTGCTGGCGAAATTCACCACGCAGATGCTGAGTGGGGGACAGCCCACGATTTTTGGCGATGGCGAGACGAGCCGCGATTTCACGTACATAGACAATGCGGTTTCCGCGAATGTGCTGGCCTGCTCGGCGGCGGCGGCGGACTGCGCCGGGCGCGTGTTTAACTGCGCTACCGGGGCGCGGACCACGCTGAATGGAACGTTCGAAGCTTTGAAGAAACTGACCGGATACAAGGGCAGCGCGAAGTACGGACCGGAGCGCGGTGGGGACATCAAGCATTCGCTGGCGGACATAGCGCTGGCGCAAAAACATCTGAGATACAAGGTGCTGGTGAATTTTGAAGACGGGTTGCGCCGCACGGTGGAGTGGTACAGGGGCGAGAGGGGTCGTTAGTCGTTGGTCGGTCGTCGTTGGTCGTTCGCTTGAGGCTAGGGCTGTCCGCCATAAGCCATCACATTTCAGCGGTTCGTGAAAACGCGATTTGGCCGAAGGCTGCAGTGGGCGTTGGAAGAAGATGCTGGATTTATAAGGCCGGGCGCTGCAGATCCGCTACGGGATGGGGTTTCGTCTTTCTGGATTGTTCCCAAGCGATAAGTTGGTCCAAGTCATAGCGGAACGGGCCGTGCGAGCTGAAGGTGTTCTCATCGAAGAGCCGCATGGCACCGCACTTCAGGCAAACCTGGTAGGAATATCCGCGCTCGGCAACCGGCCAGCCCATCTTGCCGTGCCAGCAGCCTCGGAAGGCCACGGCAGCCGCTCCGACCAGGCTGGTGGCCACGACTTCGGGCCACCACCAGTTGGATTTCTTGAGTTTCCCGGATTTTTCCCGGTCGGCTGCGTCGGTCATCCCATCTCCGTGTCTGCTTTTTAACCATAGGACGAATCCGGGCGGAGGGCAAAATCCGAAGGGACGTAGGTGGGATTTTCGGCCTTCGGGTGCGCGGTTGCCCAACGCCACGGCGCGTTGGGACGTGTACCAACGAACATTGCGGTATCCCCCAAGCGACTATTAGGCTCGAAGTTGGATTCGTCCGCGCAGTGAGCAGTGGCCAGTGACGAGCCGGCATTTGGCGGCCGCCGGCCACGGGCTTGAACCAAGAGCGGCAATGAGTCTTCCGGTGAGCCCCGGATACGATGAATAGAGGCTTTTTGTGGCCGCGACCGCGTTAGCATGATTGCCAATCCAACCCGAACCGAATGGGAAGCGGCGGCGATGGCCGACCCCGCCGAGCCGCTGCGGGAGGGCAACCGCGTTATCGAGTCACTGGCGCGCCGGGAAGCTCTGCGTGCGCTGGTCGCGTTCTCGGAACTCCACGAGCAGATACGGAATCGGCGCGCGGTTACGGGATGCGCCTCGGATCGCGACTTGTTTGAGACCGAACGCTTTATTCTCGATGAAGTGCTGCAACTGATTTGCGAGCGCGCCCAGGCCATCACGGAGGCGGACGGCGTGGTGGTCGCGTTTGCGGAAGCAGCGGCGGCGGCAGGATCGAGAGAAGACGGGCCGAATCCAGAAAGAGCGAGTGCGGGAAGGACGGACATGGTGTGCCGGGCCGCAGCCGGGCCGCTCGACATTGCGCGTGGCACCCGGCTGACGGGCGGATCCGAATTTTTGTGGGACTGCCTGGAATCGGGACGCATTCTTCGCGCGGACGATGCGGAAAGCGACGCTCGCGCCGAGTTGGATTTCGCGCGCACGATCGGAGCGCGCTCCAGCGTGGCGATCCCGTTGCGCGGCGGCCGCGAACCATTGGGCGTGCTGCAGGCGTTTTCCACCGGAAAGAGCGCATTCACCGACCATGACGTTCGCTGTTTCGATCTGTTCGCAGAGCTGGTCCTGTGCGCGCTCAAACCCGAGGACCAAGACCGGCGCAGCGAGTGGCTGGCGGGAGTGGCAAACGAAATCTTGCAGGCGAGGCCGCCCGAGATCTTCTCCGCGACGGAGCAAGTTCCAACTTTATCGCCGCCAGTTTCAGGAGTAGTCCCAGGCCTAGTGTTGACGCAGCCGGTTGTGATTTCCGCTGAAGAGGTTGAATTGCCGGAGCCTGGGGTCGAGTTGGCGGGAACAGGCGTGGCGGACGGGGCGGGCGACGAGCGATTTGAGATGGACGAGGCGGCGGCTTTCTCCGGGCGGCCTGGCTTCCTGGCATTTCCGCAGAGCCTTTCGCTGCAGGCCAGTGCGCCTCCGGGTTTGAGTGTGGTGATGGGCCTGGTGGCCGTGGCCGCGTTATTTTCACTGGGAGTGTGGTGGGGCATGCAGGTCCATCAGAAGACCGCGGCGGCGAAGGTCGAAGTTACGAAGATGGAGGCGATCAAGACGGTGGCAAATACTGCGACGGCGCCACAGCCGACGACGACACCCGTTGCGGTCTCCGACAATGCGGCGGACCCGGATACGCTGGGATCGGATGCGACGCCGCTTACGGCAGTGGCGGTGGATAAGTTGGCGGCGCTGCCGAAAGTCACGGGCGTGCGCCACTGGGCTTCCTCGATGGGAAGCACGGTGGTAATCGATATGGAAGACCAGGTGCCGTACGAAGTGCACCGGTTGATGTCGCCGGAGCGGATCTATTTCGATCTGCACGACACGGCGCTCTTGCCGGAATTGGATGGCAAGACGATGGACATCGGCGATGTTGCGCTGACGCGGGTGCGGATCGCCCGGCCGGTCGCGGGGGTAACGCGGATCGTGCTCGACACGAAAGACGGATCGAACTTCTCGGTCAGCATGGAGTCGAGCCCCTATCGCCTGGTGGTGGAGTTGCGCAACAGCGATAAGGCCCTGGCGGCGAACCAATTCTCGCCGAAGAACGCAGTTCCGAAATTGACGCCAGCCCCGGTGAACGCGGCGGCTGCGGCGGCGTTGGCGGCGAAGCCGTCGGGCGCGCCAGTAACGGCGAAGACCGGGAAATTTCGCATCGTGCTCGACGCGGGGCACGGCGGCTGGGACCTGGGCACGGTTGGGCGACAAGGTTTGATGGAAAAGGACTTGGTGCTGGACGTGACTCAGCGATTGGGTAAGTTGCTCGCGGCGCGTCTGGGGTCGGAAGTCATGTTCACGCGCACGGACGATACTTACTTGCCGCTGGAACAGCGCGCCGACATTGCCAACCAGGCGCAAGCCGATCTGTTCGTTTCCGTCCACGCCAATTACAGCAGCTCGGCGGCGGCGCGGGGAGTTGAGACTTACTACACGAACCTGTTTTCGGCTCCGGGGTCGCGGGAAGTGGAAAAGCGCGAGGATGCAACTTCCGCCAAGCTGACGCCGGTGTCGTTATCGGCGGGAGGGTTGCACGAAAAGATCGAGGAGTCGCGGCGTCTTGCGGCCAGCGTGCAGCGATCTCTTTACGCCACGCTCGCCGCCAGCAGCCCGGACATTCGCAACCGGGGCATCAAGGACTCCGCGTTTGCCGTGCTGACGGGCACGACCATGCCCGCAATTCTTACAGAAATTTCTTTTGTCAGCAGTCCCACGGATGAACGCAACTTGCAGAGCGCGACTTACCGCCAGCAGATCGCGGAGGCGCTCTACCAGGGCATTGCCCGTTATCGGCAGGCCAGTCCACACATGAAGGTAGCGCAACTGCAAACTACGGCCGCGCGCCAGTAGGCGAATTCCGCGGAATTTTCTGCTGCTAGGGCATTTCTCGCGATGGTGCAGAGTGCGCGTCCTCGGCGGCTAAAGCCGAAATCCGTTGCGGATCTTGATGGCACGGCTGAGGCCGTGCCCTACCCGTTCTAGTATCCCCCTACAGCAGATTGGGAAATGCTCTAACTCCGCATCGTTCGGTGCGATTGGAAAAAGAGCGTCAGTCTGTTATCAACCCACCAATAAGATCGGCGAGGCGTTCGATGCGGTGGTCGCGGCAGTAAGTGGTCAGTTCCTCGACCAGCTTTTCGGTGGCCACGGGATCGAAGTAACTCGCGGTCCCGACCTGCACGGCGGTTGCACCGGCGAGCATGAATTCCACGATGTCCACGGCGGTGGCGATGCCGCCCATGCCGATGACGGGGATTTTCACGGAGCGGGCAGCGTCGTAAACCATGCGCAGCGCGATGGGCTTGATGGCGGGGCCGGAGAGGCCGGCGGTGACGTTGGCGATTCTGGGGCGGCGCGTTTCCGCGTCAATGGCCATGGCTAGAAAGGTGTTGACGAGGGAGATGGTGTCGGCGCCCGCTTCCTCGGCCACGCGCGCCATCTGGGCGATGGAGGTGACGTTGGGCGAGAGTTTGACGATGATGGGCCGCGAGGACACGCGCTTGGCCGTGCGCACGATGTCGTCGAGCAGGTGAGGATCGCTGCCGAACTGGATGCCGCCGTGCGCCGTGTTCGGGCAAGATACGTTGATTTCGTATGCCGCAATGCCCTCGCCCCGGTTGAGGATTTCAATGGTCTGCTCGTAATCGGCGCGGGTGTAGCCGAAGACGTTGGCGAAGACGACGACATTTTTCTTGGCGCGCAATGCGGGGAGTTTTTCCGCGAGGAACGCCTGGGCGCCGATGTTCTGCAGGCCGATGGCATTCAGCATTCCGGCAGCGGTCTCATAAAGGCGCGGCGGCGGATTTCCGGTCATCGGTTCTTTGGAGAGACCTTTGACGACCAGGCCACCGAGGCGGTCGAGGTGCACGATGTCTTCAAATTCGATGCCGTAGGCGAAGGTGCCGGAAGCGGCAATGATCGGGTTCTTCAGGTCAATGCCGGCGAAGCTAACGCGCAAGTCCGGAGTGGCGG
>JBEKQG010000147.1:0-8124 GCA_049519955.1 Terriglobales bacterium
CCTCCGGCGGGACCTACGAGCGCCCCATGGAGGAAGGCGGCGGCGAGACTTCCACCTTCCCGTTTGAAACCTGGCGCTATCGCTACATTGAAGGCATCGGCCAGGAAGTCATCATCGAGTTCGTCGATAGCTGCATGTGCGGCGACTATCACATGACGATGGATCGCTCGGAAAAAGACGCCTTGAAGATGACCCCGAATGCCGGCCTCACGACGTACGAGGAAATGGGCAGGTCGAGCAAGGCGTCTCGATTCAGCAACAATGGTCTGGAGCAATTAGGCGCCGGGCCCTTCAATCAGGACTTGCAGACCAAGCAATTCGACCGACTGGAGCAGTTCGCCAAACTGCAAGCGGCGCCCGCCGTGAAGTTCAAGGACCTGGAAGAAGTGGTCACCCACAAGATCAGCGTCAATCTGATGCCCTTCGATGTGCGTGCCGACTTCGTGAAGGTCACCAGCGACACGGTGCTGGTTCCAGTCACCATTCAGATCAAGAACCGCGATGTCACTTTCCAGAACAAGGAAGGGGTGGAGCGCGGCACCGTCAACATTTTCGGGCGCGTGACCACGCTCACCGGCAAGATCGTGCAGACCTTTGAAGACACGGTGCAGATCGATGTGCCGGTGGAGCTGCTGCCGAAGACCGCCGAGAATTCCTCGGTCTACTGGAAAGCGCTGCCGTTGCGCATCAGCCAAAAGCGCTACCGTCTCGACGTTGTCGTCAAGGACGTCAACGGCGATCGCACCGGCAGCTGGAACCACGGCATCGAAATCCCCGATTTCAGCGAAGACAAGCTAAGCAGTTCGACCCTCATCATCGCCGACCAGATGGAACCCGTGGCCACCAAAAACGTCGGCACCGGCAATTTCGTGATCGGGACGACCAAAGTGCGGCCGCGCGTGGCCCCGTCCGACGGCAAGCCGATCATGTTCAAACGCAATCAGAAGCTGAATTTCTGGATGCAGGTTTACAATCTCAGCGTGGATGACAAGACCCACAAGCCTTCCGCCACCTTCGAATACAATGTGACCGACGCCAACAATAAGGCGGTGATCCATACCGTCGAGTCGACCGACACTATGGGCAACGTGGGCGATCAGGTCACGCTGCAGAAGACGCTTTCCGCCGCCAATCTGCAGCCGGGCCTCTACAAGATCGAGATCAAAGTGAACGACAAGCTTTCCAAGCAGACCGTGGATCCAACGGCCACCTTCGCCGTGGAGTAAACTTCTGCGTAGCGTGCCAGAGGTGATGGGCGAGATGTTCCGAAAGCTCGGGTTCCTTGGAGTCGTCGCCGTTGTGGTCGCGACCGTGGCGCTTCCGGCATGGTCCGGGACCTCCTCCGGCGCGATCTCGGGTGCGATATCCGGACACGTCCGCGATGCGAGCGGCGCGCCGCAAATGGGCGCGGCTGTGGAAATTCTGGGCTCGGCCGCCCAGGCCCTCAAGGTCTTTACCGACGATCGTGGATTCTACTCCGTCGCCAGTCTGCTTCCCGGCATCTACAGCGTCAAGGTGAGCGCGCCTTCGTTCCTCCCGTCCCTGCGCGAGGAAATCGGCGTGCGCGCCGGCGCCAAGCTGATCGTCAACATCACCTTGACCTCGCTCTTCGAGGCCATCCAGATGGTGCCGCTGCGCAATCCCGTGGACGACGACGATTGGAAGTGGACGCTGCGTTCGGTTGCCAATCGTCCCATCCTGCGTGTCCTCGAAGATGGCACGACCGTGGTCGCGCAGAGCGGGGAATCCGCCGTAGGCCACGATTTCAAAGGCGCCTTGACCTTCCTCGCCGGATCGCCCGGGGAGGGTTTCGGCAGTGCCTCGGACATGACGGCCGGTTTTGCCGTCGAGCGCTCACTGTTATCGAATGGCACTCTGCGGCTGAACGGCAACCTCGGTTATGAGGGTGACGGCCAGGCCATCCCGGCGGCCGTGCTCCGCACCGCCTACACCAACCGGTTCAACGGCGTTTTCGAACCTTCGCTGGCGATCACCGCCATCCGCCTGAATTCGCCCGGCCTCAACGCGATGCCCGGCGCCAGCCTCGAGGCGCTCTCGGTGACCAGTTCCGATCGCGTGGTTCTCGGCGACAA
The DNA here is from genome assembly GCA_049519955.1 of Terriglobales bacterium. Taxonomy (GTDB): domain Bacteria; phylum Acidobacteriota; class Terriglobia; order Terriglobales; family Acidobacteriaceae; genus Acidiflorens. The sequence goes on from JBEKQG010000147.1 coordinate 2,094, forward strand.
GCTGGAGATGACACTCGGCAGCGAATTGCAGACCATCCAGTTCATGGGGCGCGTCCGTGCCTTCAAGCCCTTCGGTTCGGCCGATCTGCACATCACGCCGCATACCGTGGTGGAATATCAATACGCGAGCTCGGTCCCGAATCTGGGACTCGGCGATCATGCCGACGAAGCCCGCTCCGGCCCGGGCGAAGGCAGTTTGGATTCTGCCGCCGCCGACTTGAGCGAAGCCGCGCCGCGCATGAGCATCACCGGATTCATGCCGGCCGTCGAGCAAGCCCATCACCACGAAGTGTCCATCTCTCAGCGCATCGGCAAGACCAATATGCAGGTGGCATTTTACGCGGACAGCATCGCCGATCCCGTGCTCACCGGCGTTGGCGAAATGACGCCGGACGACATGAACGTCGAGTCCGGCGATGTGCTGCCCGATGTCTATTCCGGCACCTTCAGTTATCAAGGCAACAATTTCTCGACGCGCGGAGTGCGCGTGGTGCTCGAGCGCAAGCTGTTGTCCGATCTCACCGCGACCTTGGATTATGCCTACGGCGGCGTGCTCGACCTGTCGCGTCCCGACGTCGAACTGCAGGACGCGCGCGAGTGGATTCACGCCGAGCAGCGTCAGTCCGTCGCCGCGAAGTTCAGTGGGACGCTGCCCAAGGCGAAGACACGCTGGATCGCCTCCTATCGTTACACCGGCGGCGGCGCGTTGACGCCGGTCGATTTGTTCGATACTTCTCCGGGCCACTCCCCCGCTTATCTGAACCTCTTCTTGCGGCAACCGATGCCAGCCAGTTTCCTCGCCGGACACATGGAAATTCTCCTGGACCTGAGAAATCTTCTCGCTCAGGGCTACGTGCCCGTGATGGGACGCGACGGACACACTCTCTATCTGGTGCAATCGGCCCGCTCGGTCCGCGGCGGCGTCGCCTTCAGCTTCTAGTGTGCTGAGTCGAAAATTCATTTCATAGAATGAACGGCGCTGATGGCGCGCGGACTCAGCCGGGCCGCCACTCCACGCTCCCGATCCCAGTATCGGCGTGCGATGGTCAAACGCGGCCGCTTCTCCATCAGGCGTCTGTCGCAGGCGGTGAAGCAGTTTGGCGGACTAAGCGGTTCGGTGGTCAGGCGATTGCCAGCGTCGCTCAGAACAGTGAAATTCCTATTGGGAGGGGGCGTTCCTTTTCAGTTCTTCCAATCTCGCTTCGACTCTGGCAACGTCGCCGGAATATCGGCCGGGGTCGCCTTGGGACAGCGTGCGAAAGAAACTCAGTGCCTCTTGGTAGTGCACGCGGGATTCTTCGATCCGGTTCTGGTTGCTATCCAATATTCCCAGTATGTTCAGCGTCTCTGCCACGCTTGGCAGGTACACCTCCGGTTTCTGCTGTGCCAGTTGACGAAAACAAGTCAACGCATCCTCATAGTGCTGGCGCGCGTCGTCGGTTCGGTTCTGGAATCGATCCAGATTCCCCAAGTCGTTTAGAGTTATAGCCAAGTAGGGTAGGTACGCGCCGGGATCTTGTTGCGCCAGTTGACGGTAAATCTTCAAGGCCTCTTCCCAGTGTTGCCGGGCTTCGTCCACTCGGTTCTGGAGCCGGTCCAGGCGCCCCAGGTTGTACAGCGTCCGCGCCAACCACGGTAGATAACTGCCGGGATCTTGCTGCGCCAGTCGACGGTAAATACTAGATGACTCTTCATAGTGCTCACGCGCCGCTTCAATCTGGTTCTGCGCCCTTTCGTGGTTCCCCAGATCCATCAGCGTGCTTGCCACATCGGGCAGATAACTGGCCGGGTCTCGCTGCGCTAACTGACGCAAATAATTCAACGCTTCCCCATAGTGTCGGCGGGCGTCGTCGCTTCGGTTGTGGACCCCATCGAGCAGCCCCAGGTTTCTTAGCGCCAGGGCCATGGCATAGGGTTCCTGCTTCTGCTGCGGCAGTTGGCGGCGCAGGTCTAAGGCTCGCTCGAAATGCCGCTGGGCTTCGTCCATCCGCTTTTGCTCGGTATCAAAGTTCTCCAGGTCATGCTTAGTCATCGAGGAGCCGGGATTTAGGAGCGCGGTCCCCATGGCGTCATGCAGATAGGCGCTGCGCTCTGGATCTGTAACTGCCAGCGTGTGCGCCAACAGCGTGTACTGGCTTTCCCAATAGCTCATCTGGCGCGAGGTGACGCAGGCCAGCGCCGCCAAAGCGCACAATGCCGGAGTCGCCCGCCAAACGGTTCGGACTTTTTTCTCCTCCGCCCAATCGTCAAGACTCCAGGCAATCATTACGAAAATTCCGATCAACGGGATATAGGCATAGCGGTCCGCCATGCTGGTTTCCCCCACCTGCACCAGGCCGATGACCGGGACTAAAGTACCGAGGAACCAAAACCATCCAACCGGCAGGTAGCGCTTTCTGTGAAAGATGACTACGAACGTTGTGACACTTATTAAAACCAGCGCGGATGAAATCCATTGCCACGCCGGGAGAGCAATTGCGGAATGGGGATAGAGCGCAAGCCGCGCCGGCCGCAGCATTTTCCACAGGTACAGCCCATAGGCCACAACGGCATTCTCGATTCGTATGGCCAGAGGGAACTCTTCGAAGGTACGCACTGCCTGACCCGTTCGCTGCGCCAATAGAGTGATCCATGCACTGGCGGCGGAAAGAACGAGCAGCGGAATTTTCTCCAGCAGCAGCCTCGAAAATTTCACCCGCGCCACCCCGGCCTCGGACGCTCCGCCGTCCTCGCCTTTATCGAGCGGCGTCCTGCCGAGCGGCCAATAATCCAGCAGCAAGAGGACAAAAGGCAGCGTGATGACCATCGGCTTGGCCATCAGCCCCGCGGCAAACAGCGCCGCCACTAGCAGATATCGCCGCCAATCCGGCTTGCGGGCGTACCAGACATACGCACCGACCGCCAACAAAAGAAACATCGTACTCAACACGTTCTTCCGTTCCGCCACCCATGCCACGGATTCGACATTGATCGGATGCAAGGCGAAGAGCGCCGCCACCAGCAGGCTCGGGCCAACACGCTTTGTGATCCATACCAACAGCAGAAATAAAAGCGTCGCATTCAGAGCGTGAATCAGCACGCTGTCCAAATGATGGCCAGCGGGATTCAAGCCCCAGAGTTGATAGTCGAGAGCATGGGAGAGCCAGGTCAGCGGATGCCAGTTCGCCGCCTCCGTGGACGTGAACGCCCACTGGATCGTGTTCCAGGACAAGCCGTCATGAATGTGGGGGTTTGCAGTTACATAATCGCGATCGTCCAAGACGACAAAGGTGTGCCCAATGACTGGGCTGTAGAGCGCAATGGTCACGGCTGCGAGCAGAACACCGAGAATCGTCTTCAGCCGCGTGACGGTGAGGAAACTTGCCGTTTCCGCGGGCGTTCTTGGTTGCGGCCTTTTGCGGAGTGGGGCACGTGTTTTCGACAGATTCTTGGCGCGGCTCACTTCGTCTACTCTATCGGGAGGGAGCTTCCTTTTCTAGTTGCTCCAGGCTCGCTTCGACGTTGGCAACGTCGTCATCATATTTCTTGTCGCCTTGGGATAACTTCCGGAGGAGGCTCAAGGCCTCTTGGTAGTGGGCGCGGGATTCTCCGATCCGATGCTGGCGACCTTCCACTGTCCCCAAGTTAGCCAGCGTCGTGGCCATTTCCGGCACGTAGTCGGCCGGGTTCTGCTGCGCCAGTTGGCGGTCAATCTCCAGGGTCTCCTCGTAGTGCTGGCGGCCTTCGTCCATCCGGTTCTGGGATAGATCGAGGGCTCCCAGGCTGATCAACGTCTTGGCAAGGTCCGGCAGATATGCACTTGGGTCTTGCTGCGCCAGTTGACGGCGAATCTTCAAGGCCTCCTTGTAGAGTTGGCGGGCGTGGTCCATCCGGTTCTGATGTCGATCCAGGGTCCCCAGGCTGATCAGCGTCGTGGCAACGTCCGGCAGATATGCACTTGGATTTTGCTCGGCCAGTTGACGGCGAATCTTCAAGGCCTCCTCATAGAATTGGCGAGCTTCGTCGGTCCGGTTCTGCAGTTGATCCACGGTCCCCAGGCTGACCAACGTCGTAGCCATCTCCGGCAGATGTACACCGGGGTTTTGCTGCGCCAGTGGCTGGCGCAGTTCCAAAGCCCGCTCGAAATGCAGCCGGGCTTCGTCCAGCCGCTTTTGCTTGGTACCAAAGCTCTCCCGGTCCTGCCGACTCATGGCTAAGTCGGGAGCCAGCAGGTCACCGCCCACAGCGTTATGCGCAAAGGGGCTTTCCCCCACCGCCAGCGTGTGCGACCACAGGTCGTAATCGCTCTCCCAATAGCTCATTTGGCGGGAAGTGGCGAAGCCGAGCGCCGTCAACACGCACAATGCCGGGAGTACCCGCCAAACCGTGCGGACTGCTTTCGTCTCCGCCCAATCCTCAAGACCCCAGGCGATCATTACGAAGATTCCGATCAGCGGGATATAGGCGTACCGGTCCGCCATGCTCGCTTCCCCCACCTGTACCAGGCCGATGACCGGAATTAAAGTACCCAGAAACCAAAACCATCCAACCGCCAGGTAGCGCTTCCGGCGAAAGATAACTACGAACGCGGTGACGCTAATCAAAAGCAGAGCGGATAGAATCCACTGCCATGCCGGGAGCGCAATTGCGGGATGGGGATAGAACGCAAGCCGCGCCGGCCAGAGCATCTTCCACAGGTACAGCGCATACGATACCACGGCATTCTCGACTCGAACGGCAAGCGGGAACTCTTCGAAGGTGCGTTCCGCAGTTCGCTGCGCGATGAGAGTGATCCATGCACTGGCGGCGGAAAGAACGAGCAACGGGATTTTCTCCAGCAGCAGCCTCGATCCTGTCAGTTGCGGCGCGCCCACAGCGGAAGCCGGACTGCCAGCCGTTCTCCCGAGCGGCCAATAATCCAGCAGCAACAATACAAAAGGCAAGGTGATGACCATCGGCTTGGCCATCAGTCCCGCGGCAAACAGCGCCCCCACCAGCAGGTATCGCCGCCAATCCGGCTTGCGGGCGTACCACGCATAAGCGCCGATCGCCAAAACAAAAAACACCGTGCACAGCACGTTCTTGCGTTCGGCTACCCACGCTACCGACTCCACATTGAGCGGATGCAAGGCGAACAGCGCCGCCACCAGCAGACTCGGTCCCACGCGTTTTGTGACCCACCCCAGCACCAGAAATAAGAGCACCGCATTCACAGCGTGGATCAACACACTGTCACAATGATGGCCGGCCGGATTCAGTCCAAAGAGCTGATAGTCGAGAGCGTGCGAGAGCCAGGTCAGCGGATGCCAATTCGTCGCTGTCTTGGTGGATGTAAATGCCCACTTGACCGTGCTCCACGCCAGACCCCCATGGATATGAGGATTTGCCGTGACGTACTCTTGATCGTCGTACACGACAAACAAGTACCCACTGACTGGACTGTAAAGCGCGATGGTCGCGACGGCGAGCAGAACGGAGAGAGCCGCAGTCAGCTTCTTGCCGGAGAGGAATCGCCCTGTTCCCGAGTGTGCATGGGTATTCGGCCTCTTGCGGCTTTGGGTACGTGCTTTCGCGAAAGTTTGGGCGCGGCTCATTTCGTCTACTCTACTGGGAGCGGCGTTTCTTATCTAGTTTTTCTAAGCTAGCTTCCACTCGGGCAACCTCGCCGGCATATCTCGCCGGGTCGCGTTGGGCGAGCTTTCTGTAGATGGCCATAGCCTCGGTGTAGTGAACGCGGGATTCTTCGATTTGCTTCTGGCTTTCATCCAAGACCGCCAAGTTGCTCAAAGTCCCCGCCACATCCGGCAGGTACATGTCGGGGTCTTGCCGCGCCAGTTGACGGTAAATCTTCAACGCCTCCTCATAGTGCGGGCGGGCTTCGTCCATCCGGTTCTGCTCTGTATCGAAGTTCCCCAGGTTGAGCAGTCTGCTGGCCATATCCGGCAGGTACTTGTCCGGGTCTCGCTGCGCCAGTTGACGGTCAATCTTCACCGCCTCCTCAAAGTGCAAATCGGCGTTGTCCGGCTGCTTCTGCGACCTTTCCAAGGACCCC
>JBEKQG010000148.1:0-7919 GCA_049519955.1 Terriglobales bacterium
GGCTGCTATGAGCCATGGGGCATACTGCGCAAACCCCTGCCCGTTGGCATGAAGGTCAGCGATTGCCTGCGCCGATTTGAAACGGGTGGCCTGCGGCGGCTGCCGGACGGACTGCCATTTTCCGATTTGGTTGAAGTAGGGCGTACTCCACGCGAGGAACGCAAAGTTGCTGCGCATCCAAGTTTGAAACCCCAAGCTCTGTTGCGCGATTTGGTTTATGCCGTGCTGCCGCTTGGAAAGGGGATTGTGCTTGACCCGTTCATGGGTTCCGGCTCTACGGTCGCGGCGGGCAACGCCGTGGGCGTGCAATGCATTGGTGTGGAAAAGAACAGCGAGTATTTTTTAGCGGCCCCGCAATCTATCGAACAACTCACAAAGGTCGTGGTGCCGCGCGATCAGTTAGTCTTTGCCTTGGCGTAGCTCCGCGCACTTGTAAATCCAGTTCTTCATCAGCTTTTTTGCGCCCGCCTTCGACACACTGGCCGTAATCGTCCTGCGGCTCGTTTTTGATCGGCCCGAGAACTTCCAATCGGCTTTGGCAAGCATTGCCCCTGCCACGAGCAGGAACTTGAACGCCTGCGGTTTCTTGACCTTTGGCCCTTTTCGCCCGCTCCGAAACACAAATACCATCAACCAAACATCTTCCGCATTGTGCCCCTGCCAGCCGTGCAAGTAGCGCGAGGCTTTGATCTCGATTCCGTCGCGCCCTGCGTGCTGCGCCGCGTTGTTCGGATATTTCCCGGCTGGCAAAACGTCCGGGTGCCCGTTGTGGTAAAGGTTCTTGACCACCGTGGGGCAGTGCTTCGGGATGCGCGCGCCCATCATTTCGCCAACTAGGCTGCTGAAGTTTGCCTGCACCACCGTGTTTTCCAGGCTGGCCATTCCCTTGGCGTGAAGCTGCGTGTCAACCGCAGCCTCAAAGTCGATGAAATCCTGCATTGCCGCACGTACATGGGCGGTGGTCACGCCAAAGGGAATTTTCGCGCTCGGATTGAAGCCGTCTTTGTCGATAGGTTCGGGCAGGATTAGGGCGGCCATTACTGGATCAAAACAATACATTCCCGGTAGTTTCTTGAACAGTTACTCTTCGTGTCCCGGCGGTTGGGCCACCCGCGGACGTGATGCTGGAGCATGGAGTGCCTGAGCACATCCGTTCGGACAATGGGCCTGCGTTCGTGGCGCTGAAGCTGCGGCAGTGGCCGTCGGCCGTGGGAGCCAAGGCGCTGTACATCGAACCCGGCAGTATATGGGAAAACGGTTATTGCGAGAGCTTCAACGGGAAGCTATGGGATGAATGCCTGAACGGGGAGATCTTCTACGCGTTGAAGGAGGCGCGGGTGGTGATCGAACGATGGAGAGTGCAGTACACAACGGTACGGCCACATCTCCACACCCCTGGCGGCGACTACGGACAAATGTCGAACGAGGCGTTACACTAACATTCCCGTTGGTACAAAAAGTCTGTCAGGTCAATCCAACTTCGAAATTGCAGGCAGCGCCTAATGGGCCGCAATGCTAGTTTGTTTTACGAATGGTAAGGAGTTCATCCAGTAGTGGTTCGAACCTGTCTCGGTGGATTCAATGCCGACGTGAGCCTCGCTGCTCGCTACTACATTGAGCACATTGACCGTGATGTGGAGAACGCCTTCTCGCTCGTTGGTATCGCTCGCCATAATTGTCGGTTCTCCAACAATCTCTCTATTCCATTCCGCCTCTCCCGCCATTGATCCCACCCCTGCCTTTCGTTCTACACGAGCGTGGAGTGCTGGGAAAAGTTACCGTGGTGCGGGGGACGCCACTGGTCAACCGGTTGTACTGAACTCACAGCGGACGGGTAGGAAGACAATCGCCGGGCGGGTGGGTCGCCCTATCGCGAGCGAAGGGCGGGAACGCAGTCTGCCCGCAAAAAAGTCCCCGCCGGGTGCCAAATCACGAGGTATGTAAAAATTACCCGGTAAAATTTACACGGGTGTGCCTTTTTTACCACACCCGCCCCCTAGCATTATCAGTGACTTAGGCGGGAAAATTTGCGAATTTTCTGACTATCGGTCACTAAAAATCCCGCTCGGAACCCGTATTTTCGCCTTTTGTGCGCCAGCGCCTTGTTCTCACCGCCGGTCAATGTACGTACACATTTGTCATGTTCCACGTGGAACACTTTTCCAAAATGTTCGCCTAAAACTGCCGCTCCGTCAGCCTCCTGACCGCCCTGGCAATCTCCGGCAGCTTGGCGTAGGCCGCGCAGCACTTCAGCCACAGACGGTGATCGATGGCGGGAGCGCCGCTGACCATCGCCCCCGCGGGAACGTCGTGCGGGATGCCGCTTTGCGCGATGGCGATGGCTCCGTCGCCGATCTTCACGTGGCCCGACACGCCGACTTGTCCCGCCAGTATGACGTTGTTGCCAACGTCCGTCGTCCCCGCCAATCCCACCTGCGAGATCAGCAGCGTGTCGTGGCCAACCCGGCAACTGTGGCCGACTTGCACCAGGTTGTCGATTTTCGTGCCGCGCCCAATGCGCGTTTCGCCAATGCTGGCGCGGTCAATGCACGTGTTGGCCTGGATCTCGACCCCGCTCTCAATGACCACGTTGCCCGACTGGACGATCTTGTGCCAGTGTCCGTCGCCGTCCTTCGCAAACCCAAACCCGTCCGAGCCAATGATGGCGCCATTCTGCAGCAACACGTTGTCTCCGAGCTGGCAGAACTCACGGACCACGGCATGAGCGTGCGCGGAAAAATTATTGCCGATGGTCACGCCGCGATAGATGACGACGTGGGCCAGGAGAACTGCGTTGTCCCCAATGACGGCGTTTTCATCAATGACGACGTAGGGGCCGATGTGCGCGCTCTTGCCCAGCTTCGCCGTGGGATGCACGACGGCGGTGGGATGGACTCCGGGGGCGTAGCGCGGCGGCTGATAAAAGAGTTCGATGGCCTTCGCCCAGGCAAGATACGGGTTCTTGCTGCGCAGCATTCCCGTGGAGATGGCGGGAAAATCTTCGGCGACGATCACCGCCGAGGCTTTGGTCGTCTTCGCGGCGGCGTTGTACTTGGGGTTGGACACGAAGGTGATCTGGCCGGGGCCGGCGCTTTCAATGGCGCCTACAGCGGCGATTTCCGTGTCGGGGGAAGCGTTGTCGATGCGGGCGTTGAGGGCTTTGGCGATGTCGGCGAGTTTCATGGCGGTGTCTTGTCGAATTGTAGCGTGTCAGGTGTCGGGAAAAAGTAGATCAACATATTTCACCGTGAATCCAACAGTGTTCTTCCTGAAACCTAACACCTGAGACCTGAGACCTGATACCCGCCTTCCTACTGCTCGAACAATGTGACCTGGCGGGCGTCCGGTTGGCCGCCTCGGCGGCGGCGGTTGGCCGATCCAATGACGGCAAGCACCGTCACCGACGTCAACGCTTCGCGGGGCACGAACACGCGCTGCGTATTCGAACGCAGGTCGGGAGGATTCATCAGAAATCCTTCGGCGGGATTCTGCGTGAGGTCGTTGGGCAGGATGCCTTCAACCACCTCGCTGTCTTTGAACTTGAGGCGCACCCACAGGCCTTCGGTGCGGGGGCGGGTGGTGAAGGTCTTGCGCAGCATCAGGTCGGTATCGGAAAACTCGCGGACAAAATAAACGGCCTTGATGTCGCGCAGGGGGATGGCGACCACGTTACCGGAAGTGTTGAGCAGTTCGAGCTTGCCCTCCGCCACAAAGTTGGCGGGCGAGACGAAACCGCTGATCGAGTCGCGGTCGTTTTTGCGCACGATAACTTTCTTGTGGGTCGAGGGCATGGGGCCAGGGGCGTTTTCCAGTTCGCAGCTAAGAAAGCCCGCTGGTGACAGGCCATTGGGCGGCGGCGAGGAAAGCTCCAGATGCGATTCTCGCACTTTCCCGAGGAATTCGCAGATTTTGTGCCGACGCAGTAGCCAAACGGTAAACGTTTGTGGTACTTTCTTCTGTTTACTTGAAGTGTGGTTGTGCGATATAAGTCTAATGTATAGAGGGAGTTAGATTCCGCGAGCGGGCCGCGTGTCAAATTGCGAGCGGCTTCCCTGTGGAAATCGTGTGAAAAACGCCCCGGTTCAGGCACCGCCAGGCGACTAGGAAGGCATGGCCGATTACATATATACGCTCGAAACCCGGCTCTCGCCGGATCAGCAAAAGGCAGTCGCTCTCGTCCTAGATGCCGCGAAGGCGGCTGGGATGAACGTGTACCTGACGGGCGGCGCCATCCGCGACATCATCACTGGATTCCCCATTCGCGACTTGGATTTCACGGTACAGGGCAACGCGCTCAAGCTGCAAAAAGATCTGGAGCGCGCGGGAGCCGTGGTGGGCGATGCCGACGACCAGACGCGGGCGTTGCTGCTGACCATGCCCGGCGGCGTCCGCGCCGAGATCGCCATGGCGCGTTCAGAGCGCTACGAGAAGCAGGGCAAGCCTCCGCAGATCGCTCCGTCCACAATTATTGAAGATCTTCGCCGCCGCGACTTCACCGTGAACGCGATGGCGCTCTCGCTGAACGAGGGGTCGCGCGGGCTGCTGTTGGACCCGTTCAACGGCGCGGCCGACATCGAACTGAAGGTGATCCGCGTACTCCACAACTACGCGTTTCTGGAGGACCCGTCGCGGCTGATCCGGGCCACGCGTTTTGCCACGCGCTTCCACTGGCCGCTCGAGGAACGGACGCAGGCGCGTTACGAATCAGGCAAAGAGAACGGCTATATCGAGTACATTCGCAGCGCGAGCATCGGATATGAGATCGAGCAGTTGGCGTACGAAGACGATGCGCAAGGCGTCCTGAAGGCGTACGAGAAAGAGGGCTGGCTGAAAGTGCTGAATTCGCGCTGGAGCACGGCCAAGGTGGACACTGCCGGGTTGGGCGCGCTAATGAAGACGCGGCAGCAAATGAACGATCTTGGCTATACGCCGGAGGTCGCGCCGCTGGTGCTGTATTTCCTGACCGAACGGCTGGGCGACAAGGATATTTCGGATTTGCGGCGGGCGATTCCCCGCAAGGACCTGGTCGCGGCGTGGAAGGACCTGGAGGACAACGCGCACTCGCTCGCCAAGCGCTTGACGGGCAAGGACGCTGCCACGCCATCGCGGGCGTGGCAATTGCTGTCGTCGGCGCGTCCGGAGATGGTTCTGTTTCTGGCGATCGCGGCGCGACAGCAGTCGGTGGCGCAGAAGATCAAGAACTTCTTTACCAAGTGGCGGCAAGTGCAGCAGAAAATTCCGTTGCCGGAAATGACGGAACTGCACATCACGCCCCAGATGCCGGCGTATCCGAAGATCGCGAATGATGTGTTCATGCTGTTGTTGGATGGCAAGCTGCGTTCGCGCACCGAGACGCTGAAGTTTTTGAAGCCGCTGGCGCCGCCACCGCCGCCGCCGCCACCGCCAGTCAAGCGAGGCAGAGGGGCCAAGGCTCTGGCTGCGGCTGCTCCTGCGGTGGTGAGGGGCAAGATGGGTGCAAAGGGAAAGGGAAAAATAGCAGCAACTCCGGCAACCCCGGTGGCCCCTGTCAAAGAAAAAGAGAGAGAGAAAGAGAAGCGGCCCCCGGCGGCGAAGCCCGTGATGGCTAGAGAGGCAGTGGCTCCGGCCAAACCCTCGAAGCCCGCTGCCGCAAAGGCGAGGAAGCCCGCGAAAGCTGCTGTTCACAAGAAGCCAAGCAAACCCGCCAAAACCAAGAAATCGGCCACTGCAGCGAAGGCAAAGGCCAAGGCAAAGGCCAAAGCGAAGGCCAAGGCAAAGACCAAAGTCAAGGCCAAGCCGAAGAAGAAATAAGGGATCTGCGATAGGTTGCTGCGGGGCCCGCGCTTCGTACCGCGGAAATGCTTCTTCCGCCTGCAAGAAACGGGGCTTCTCCCGCTTGGGGAGACCCGGTAAGCCGCGTCTCTGCGGGGTCAAATTTCACTTCAAAAGACAACTCCAAACTGGTTTATAATGTTGCCATGCGGCGCTTGCTGTGGATAGCGACGTCTAGCCTGATCTTGTTTACGCTGCCCTTGTGGGCACAACGTCACGGCGGTGGCGGCGGTGCGCATTTCGCTTCGGGCGGCGGATTTGGCGGGCACTCCTCAGCCGGACTGGCGTCAGCCGGGCGATCATTTGCTGGACGATCGTCAGGGCCGCTTCGCAGCGGTGGTCTTGTTCGCAGCCCCGGCGCTAATCGGCGCATCGGAAACCACTTCTATCATCGTCGAGCCGTCTACGGCCGACGTTCGTATTGTCCCTACGGGATCTATTGCCCTTACCTGGGCTATTACGGCTATTACGATCCGTTCTATGACACAGAAGACCAGGATTCGTATGCGGACTCTTCGACCCCATATCGCGAGAACGGCGAAGTGCAGCGCGACGTGCAAGTAAGTTCGGAAGCGCGCAATCGGCCGCAACCAGGGCCGGAACCGGCGACGGACTTGGTTTTCCGCGACCAGCATGTGGAAGAAGTTCGTAATTACGCAATTGCGGATGGAACCCTGTGGGTGCTCAACGATAGCGAAGCGGGGAAGAAGATTCCACTCGCCGATCTCGATCTGGTTGCCACTGCCAAAGTGAATGACGATCGCGGCGTGGATTTTCAGGTGCCGAAATAACGATTCCACTGCGACTGGGATGGAGCGGCGATTTCGGGCCTTGAGCTTGAATGCCAGCCGCAGGGATTTGCACCACTTTCAGGCGTTGCGCGATGCCCTCCAGCCAGTAGAATGAATGCGGTTCCAGATTCCCAAAAGCCAGGAGCCACCAGCTAAAGGCTGACCGTTAAGTGTTGTCCTCATGACCCAAAACCAATTCGTTCACTTGCATCTGCATAGCGACTACTCGATGCTCGACGGCGCTTGCGACGTTGAGAAACTTGTCGAGCGGGTCCACGAACTCGGCATGCCCGCCGTGGCCATGACCGACCATGGCAATATTTTTGGTGCGGTGCATTTTGTGAATGCGGCGCACAAGGCCGGGGTCAAACCGATCGTGGGTTGCGAACTCTACATCTGCAAAAAGGACGACCACAATATCGAGCGCACTCCGCCCGACGGCGACACTTATAACCACCTGCTGGTGCTGGCCGAAAATGAAGATGGTTACCGCAACCTGGTGAAAATCACGTCGGAGGCCTCGCTGCACGGCTTCTATTACAAGCCCCGCGTGAGCAAGAAGTTTCTCGCCGAGCATGCGAAGGGACTGATCGGGCTTTCCGGATGCCTGAAAGGCGAAGTGGCCGAGCGCTTGACGGAAGGGAACTACGAAGCGGCGCGTTCGGCAGCCGGATTCTATCGCGACCTTTTCGGCAAAGAGAATTTCTTCCTTGAGATTCAAGACCAGGGCCTGGAGTTGGAGCACCGCATTTACTCCGGCTTGTTCGAGCTAGAGAAGGACCTCGGGCTGCCCATGGTCGCGACCAACGACAGCCACTACCTTTGCGAAGACGATGCGCACGCCCAAGACGTGATGCTGTGCATTCAAATGGGCAAGTCCATCCAGGACCCGAACCGGATGAAGTTCGAGGGCACGCAGTTCTACGTTAAGAACGGCGACGAGATGCTGCGCATGTTCAAGGACGTGCCGCAAGTGGTTTCGCGCACCCTCGACATTGCCGAACGCTGCAACCTGCGGCTGGAGAAAATTCCCAGCCCGTTTCCGCATTTCGACGTTCCCGATGGATTTACTGCCGACAGCTATTTCGAGCACATCACGCGGGAAGGATTCGCGCGGCGCATGTAGACGCTGCGTGGTTTGTCGGCGAACGGGCGGCTCAAACATTCGCTGGCGGATTACGAACAGAGATTAGCGCGCGAGATCGCCATCATTCAGCAGATGAAGTATTCCGGCTATTTCTTGATCGTGTGGGACTTCATCCGCTACGCCCGCGAACGCGGCATTCCTGTGGGTCCGGGGCGCGGATCGGCGGCGGG
>JBEKQG010000149.1:0-7891 GCA_049519955.1 Terriglobales bacterium
GGGCGCAGATGGCGTGCCTGCCGCGCCTCAAGCCGCGCCGCTTTTACGACCTCGTCGTGCAGGTGGCAATCATACGGCCGGGCCCGATTGTGGGGAACATGGTCAACCCATTTCTCAAGCGGCGGCAAGGTCGAGAGGCGGTCGCGTATCCGCATCCGTCGCTCGAAACCGTGCTGCGCCGCACGCTGGGCGTGCCTCTGTTTCAGGAGCAGTTGCTGCGCATGGCCATGATTACCGCCAACTTTACGGGCGGCGAAGCCGAGGAGTTGCGCCGCGCCATGGGCTTCAAACGTTCGGAAGCGCGCATGAAAATAATCGAACAAAAGCTGCGTGCCGGCATGACGCGCAACGGAATTTGCGGCGAAATGCAGGAGCGGATTGTCCAGTCAATCGCTTCGTTCGCGCTGTATGGATTTCCGGAATCGCACGCCGCGAGCTTTGCCTTGATTGCCTACGCCAGCGCTTATTTGAAATGCCATTACCTGGCGGCGTTCACGGCGGCGCTCTTAAATAATCAGCCGATGGGCTTTTATCATCCGGCAACGATTGTGAAAGATGCGCAGCGCCACGGATTGAAAGTACTGCCCATGGATGTGACGCGGTCGGATTGGAAGTGCACGTTGGAGCCAATTTCAAGCTCTGTCATCCTGAGCGAAGCGAAGGACCTATGCATTGCCGCTGGCGCCGCACAAATGCATAGGTCCTCTACTTCAGCATCCGTTTCGCTCCGCGAAAACGATGCTTCCGTTCAGCATCACAAACCGGACGGTGGCAGTCTGGAATTTGCCGTGCGTCTTGGTTTGAATTATGCGCGCGGATTGCGCGAGCCGGCGGGCCAAGCGCTGGTTCGGGAGCGCAGCCTGGCGCCGTTCGCTTCGGTTCACGATCTGGCGCGCCGCGTGCCCGAGTTGCGCAAAGATGAGTTGACCACGCTGGTGGAAATTGGAGCGCTCGATGAAATCGGAAATCCACCGCCGAGGCACGGAGACACGGAGAAAACCTTTTTGGTGGAATCACCTTGGGTTGAAGTCTCATTGGACAAAAGAGTTCGTGACAAATCAGAAGCCCTTGAAAGTTCTCCCTCCGTGCCTCCGTGTCTCCGTGGTGAAAAGCCTTTTCATCGCCGCGATGCGCTTTGGCAGGTGGAGCGCGCCGTGCGCTGGTCGGGACCGTTGCTGGATGAGCTGCCGGAAGTTGATGGAGAGTCTCCGCTCGCTGCCATGACCGGCGAAGAGCGCCTGATGGCGGATTTTCGCGCCACCGGGCTGACCGTTGGCCCTCATCCCATGCAGTATCGCCGGTCAGAGATGCAAAAAATGGGAATTTATCGCGCCTGCGATCTCGCGCGCGTTCCCAATGGACGCCGCTTGCGAATTGGCGGATGCGTGATTGCCCGCCAGCGTCCGGGCACCGCCAAGGGCATGATGTTCATGAGCCTGGAAGATGAAACCGGGATCGCCAACGCGATCTTCGCTCCCGATCTGCTGCGGCAGCATCGAGCGTTGCTGATCTCAGCGCGCTTCCTGATGGTCGAGGGAATTTTGCAAAATCGGGACAACGTCATCCACATCCGCGCGGAAAAAGTCTCGCCGCTCCACATTACGCAGGCAGAGACGGCCTCGCACGACTTTCATTGAAGCGGCGTGGCGCTCGGCCCTAAAGAAGCTCGCTACCTGGCAGGCTTAAACAGTTCCGGACGAGTTGCTCTGATCCACCGTTCCACGTCGCCACGAAGGCTCATTGCGAGTTTGAGCATCTCGTCCGCTTCTTTGTCAGACACGGCGCCTGCGAGATCGTAGCTGCTGATATTGCGTTTCTTTCGAAAGCCGTCAAAAGTGTCGATGACTTTTTGGCCAGGGGCCGTCGTGAACTCCAGCGATTGGATAACGCGGTAGTGATGGTTGTCCCGGGTAGCTCGATAACCCGCAGCAGCCAGCGCGGCGGTTGCGGCTTGCAGTCCTGCATTGTAGAGGCGATCGCAAATCGCCAGTCGGAAGGCAACTGCTTTACCTGGCAGGCTGCCAGATCGCGGTCCGAGAGGGCCAACAGGTTTGCGATCTCTTCAGCGCTTGTTGCGTGCTGGACCAGCCAACCGTTTTGACGCCAACTCTGCAAGCTCATGCTCGGTTCCCACCACGACGAGTCTCTTCTCTTTCATTACACTCTGCAAGAAATGGTTCCCCGCCGCCAATTTTGACCGGAATTCGGATAGTGGAAAAACAGTTGGATTGATCTCCCTGCCGAGCGCTTTCTGAGCTGGTCCGAGAGCGGACACCACCTCGCTGAATGACGCGTTCCCCAAAACCATCAGATCGACGTCGCTGTTTGCCGCCTCCTCTTGACGCGCCACCGAGCCGTAAACAAAGGCAACTTCAATCTGCGGCCCTAGAGACGCCAACGCCGAACTAATCACGCGGTTGATGCCGACGGTCTTCGCGATCAGACTCTTGATCTCAGAGAAGATCGGACTCCGCGAATTCGCGCGATAGAGGACCTGATTGCCCAGGGTCGCTCGCACAATCAGTCCCAAATTCTCCAGGTGCTTCAATTCCCTTTGGACAGCGCCATGGCCGGCGCCAACCTCTCGCACCAGTTGTCGCATATAAAATGTCTGGTCAACACGGCCATACAGCAGCGCCAGCAGCGCGCTGCGCGTCTGTCCAAACAAGCTGCGGCGCGCGAATTGTGAGTGGGTCGACCCAGGCATTATGGGTACGATTGTACCCCAAATGGGTACGACACTCAAGCCTCTTCTCACCACCTACGCCGTCGAAAGTTTCCTGGCGTTGTGCCGCAGCGAGCGCCCTTCCGAGAGCCCGTAAACCTCTTCGGCGAGGTTCTTGGCGTGGTCGCCTATCCGTTCCAGCGCCTGAGCGGCCAGCAGGATGTCGAAATTCTTGTGGCCGCCCGCACTGTTCGGCTCGGCGAGATGTCTGCGAAACAAGGAATGGCACAACCGGTCCACTTCCGGATCGGATTGCAGAACGCTTTGCGCGTGCGCCACGTCGCGCTTGACGAAGCCTTGATGGACCTGCTCCAGCATGCTGTAAAGCCGCGACGCCATCTCCACCAACTGACGGGAATCCGCCGCCGGCAATTTTTCGCGGCGCGATTCCAGATGCATGGCCGCGCTATAGGCGAGGTCTCCGATGCGTTCGAGATCGGTAATAAACTTCAGGCAGGCGAGCAACTCGCGCGCCTTCGCTTCGCCTACACGCGTGATGGCCTCGGGGAGTTGCTCGTCGATCTTGCGTTCGATCTGGTCGAGTTCCTTTTCGCAATCCTTGATGGCGAGAAATGCCAGACGCGATCCGTCGGCGAAAAAGTCCCTCACGTTGAAGACCGCGTCGCGGGCAATCAGGCAGCCGCGAACAATCAGGGCCGAAAGTTCATCTCCCGTGAAATCTCCATCATTATTATTATCGTGCGTCTCGGCCGCACTCGGGCGCGCCTCCGCTGTGCGCCTCCTCGAAGTCGGGCGGCGCTTCGGTCGCAAAGCCGTGGAAGGTTGTTTTCGCGTCATGAAAAACTCGCGGGATCGAAACAAGCCCGCAACTATCACTAACTTAGCATATAGCGAAAATGTGAAAACAACGTGAATGCCTGCCGCTGACGTGTCGAACCGGCGGATGGGCGACAGCCAGACCGGCGCACGCATACACTGATTGCGATGGAGACGTGAAAATGAATCGTGTAACGATAGCGTGGGTTTGGTTGCCCTTGATCGCCGGACTGTGGGCGCTCGGCTGGGCATTTCAGTTCGGACCGGGGCCGCACGGCCCAATGCGCTCCCTCGGCCTGCTGCTCGGTTTGATCGGCCTCGGCGGCGTGGTCCTCGCCCGCTACACCTTGGGCCGCTCTTTCTCCATCGTTCCGAAAGCGACCGCTCTTGTCACCCACGGCATTTACTCGCGCATCCGCAATCCGGTTTACATTTTTGGCGTGATTTTTGTAGTCGGCCTGGCCCTCATCGTAGGCCGGCCTAAACTGCTGGCCATTCTGCTCGTGCTCATTCCGATGCAGATCGTCCGCGCCCGCCGCGAAGCCGCAGTCCTGGAAGCAAAGTTCGGCGACGCCTATCGCGAATACCGACAGCGCACATGGTTCTGAGGTCGCAGGTGTCAGGTCTGACGGGGTTGTTTTTCCTGACACCTGACACCTGACACCCCCACCGCTGCTATCATTTCAGCCATGCAATCCGCATCCCGCAAACTGCTCCCGGCGTTGTTCTGTCTCTTTCTTGTGGCCCGGCTCCACGCCGCCGACGAGCCCAAGCTCACCCCGCTCCCGGAGCCGCTTTCGAACAACGCGGTCGCCATCTCGCACGATCCCGGCGGCCCCAGAATTTTTTCCTTCATGGGCATCGGCCCCAAAAAAACCTGGGACGCCGTCACCACCAGCGCCTACGAAATGGACCCCGCAACTGGCCAGTGGACGGAAGTGCGTCCCGTCCCTGGAGTGGCCGGCCGGCTCGCGGTCTCCGCCGTCGCGCTCCACGACCAGGTCTTCATTTTCGGAGGCTACATCCTCGATTCGCTCGGTGGCGCGACTACCGTCTCCGACCTGAACGTTTTTGTCCCCGTCCGCAATCGCTATTATCGCGGCAAAGACATCCCCGAGCCCGTCGCCGATGCCGTGGTTGGCGTCTATCGCGACCGTTACATTTTCCTCATCGGCGGATGGTCCTCCGCGAAAAACGCCCCCGTCCGCAATGTCCAGGTCTACGACACCGATAACGACACTTGGACCCAGGCCACGCCGCTCCCCGGCACGCCCGTGTTCGGCCATGCCGGCGCCATCATTGGCGACACCATTGTTTACGTGGACGGCGCCTACAAGAACCCCAGCAGCCTGGGGCCCAAGTTCATCGCATCCAATGAGTGCTGGATGGGTGAGATCCCCAAAAAGGGCGATATCGCGAAAATTCAGTGGACGCCGCTCGCCGCCCATCCCGGCAAAGCGCGTTTTCGCATCGCCGCGGGCGCCGGGACGCTGGAAAAAAAAGGCGGCAGAATCTATTTCTCCGGCGGCGCTGACGTCCCCTACACCTTCAACGGAATCGGCTATGACGGACGCCCGGCTGAACCTTCGCCCCTGACCTTCGCTTTCAACGACTACACCGGCAATTGGGAAACGATCGAGGAAGACGCTCCCCAGCCCACCGCCGTTCCCACCATGGACCATCGCGGACTGCTCGTCACCCGCCGCGGCCTCATCGTCGTCGGAGGCATGGAAAAGGGCCAACAGGTGACCGCAAAAGTAACAGTTGTCGAGCCCTGAGGCCAGCAACTGACCTTGTCTCGCTTTTCGCCGTCGAGCTAAGGCACACATTACACAGTGGTTACCGGAGCGTAGCAAATCGCGCTCAATGCACACAGCCCTATGCCCATCCATCACGAAATCCGGTGACGCCTGTCACGGCATACCCCCCGCTCCCGGCATCTAATGACTACAGCCGCAGATCGTGCGGCGTCCTGTTTTGAAAACCCGTTGAGTTCGTAAGAATTCAGTTCGTAAAAATTCGGAGGCAAGACTTATGAGTGCTGTCATGGAACCGCCCAAGGGTAATGCGGCGGCGGACTACGTCAATCAAATTCTCAACCTTGTGAAAGCCAAAAACCCAGCCGAGCCGGAATTCCACCAGGCCGTTCTTGAAGTGGTCGAATCCTTGAAGCCCGCGTTGGCGCGTCACCCCGAGTATCAGGAAAACAAGATCCTCGAACGTATCACCGAGCCCGAACGCGTCCTCATGTTCCGCGTCCCCTGGTTCGACGACAAAGGCAAAGTCCAAGTCAATCGCGGATTCCGCATCGAGATGAACAGCGCCATCGGCCCCTATAAGGGCGGCCTGCGTTTGCACCCATCCGTCAATCTCGGCATTCTGAAATTCCTGGCGTTCGAACAAGTGTTCAAGAACTCGCTCACCACGCTGCCCATGGGCGGCGGCAAGGGCGGTTCGGATTTCGATCCCAAAGGCAAGAGCGACAACGAAGTCATGCGTTTCTGCCAGAGCTTCATGACCGAACTGCAACGCCACATCGGCCCCGATACCGACGTTCCCGCCGGCGACATCGGCGTGGGCGGACGCGAAATCGGTTTCCTCTTTGGCCAATACAAGCGTCTGCGCAATGAATTCACCGGCGTCCTCACCGGCAAGGGCTTGGCCTGGGGCGGCTCGCTGATTCGTCCCGAAGCCACCGGCTACGGCTGCGTGTACTTCGCCGACGAAATGCTGAAGACCAAGAAAGACAAGCTCGAAGGCAAAGTGTGCCTCGTCTCCGGCAGCGGCAACGTTTATCAATACACCGTCGAAAAGCTCCTCGATTTCGGCGCCAAGACGGTCACCGCGTCCGATTCCGACGGCTTCATCCACGACGCCGACGGCATCACCCGCGAGAAGCTCGCCTATATCATGGACCTCAAGAACAACCGCCGCGGCCGCATCAAGGAATACGCGGAGAAGTTCAAGAAGGCCGTCTACACCCCCAACGACCACAAGGCCGACCACAACGGCATCTGGGCCATCAAGGCCGATTGCGCCTTCCCCAGCGCCACTCAGAACGAGATCAACGCCAAGGACGCGGCCACTCTCATCAAGAACGGCTGCAAGGTCGTCAGCGAAGGCGCCAACATGCCCAGCACCATCGAGGCCACCAAGCTGTTCCTCGAACACAAAATCCTCTACGGACCGGCCAAGGCCGCCAATGCCGGCGGCGTTGCCACCTCCGGACTGGAAATGTCGCAGAACAGCATGCGCCTCTCCTGGACCCGCGAAGAAGTCGATGATCGTTTGCACAAGATCATGATCGCCATCCACAAGAATTGCTTCGAAACGGCCGAACAGTACGGCACGCCCGGCAACCTCGTGAACGGCGCCAATATCGCAGGCTTCCTGAAAGTCGCGAACTCCATGCTCGACCAGGGCCTGGTGTAAAGAAGAATCACGTAGGGACAGCCGCCTTCGGCTGTCCAGCCGGGCGAAGCCCGGCAGCGTCGGTTCAGCCAAAACCAACGCGGGAGGGAGCAATCCCTCCCGCGTTTTTCATTCGGGTCTGGAGGCGACAGGTCTCAAACACACTGTCCCGTAACCTCAAACATAGATCGACAGTAGGCTTCGTGGATCTTGTTCAGTCTTTTTATACAAGCATTCGCAGGGAGTCGATTCGATGGTTTTTCGGCCAGCATTGCCCTGACCAAATCCAAAAGCTCTTGTCCTTGGCTTCCTTTGATCTCGCGCAAGTCCAAACTGATCGGGTCCGTCACCTCGTCCGGCGGACTCTGGGGATTGAACCCCGTTAGCAGTTCATAGAAAACAGTTCCAAACTGGAATATGTCGCTCCTAGGAGTTATCGGCGTCTTGCGATCAATCGCTCTTTTGACAAGCTCCGGTGTCCGATACCGCCACGGCATTCCGGGCCATTGGGTCCCTTCGAGCGCATCAGCATCATCGTCCGGCTGAAGATCAGCCAAAACCTTCACCAAACCAAAATCAGCCAACTTCGCTCCCATCTCGCTGATGAGGATGTTTTCGGGCTTAATGTCACGATGAACCAGAGGCGGCAGTGCTTTGCGTAGGCAATCGATTGCAGATAAGCAGTTGAGCGCAATTCGGAGAGCACGCAGCCGGTCTATCTGTTTCGAGACCATCAACGTTCGAGCGGTGACCGGAACGTATTCGATGACTGCGAAGGGATACTTTACGCCCGTACTTGCTGTGAACGTTCCTTCATCGAAAATCCTCGTGATTGCAGGGTGATTGAGCGACCTCAGGTGGCCCTCGATAAGAGGGAAGGCTCTGTCAAGGGCAAACTTCTCCTGGGCGGTGTTTTTGCACCGCTTGTTTCGCCAGAGAGGTTGAGGACCAAGGCTCTGGAAATCTCACGCGGAATCA
>JBEKQG010000150.1:0-7830 GCA_049519955.1 Terriglobales bacterium
CCCAGCACGGCAGCCACCGGCGCGACCAATCCCATGTTTCCGCTGGCCAAGGAACGATAGAACAACGCCAGCGCGATACCGCCAACCGATCCGGCGAGCAGCGACCAAACCAAGCTTGGACTTTCCGGGAATGGCGCGTGGGTCATCAGTGCAACTGTGCCGACCGTGGCCATGCCGCAGAGGTGTACGATGGCCGTAAACAGAAAAGCGTTCACCCGCCGCGCGCCCACTCCACCCAGAAAATCGCTGGCGCCCCAGGCCCCCATCGCAGCTAGGCTATAAACGGCGGGAATGTATTGGGCTGTGACGTACATCGGCTTCGAGATTAGCACGCAGCCAGCAAGAACCACGCAGGAACGGCTATCCCGGCTAAGCTTTCTCCGCCAGCAACTGCCGCAACACGTACTGGAGAATGCCACCGTTCGCGTAATACAGAGCTTCCTGCGGAGTGTCAATGCGCACAATAGCCTGAAACTCCGCCGCCGCCCCGCCCTTCACGCGCACCGCAATCTTGCGCCCGGAAGAAAATTTCTCCACCACTTCGCGAATCCCCGCGATCTCGAAGATCTCCTCGCCCGTCAACTTCAGCGTCTCCGCATTTTCTCCCGGCAGAAATTGCAGCGGCAGAATGCCCATGCCAACCAGGTTCGACCGATGAATGCGCTCGTAGCTTTCCGCAATCACCGCCCGCACACCCAGCAGCCGCGGCCCCTTGGCCGCCCAGTCGCGCGAACTTCCCGAACCATATTCCTTGCCGGCGAGAATCACGAGCGGTACTTTTTCGGCATGATACTTTTCCGACGCATCGAAAATCGACATCTCCGCGCCGTCGGGCAAGTGGCGAGTGAACCCGCCTTCGGTGCTCACCATCTTATTGCGCAGCCGAACGTTGGCGAACGTGCCGCGCACCATCACCTCATGATTGCCGCGGCGCGATCCGTAAGAATTGAAATCCGCCGGTTTCACGCCGTGCGCCATCAGATATTTGCCGGCGGGCCCGTCTTTCTTGATCGATCCTGCGGGCGAGATGTGGTCGGTGGTAACGCTGTCGCCAAGCACGGCCAACACGCGCGCGTCCTTGATGTCCTCGATGGCCGATGGCTTGAGTGCCATGCCATCGAAGTACGGCGCCTGCCGAATGTAGGTCGAATCGTTTTCCCAAGCGTAAGTCTCGCCCTTCGGAACCGGCAGCCCGCGCCAGCGCTCGTCTCCCGAGTACACCTCCGCGTAGCTCTTGCGGAACATCTCCGAGGTAATCGCGCTCGCCATCGCCTGCTCGACTTCCTGCCGCGAAGGCCAGATGTCTGCAAGGTAAACGCCTTTGCCGTCCTTGCCTTTTCCGACGGCATCTTTGCGCAGGTCAATGTCAATGCGTCCGGCGAGCGCGAAGGCGACGACTAGCGGCGGCGACATCAGATAATTGGCGCGGACTTCGGAATTAATCCGCCCTTCAAAGTTGCGATTGCCCGAGAGCACCGACGCCACGACCAGATTTTTCTCCTCAATCTCTCGCGAAACTTCCGCGGGCAGCGGCCCGGAATTTCCGATGCACGTCGTGCACCCGTAGCCGACGATGTGGAACTTCAACTTCTCCAAATACGGCATCAGCCCTGCTGTCTCGAGATAGTCGCGCACGACCTTCGATCCCGGGGCAAGCGAAGTTTTTACCCACACAGGCACTTCGAGACCGTGCTCCACGGCTTTTTTCGCCAGCAGCCCAGCGGCCAGCATCACGGACGGATTCGACGTGTTCGTACAACTGGTGATCGCCGCAATCACCACGCTGCCATGATGCAACTGCCCGTTTGCTGAAGTTTTCGACTCACTCTTCGTGACTCTTATCAAACCCGGCAATGCCTTCTCAAACGACTCGCCCGCCTTCGACAGCACCACTCGGTCCTGCGGGCGCTTCGGTCCGGCGAGACTCGATTCCACCGTGTCGAGATCGAGACTCAGCAGCTCGGAGTATTCGGCTTCCGGCGTATTGGCGTCGTGAAAAATCCCCTGCTCGCGCGCGTACGCTTCGACCAGCGCAATCTGTTCGTCACTGCGCCCGGTGAGCTTCAGGTAGCGCAGGCTCTCTTTGTCGATGGGGAAGATGCCGCAAGTGGCGCCGTATTCAGGAGCCATGTTCGCAATCGTTGCGCGATCGGCGAGCGGCAAATCTCCGAGGCCGGGCCCAAAGTACTCGACGAACTTGCCAACCACGCCGTGTTTGCGCAGCATCTCGGTGATCGTAAGAACGAGATCGGTTGCCGTCGCGCCTTCACGTAATCGTCCGGTGAGCTTCACGCCCACAACCAGCGGAATCAGCATGGATACAGGCTGCCCCAGCATCGCGGCCTCGGCCTCGATGCCGCCCACGCCCCAGCCCAGCACGCCAAGTCCGTTCACCATGGTCGTGTGCGAATCCGTGCCAACAAGCGTGTCGGGATACGCCGTGCGCTTCCCGCCTTCTTCGTGTACAAAAACCACGCGCGCCAGATATTCGAGGTTCACCTGGTGGACGATCCCCGTGTCCGGAGGCACGATCGCGAGATTGCGGAAGCCGGTCTGCCCCCAACGCAGAAACGCGTAGCGTTCCTTGTTGCGCTGGAATTCGAGCAGCGCGTTTACGTCAAACGCATTGGGCGACCCGAATTCATCGACCTGCACCGAGTGGTCGATGACTAACTCGGCGGGCTGCAGCGGATTGATGAGCTTCGCATCGCCGCCCAGCCGTTTCATGGCATCGCGCATGGCGGCGAGATCGACGACCGCGGGCACGCCGGTAAAATCCTGCAGCAGAACGCGGCTGGGTGTGAAGGCAATTTCTTTTTCCGGCTTCGAATTCTTGTTCCACGCCGCCAGCGCGCGAATTTCGTCTCCAGTCACGTTGCGCCCGTCTTCCGTGCGCAGCAGGTTCTCCAGCAGAATACGCAGCGAGAACGGCAGGTGCCGCGTCGAGATGCCCTGCCGGTCGAGCGCGTCGATCCGGTAGAGTTCATATTCCTTGGCGCCGACTTTGAAAGTTGCGCGTGCTCCGAAACTATTCGATGACATCGTGGCCTTCCTTCATGCTGGGGTAGAGAACCGGGAAACGGCACTGACTCGGAACTAATAGTGTAATTTGTTTTGCGGAATGATTCTGTAATTTGGCAATTGTGGAACTCGGCAATCTGGAATCTCCAGGGCGCGAGACTCTCCGGAAAGCGCGCGTGGCACGGGTTTCAAATTACAAATTTCCCAAATTACAAAACCGCGAAATCCCTACCGCACGCTTGTCCAAATCTGATACACCACTACGCCGACCATGAACACCAAATAAATTCTCAACGCCCAGAAAAGCGCCATCTCCCTCCGCGTCAACTGCCGTCGCGGACAATGATGGTGCTCCTTGGCGGAAATAAGCTGGTCGGGCTCCAGCGCGGTCATCACCGTGGTGAATTCCTCGCGGCTCAGTTCCGCGCCGGTTGCGGAATCGAATTCTTTCTCCATTTATCTGCCTCCCACCAGCGCCAGCGCATTGGGCGCAATTACGCTGACTCCAAACAAAAGGCCCGCCCCGATCAGCACGGTCACGACCCCCAGCGCCAGCACATTCGCCCACAGCGGACTAATCAGTTCGCCCATAATTTCGCGATCGTTCACCAGCATGTAAAGAAAAAGCAGCGCCGGAGGCATAGCCAGCACGGCGATTACGTTCACCACCAGCACGATGTACACCAGCGGAATCCCCGGGATCAACACCAACCCCGCCGCGGCCGCCGCTTCCAACAGCAGCACCAGATAGAACGACTTGCCTTGCCTGAAGGGAAGATTCAAACTGTGCGGCCGCCGCGCGACTTCTCCAAACGCGTACGCGGATGATGTCGAAATCGTGATTGCCGCGACCATCCCCGCCTCGAACATGCCCAACGCGAAAAGCGCCGCTCCCCAGTGTCCAACAAACGGCTGCAACGCCTGCGCGAACTCCCCTGCTTCGAAGTTCGCTGCCGTCATGTGGTGCAAGAATAGCGGGGCCGTCGCCACCATAGTCCCGAGCGCGGCAATGGTCGCCAAAGCCGCTCCCAGCACCGTGTCCACGCGCCCAAAGCGGATGTCGCGCGTGGTCAGTCCCTTATCGGCAATCGCGCTTTGCTGGAAAAACAGCATCCACGGAGTGACCGTCGCTCCAATATCGGCCAGCAGGATCAGGACTGTTTCCTGCGTGATCCCACCTGGCAGCGGTCTCCAAGTCACCATTGCGCGGCCGATGTCGCCCCAGTGCGGATGGGCCAGCAGGGCCACCGGCACAAACGCTAGGTTGAACACGGCAGCGCCCAAAATGATCCGCTCCCACGTCCAGTACCGGTGCGTCATGAGCGCGACCGAAAGCACCAGCAATGCGCCAAACACCGCGACCGCCGGCCGCACTCCGAAGAATCCCAGCCCAGCGCGGATGGCGATGAACTCCGTCACCAGCGTCAAAAAATTGCCCACCATCAGGTCGATCATCGAGAACCAGCCCCAGAACGGGCCAAAGCGCTCGAAGATCAACTCCGCGTGGCCGCGATGTGTGGCCGCGCCCAAACGTACGGTCATTTCCTGCACCACGCACGCCATCAGAAACGTCAGCACCACGAACGGCAGGAAGAAACCGACCCCAAACCGCGCCCCCGTCGCTGCATACGACAACATGCTGGGCCCATCGTTTTCCCCCAGCATTACCAGGATGCCGGGGCCAATCAGCAACCAGAACAACCGCATCCGTGGCCGAAAGCCGCGCCGCGCCCGCATCGCCGAAACCCGTTCGCGGTCGTGCGCCCGGTCGATGTCCTCATGCGTGATGACGACATCGCCGCCCGGCATTCGCCGGCCATCCCCAGCCTGGGCCCGCGGTGCGGCGGACCCTTGCGGCTCCAATGCTGTCTTTGGTTCTTTCATTTCCATGGTTCGTTCAGTCCAACGACGCCGCACGAACGGGAAAACGGCGTACGCCACCCGCCTGTGAATTAGCGCAAGTATACATTAGGACATAAACTACGGTTAATTACTTTTGTGATTGCCGGACTGAACAAGGATGCTGGATTCGCATCGGAGTAACGGATTAGCGCCGCCGAAACGAGAGCTGCATTTGTGAAACTAGATCTAATTGCGCTCGCGCTTGGGCGTGCGTGCTTTTGGTGCGCGTGACGGGCTCGTCGAGTGCGTCGGTTTCGGCGCGCGCGGTGCTTGCGGCAGTCTCGGCGTGCGCAGCGGATTGGGCACGCTGGGCGGAAGAGCGATCTTCGCTCCCGACGCGGCGGTCTTCAACTTCGCCACTTCCAGCAGAGTAAGGTTGCGCCAATCTCCCGGCGGAACGTCGAGCGCGAGGGGCCCGTACTGCACGCGCCGAATTTTTTCCACGTGGTGTCCCACTTCCTCAAACATCTTTCGGACTTGGCGGTTGCGGCCTTCAATGATGGTCACTTCGAGCCATGGGTTGTCGCCTTCGCGGATCAGGCGGATGTTTGCCGGAGCGGTGCGCACTCGGCGTCCGCCCTTTTCCGCGATGGAAACTCCGCGGCGCAGCTTGTCGAGCTTGGCCTCGTCGGGTTGTCCGGCGACTTTCACCACGTAAGTCTTCGCCACGTTCGAAGACGCTTTCATCAGAGCGTTGGCGAGCGCTCCGTCGTTGGTCAGCAGCAGCAAGCCTTCGCTGGCCCAGTCCAGGCGCCCCACGGGATACACACGGCCCTTCACTTTTTTCACCAGATCCATCACAGTGGGGCGTTTCTTTTCGTCGCTGACCGTGGTCACGTATCCCTTGGGCTTGTTTAGCGCGATGTAGGTGTAACGCTCGGGTTCCTGGAGCAGCCTGCCATCCACGCGGATGTGGTCTTCGCCGGGATCGGCTTTCGTGCCAAGCTCGGTGACGACCTGGCCATTGACTTGCACGCGCCCGGAAGCGATCATTTCTTCCGCTTTACGGCGGGATGCGACTCCGGCGGCAGCGATAATTTTTTGCAGACGTTCGGCTGACATGGCTACTCCGATTTGGTGTCGCTTGGCGCTTCCGCTTCTGTCACTTCTTCTTCATCGGCAGGTTTCGGTTCGGCGCTTTCCTCGACTACGACTGCGCGTTCTTCTTCGGGTACTGTTTCCATTGGCACTGTCTCGAAAGAATCATCCTTCACCTGCGTGCCACTACCGTTTTCTGTTTGACCCTGTGTATCCCTGTGTACCCCGTGGTCAAGCTCTTGATCTTTCGAATCGTCCCCCGCCGTCAGCGGCAAACTCAAAGACTCTTCGGCAGGCGCGTCCTCACCGGGAATCATGTCGCTCTGGAACGACTCGGCCAGCAGCTTCTCGAATTCCTCCATGCTGGGCAGTTCGTTGATGTCCTTCAGCCCGAAGCGCAGCAGAAATTCCTTGCTGGTTCTGTAGAGAATGGGGCGTCCGATCACGGCCTTTCTGCCGGCGGTCGTGATGAGCTTACGGTCGAGCAGGGTGGCGATGACTCCGCCGGCATCGACACCGCGAATTTCGCTGATCTCGGGCACCGTGACCGGCTGCTTGTAGGCGATGACGGCAAGCGTTTCAAGCGCCGGAAGCGACAGCCGGAAAGGCGGTTTCAGGCTTTTGGCGAAGGCGCGCACCGCGTCGTGCTGCTCAGGCTTTGTGGACATGCGGTATCCGCCGGCAACCTGGCGGATTTCGATTCCGTGGTCGGCCCCGGAGTAATCCGCGATGAGTTCTTCGAGCATGGCGCGAACGCGCGACTTCATTTCCGCCGCTTCGACTCCCGGAGTTTCCGCAAGCAGCGACTCCTTCACCAGCGAAAAAATCTGGTCGAGCGAAATCGGCGTCTCCGCCGCGTAAATGATGGCTTCGAGTTGAGGTTTCAGACTCATAAATTGTCGTTGGCCGTTGGTCATTGGTCGTTCGCGACTGATCGTGGTTCGCAGCAGCGTTTACTCGCTGCCAACGACCAACGACTAACGACCGGCTTATCTCCAATCATCCCGCACCGCGGCTTGCTCGGTCATCACTTCTTCAAAGTGCGAGTGCTTTCTCACCAGCACTTCGCCGAAGACCTGGTCCTGCCGTACCTGGATCGCCTGCAAACGGACCAGTTCGAGCAACGCCAAAAACATGCAGACCAATGCCGGACGCGACGCTACATTGCCGAGCACCTGCTTCAGGCGAATGGGCCGATCTTCAAGCGCGAGCCGCCGGTGCAGGTACTGGATCATCTGGCCGACCGTTACGGTCTCTTCGTCCACTTCCAGGATGGGCCGAGTGCGCGCTCGGTCCAGAATCTGCTGGAAGGTCTTGACCAGGTCGATGACATCGGCGGCAAGCTCAGGTTCGGCACCCTCGGCGTCCATGAACTCGCGGATCGCCGGATTGCTCAGCACTGCGTCTTCAATCTGCTGTTTCTGCAGCAGCATCTGCGCCGCGGACTTGAACTTTTCGTGCTCCAGTAGCCGGTTGACCAGTTCGCTGCGCGGATCTTCCAGCGCGTCGGCGGGAGCCAGCGGATCGCGCGGCAGCAACATCTTCGACTTGATGTGAATCAGCACCGCCGCCATGTAGATGAACTCACTCGCCACGTTCACGTCGAGTTCGCGTATGCGCTCCACATAAGTCAGGTACTGCGCCGTGATCCTGGCGATGGGAATGTCGTAGATGTCGATGTCCTGCTTGCGGATCAGATCGAGCAGCAGGTCGAGCGGGCCTTCGTAAATTTCGCCCAGCGTGATCGCGAACGGGTAATCGCTGCCATCGTCCGTACCGGACTTGGACGCGGCGGACGTGCTCTCCCGTAGAGACGCGCCTTGCCGCGTCTCCGCAGAAACAACCGGGACTGCTCCTTGGCCAGAATCC
>JBEKQG010000151.1:0-7806 GCA_049519955.1 Terriglobales bacterium
GACTGGCGGAACGACTATGTGACCGGGACCACCTCGCAGACGATTCTGATTTACAAGAATCAATGGTATCGGGACCAAACGGGCGACATCGTACTCGGTGGAACCCACCTGAACACTCCTGAGCCCAGCACGCTCGGACTCTTGGGTTCGGGGCTGATCGCCGTCGCCGGAATCCTGCGGCGGAAGATCTTTCGAGCGTAACTTGGCGCTGTTCCATCTCGGCGCGTAAGCCCGGTTTCCTTGCACGGGAACTGGGTAGGATTGCGAATGGGCGCGGGCGCTTCTGTCCGCGCCCATTCACATTAGCGCCACAATCCCGCCCCGCATTCGGTCCTCCGCGCGGCTGACGTGCGATACTAAAATTTATGGCGCTGCCTGATCTTTCGCCCCGAGTGGGGAACGATCCTAAGTCGGTGGTGATTCATTTGACCACTGGCGCGGGGATGGAGATTGAGTGGAAAGATGGACACCGGTCCGTCTACACGTTTGCGTTCTTGCGGGATGCTTGTCCGTGCGCGTTGTGCGAGGATGAGCGCACCAAGGCGGGACGCAAGGCGGGCGAGGCGGCAAAGCCCGCGCCGGGGGCCTTGCCCATGTACAAGCCCGCGGTAAAAGGGTTGTCAGCCGAGGCCGTGGGCAAGTACGCGCTGAAGTTTTCCTGGAACGATCGACACGATTTGGGAATCTACTCGTGGTTCTATCTGCGGGAAGTTTGTCCTTGTGCGGAGTGCGCGGCGGCGCGAAAGTGACGGGACAAAACACTACAGGTTCTGAACCGCTCGTTGCAACGCCCGCGCAATTTCCTCCGGGTCGGTTTCTGGCGCGAACCTCACGGGCTTACCGATGCGTACTTGGATTTTTCCGGGCGCGGCGAACTTCTTCCCGGCTTTCTTGATTTCGAACAAACCATCGATCCTCATCGGCAGGACAGGGATGCGGAGATTATTGGCTAGCAGACCGACTCCCGTGCGGAACAGGCAGAGCTTGCCGTCTTCGTTGTGCTTTCCCTCGGGGAAGACGAGCACGCTGTAACCGCGATCGACCGCCTCTCCGGCGTAGGCGAAGCTCTTGCGGAAGCCGGACTGCCGCGGCATCGGGAACAGGTTCAGCAGGGCGACGCCGAGCGTCCACTGCAGGCGGTCGTAGATTCGGCCCGGCCACGCGCGATCCGCAGCGGGCGAACGCAGCATTTCTAGCGCCTCGCCGCCGGTTGCGGTTGCCAGTTTGTGGCGGATGCGCGCAGGAAGCGCCGTCTGTATGAAGCCGACATCGGCATCGGAGACATGGTTGGAAACGACGAGCAGCGGCCCACGAACGCCTCGCAGGTTCTCGCGCCCGGTGACGCGCGGCCATCCCAGAAAAAACACGGCCGGGCGCGCCAGCACAAAATGCGCCGCCAGGCGCAGCCATGTTGCCGGCCAGCGCAATGTCCAGCGCGGATAGTGAAAACGAGAGTCGCGGAACTTACGGTGTTGAATTTCCGAACCCTGAAGCCTGCCGCCAGCGCCTCGTCCGCCTTGCAATAGTTTTTCCAGATCGCCGACGGTGGCGGCATTGGCGAACTCTGTTTCGCCTAGGTCGATCTCATAGCGGTCTTCGAGCGCGCTCAGCAATTCGACGCGTTCGAGGGAACTGAGTCCGAGGCCGGTTTCGAGGTTTGCGTCCGGCGTAAGGTCTTGCGCGGCGCGGCCCGTGATCCGCGTCAGCAGTTCGGAGAGCGGGCTCGCGGCGTTTGCTGGCGATTGTCCGCGGAGGCTTGCTTCCACCGCGTCGCGAATCGCGTTGCGGCGTGGTTTGTGCGTCGAGCTGCGGGTAAAATCTTCGTCGCGCCAGACAAACCACGCGTGCATGCGCTGATACTCGGCCAGGGTTTTGTTGGCGCGCTGCACGATTGTCTTCGCATCTGTCTTCCCATCCGCAGCCGGTGCGCCGCTAGGATCTTCCGTTGTGCGGTCGCGCAGAATCAGCACCGCGCACGGCTCGGCATTTCCGCCCCGTTCCAATCCGACGACCACGCAGTCCCGTACTTCGTTTTGCCGACGCAGCGCCGCTTCCAGGTCCTCGGGATAAATGTTCATACCGCCGGGCGTGACGATCACTTCTTTCTTACGGCCCTTGAAATAAAGATTGCCTTCCTCGTCGAGCGCGCCCAGGTCGCCGGTGCCATACCAGCCATCCTCACGAGCGACCGGCTGAAGTTCGCTGCCATTCCAATAGCCGCTGGCGACGCCGCTGCCGCGCACCAAAATTTCTCCGTCTTCGCCCAGCTTGATTTCGCGCCCGGGCAGCACCTTTCCGATTGAGCCGCGGCTGGTGTGGAAGGGGTGGTTCAGGCTGATGAGCGACGTGGTTTCGGTCAAGCCGTATCCCTGAATCACGGCGTATCCCAGGCGATGCCAAAATTCTTCAGTCTCGCGATCAAGAGCGGCGCCGCCGCTGATGATGGCCCAGAATTTCCATCCGAAGCGGCGGCGCAGGTCGCGGAAGGTCCACCAGCGCCGCAGAAAATGCTGGCTCCCGGCGGCGGCGTAGCGCGCGGTAAAATTCTCGCGGGCGCGACCGTCGCTACCGTTGCTGAGATCGCGTTCGATCTTTTGCTTCAGCGATTCGATCATGTGCGGAACGGCCACCAGCACGGAAACGCGCTCGCGGCGGATCGTCGCCATGACTTCGGTGGGTTTGAATGTGTTTTCGAACACGACGGTCGCGCCCAGCAGCGGCGGGAGAAAAATTCCCAGGAATTGCCCGAAAACGTGGCTCAGCGGCAGCAGGTTGAGGAATCGAATCGGATGCACGAGCCGCTCGTACTTTAGATATTTTTTGATCTCACTTTCGATCGGGGCGAGGTTGGCGACCACGTTAGCATGGGTGAGCACGACTCCCTTCGGTTCGGCCGTGGTACCGGAGGTAAACACGATTTCGAGAGGATCGGAAGGCCGAATCTCGGCGGGGCGAAAGCGTCCTGTTGGACGATTCGCGATTGTGGCCGCGAGGTCTGCGGGATCGATCGTTAGGATCTTCTCCGCGAGTCCGCCGAAAGTCGAGGCCCGCTGGCGCGGACAGAGCGCCAACCGGGTGCGGACCTGGGCGCTGATGCGGCGCGCAAAGTCGGGGCTGGCGGCGTCGTCGACGGGAACGGCGACGACTCCGCATAGCGCACATCCGAGGAACGCCGCCACCCACTCGGCACAGTTCGGACCCCACAACAGCACCGCGTCGCCTTTGGCGATGTTGCGCGCCTCGAGTTCGCGGGCAAATTGATACGCCACCGTGGCTACGCGTCCGTAACTCCAGCGCTCGCGCCGGTATCCTCGCGGAAACACATAGGCGCAGTCGCCGCCCCGGCGCTCGAAATCGTCCAGCGAATCGATTAGACTTGCCCGCACACCTTGTTTAGTAGCACAATTTTCAGAACTTTACAGGATTGATTGCGCTGTACGGCGTAATCTTGGGCTGAATGGCAAAGTTTATTGCATTTCGCAGCGTTCTAGTTCGCATCGTTTTCGCGGTGGGAATCTGCGGTCTGATTTCGTGCCAGCCGCCCGGGGGCACGAATGGCGCGAGTTCGGCGTCATCTTCCTCCATCGCCGCGGACATTGCTGCGAACCACGGCCCCACGCGCGACCTTAGCCAGGACGAGGCCGCCGGCGGGCACATTCTTCGCAAACATGTGGGACAGACCGATCAGCAACTGCGCGAGCGCATGGAGCGGGAACGCGGCATAACCGGGGCCTCGACCTACACCGATCGCGCGGCCGCTGAACATGCCGTAGGCGCGGCGATCGCGGAGTCGCGCGGCCGAATCCAGCAATGGCTTCGCCGCACGGGTGGGCATCCGAATTTGGTGCTGGACTACGACGCTAACACTCCGATTGGGCGTACCATAAATCGTAGCGAGAGCGAGGCCCGACCGTGCGCGCACGCTTTGGTTGTGCTGAAGTACGCCGGGCCCGACGATTACTATGTTTTAACTTCGTATCCGGAGTGCCGCTGATGAACTCGAAACCGGAAATTACCGCCGCCAATTTTCCCGCGTTGCATTTGTTCCTGCGGGGCTACTTTCACGAGGACGTCGCCGACGAGTACGGAACCCCTCCGGAAGCGGCCGATCAGTTTTGCGAAGACGCCGAAACCGACGAGCGCATTCCCGTGGCGCGAGAGTGGCAGCAGATACTGGAGCGGACGCACTCGCAGCCCGCCGCGTTGAATGCGGCATTGACAAAACTGGGCAGCGCGATTCGGTTGAATGAAGAAGAGATTCCGCAGGTGTCGGCGATCTTCGCCCGTTGCCTGGCCGTGAAGCCGCACCGCCGCGTTGCCAACGAGTAACGACGGCCCGGCAGGCTGCATCTTCCGCAACCTGCTATTTCGTTCCGTTCGGATACACCAATATCTTGCTCGCCTCGCCGGTCTTCAGCCGCGCCATCGCCTTGGAAAAATCTTTCATCGGGATGCGGTCGGTGATTACGGGGTGAAGATCGAGTCGTCCGCTCTTGAGCAGGGCCGTCATCTGGTACCAGGTCTGGTACATGCGGCGGCCATTGATGCCCTGAATGGTGATCCCTTTGAAGATGATGTCTTCCGAGAAGTTGAGCGCGATCGGTTTCGATGTGAGGCCAAGCAGAGAAATGCGTCCGCCGCGCCGCACGATATCGAACGCGGTTCGAATGGCGTCGGGATGGCCGGCCATTTCGAGGACCACGTCCACGCCGAGGCATCCGGTTTTTTCCGCGACGATGGCGCGCACGTCTTCTTTCGACGGATCGAGCGCGTAGTCGGCGTTCATCTTCGTCGCCAGCTTGCGCCGGTGTTCGTTGACTTCAATCGCAAAAATCGTGCTGGCGCCGACGGCCCGCGCCACGGCGATCGCGAACAGTCCGATGGGACCGCAACCGGTGATGGCCACGGTTTTTCCGGCGATTTCTCCGGCCAGCACCGTGTGCACAGCGTTGCCCAGCGGATCGAGAATGGAAGCGTATTCCTGCGGAATAGCCGGATCGAGTTTCCAGATATTCGACTCGGGGATGACGACGTATTCGGCGAAAGCTCCGTCGGTATCGACGCCGATAATTTTCACGTGCTGGCAGATGT
Organism: Terriglobales bacterium; assembly: GCA_049519955.1. Lineage (GTDB taxonomy): Bacteria > Acidobacteriota > Terriglobia > Terriglobales > Acidobacteriaceae > Acidiflorens. The sequence continues at coordinate 5,092 of JBEKQG010000151.1, forward strand.
GGGCTTCACCGGTGCGGCACTGCAGGCACTTGCCGCAAGCCACGTGCATTTCGGCCGAGACGAAATCGCCTTCCTTCACGCTGGTGACTTCATCGCCGAAAGCTGCCACCTCGCCGCAGAATTCGTGTCCGGGGATCAGCGGCGGATGAATGCGCCCCTGGGCCCATCGGTCCCATTCATAAATGTGGAGATCGGTGCCGCAGATGGAGGCGACCTTGACTTTGACGAGAACGTCGGTGCGGCCGTAGCTGGGAATTTTGACTTCGCGAATTTCCGCGCCCGGTGCGGCTTCCGGCTTGACAACTGCGAGCATGGTGTTAGGCATGAGGGCTTCCTTATGAGTACGGAACTGGAGGAGCAAACCCTGTATTTTAGCACCCAGCTCTGGTTGAATGCCGATGGGTGGGAAGGCACGTGACGCTATCTGGATCGGAAGGGGCCTCCGGTCTAGAATGGCTCTGCTGAAGCCCGAGCGTGGCAATGCGAGCCAGTCGGGATTAGGAATTCAGAAGCGCCCTGAGTCTGTTGGCAACCAGCAACAACTCCTGTAAGTCGGCTTCCAATGATTCGGCGCTGGAGATCGGCATGGCCCCGTATCCCCGGATTCGTGCGGGACGGCTGTCCTCCAAAGCCACCCATATCTGGGATACGTCCGCTGCCAGGATGCGACGGAGATTTTTCCTTGAGGGCTGAAGATCGTATTTCCGCACCAAGGCATCGATGAGCGCCTGAAGTCGAAGCAGGCCCGCCCTGACCTGCTCTAATTCAGCCTTAGTAACGGATCCCTCGACGGTCTTCATGGCGGCGGGCGAATTCCGGTCTTCCAGGAGATCGAGCATACGAACGGCTGCGGCATCGACGATCAGCATTCCGCTGGCGATGACTCTACGATGATTGTCACTGAGTCCCTCATCCATGAGTAACTCCCCACCTCAGTCTAAAGTCAATGTACAGGGGCGCAAGTTTGACGTGCTGCCCGGTAACGTACTTCGGACTGGCTGCCATTTGAAGCATGGCGACGATCGCGCCGGGATTTCCCTTGCTGTAGTGGACGATCTTCTGAATCGCTTCGTCGCGGTTGGAGGCGCTTAGGCGCATCTCCTGTGCGGTTCGCATAGCGAACTTTCGTGCTGTATCCGAATCGAAATTCCGCAGGGCATATTTTTCGGAGCGATCGGAAAACATCGGCAACAAGAACCCGACATCTTCCATGTGCGCGGAGCGGGCAACCGCAATAAGCGGCGTTGCCGTCCCTTTGCACACATCCTTCAGTGAGGCAGCAAACGACTGGGACGGAGCTTTCAAGTGGTCGAGCACAATCCAATAGCTCGTTTCACGCAGGGCATCGGCGACGATCCCCCGGATTGACACGGCGGATTTTTCCTTGATGGCATTCAGCCCGGCAGGTCCGCAGGCTTGGTAAACATGGCGGTTCTTCTTCTCCAACAGCCCGGCGGCAAGCGCCCGAAAAACAGCTTGGCTGCTGGAAGATTCGTCGCAAACCACCATTTCGAGCGCTTCACCTGCCAGATGCTTCAGGAGCAGTGTTTTGCCAACTCCAGCGGGGCCGTGAAGCAGGAAGGAACGACGCCAAGATGCCAACTGCCGGAGTTGCTCAAGCTCGGCATCTCTACCGTAGATGGCGGCCGTACTCATGAATGCTCCAGAGGAGAAGCTTCGGCTCCGCTGAGGCGAGCGAGTTCAGCCTCGATGCCCGCCAGTCTCTTCAATGACAACTCAACGGATGGGGCGCCCGCTGCATGGGCGGCGCGTGCGCGAACCAGAGCCCGCTCCGCGACCGCGCTCAGTTCACGCAGCACGGCGCGTAATTCGGCTTCAAGGGAACGGCGGCTCTTGGTCACACGATTCTCAAGATCGTTGCGCACGCGCTCGCTGTTGGTTTCAAAGAGCAGGTCGAGAAAAGCGTGGGAGTCAGCGTCAATCAGCGAATGCGCCCGAATGGTACCGAACAAAAGGTCGGCAACGTAGCGTACTGGAGAAGCCGGGACAGCCAAAACAATGTACTCGTAGAACTGAAACTCAGAGCGAGTTCGGAAATCCTGTTCGGCATTCAACTCTCTTGGCAGATACTCCAGCTCGGAGGTCCGGATGCCGCGCGTCTTCGCCAGGAAATCAGTTGTCAAATCGGTGAATCTCTTCGCGATCTTCCGGTACGCTTCCTCTCCTCTTATCTTTTCGGTTTCTAACCACGGCATCGTGTGATTCCGAGCGATATCTTGCGCCGCCCGCATTGCAGATCGCCGATACCGGGGGCCATTAGTGAGTGGCAGCGACTGGAGGGCCGAGCCAAGTTCGCCGTGAGCCGCATCTCGCACGGACTTGAGGAATCCATCCCGATGATCTCCAAAGGTTTTTGACAGGCGCTGCTGCTCTCCTGAGAACAAGTATCCAAGATCGTTTAGGGACTGCTCGGCTTGCGATACTATCTCGCGTAGCTGGCTGATCCTCCTCTCAGATTCATCAAAGGGCCGAGTCAGCGCGTCCCGCTCCTCTTTCACCACGATCAGAAGTTGACCAGACAAACGTCGTACCGAACGATCCTCGGCGTCGCGGACAAGTTGCCGGCTCGATTGCTGCACCAACTGCTCCAGTGCTTCTACCAACTTGGCCCAGTCTCTTTGAGCGCCGCCGTTGTCGAGTTGTTCAAGGGCACTGATTTCGAAAATCGAAATGACACGACGCTGGAGCCGACTC
>JBEKQG010000152.1:0-7805 GCA_049519955.1 Terriglobales bacterium
GTATCAATTTGCTGAGCTGGTATCTGTACAGCCTCGCCGGAATCATGATGTTGCACTGCATCTCCAGCGGTGGTGTGGACACGGGATGGACCTTTTACACCCCCTTCAGCACGGCTTTCAGCAACACCCATGTAATCGAGGCCGGGCTTGCGATCTTCGTTGTCGGGTTTTCCTCCATCCTCACCGGGTTGAACTTTGTCGTTACCATTCACCGCATGCGAGCACCGGGAATGACATGGTCGCGCCTGCCGCTGTTTATCTGGTCGACCTATGCCACCAGCATCATCTTTCTGCTGGGTACTCCCGTGCTGGCGATCACTCTGCTATTGGTTATCGCTGAACGCGCCTTCAACTTGGGAATTTTCGATCCAACCCGCGGCGGAGATCCTCTGCTATTCCAGCACCTGTTCTGGTTCTATTCGCATCCCGCCGTTTACATCATGATCTTGCCATCAATGGGCGTGGTGAGCGAGATTGTGCCCTGCTTCTCGCGCAAGCGAATTTTTGGTTACAGCGCCGTGGCCATGTCAAGCATCGCGATTGCCGTATTCGGCTTTCTGGTCTGGGCGCACCACATGTTTGTGGCTGGCATTTCGCTCTACGCCGCCATGATCTTTTCGTTCCTGACTTTTTTTGTTGGCGTGCCGTCGGCGGTCAAGGTGTTCAACTGGACGGCAACGCTCTACAAGGGCTCGATTACTTACGCTACGCCGATGCTCTACGCCTTCGGTTTTATAGGTCTTTTCACCATCGGTGGCTTGACCGGGCTTTTTCTCGCCACGCTCGGCATTGACGTTCATGTTACCGACACTTATTTCGTAGTCGCCCACTTTCACTACGTCATGGTAGGTGGTGTGTTAATGGGGTATCTCGGAGGCTTGCATTTCTGGTGGCCTAAGATCAGTGGGCGCATGTATCCGGAAGGCTGGGCGAAGTTGTCGGCGCTGCTTATCTTCGTCGGCTTCAACCTGACGTTCTTCCCGCAATTCATTCTTGGCTACGTCGGCATGCCGCGCCGCTACTGGCAGTATCCGCCGGAGTTCCAAGTGCTGAACGTGCTCTCGACGGCCGGCGCCAGCGTGCTAGCAGTCGGCTATTTGCTGCCGATGATCTACTTCCTATGGTCGTTGCGCTACGGCCCAATCGCCGAAGCGAATCCCTGGCACGCGGCGGGTCTGGAGTGGAAGACCACGTCGCCGCCGCCCACCTTCAACTTCGATGAGACGCCGGTCGTGACTTGGGAAGCTTATAACTATGAGGAGATTCCCCAAAAGGAACTGGAGGCTCCCGTTGCACGATAGCCAAGCGACGACCCAAGTTACGCCCAAAGTTACGACCATGGAACACGAAGCACACAACCCGGCGCTGCTCCACCATTTCTCCAACGCCCAGCAACAGAAGGACGCCGCCTCGCTTGGCATGTGGCTGTTCCTGGTGACGGAAATCATGTTTTTCGGCGGCATGTTTTGCGCTTACCTGGTCTACCGCCTGCAGCACTTCAACGCTTTCGCGGCCGCAAGCCAGCAGCTCAGCATCAAGATGGGGGCCTGTAACACGGCCATTTTGATCATCAGTTCGGTTACGGTTGTGCTCGCGGTGAAGGCGGCGGAGGCAGGCAAGCGCAAAGTGCTGGTCGGCTACCTCCTTGTTACTGTACTTCTCGGTTTGACTTTCTTGGTCGTCAAGGGTTTCGAGTACAGGGAGAAGTTCGAGAGGCACCATGTGCCCGGCCCGACGTTCAATTTCACAGACAAGTTCGACGACAACGGCAGGCAAATCCCGGTCAACCCGAAGGAAGCAGAGTTGTTCTTTTCGCTCTATTTCGTCATGACCGGCATGCATGCGCTGCACATGATCATTGGCTGCGGCCTTTTTAGCGTGTTGGCGGTCTTTGCGTGGAAAGGACATTACTCGCCCGGCTATTTTACGCCGATAGAGAACGCGGGCTTGTATTGGCACTTAGTCGACATTATCTGGATTTATCTGTTTCCGTTGTTGTATTTGATTAGTCGCCATTCGTGACGGCCGAAGACTGAGAACCGTGAACTGAGGACTGCTCTTAAGGACTGCTATGTCGGACAACGCAGAACACACTAGTCACTCGCAAGGATTTTACCTAGCCATTGGCATCGGCCTGCTTGTGGGGACGGCGACCACGGTTGGCGCTGCCTTCGTGAACCTCGGCCCATTCAACCCCATCATCGCGCTCCTTATCGCGACCATCAAAGCCACGGTCGTCGTGCTCTTCTTCATGCACGTCAAAGGCGCGAGCGAAAAGCTGACTGGTGCCGTGGTCGTGTCCGGCTTCTTCTTTCTCGCGATTCTGTTGTCGCTATCTCTCGCGGATTATCTGACTCGATCCTGGCGGTAATTCGGCCGCTTCGAGTTCCCTGCGTAGTGCTATGAACGATTGGGGGAACAGAAATCGATGAAGCCAGCCGCGAAAGTCACCAAGTCGACCTCTCTTGAGCCCGAAGGACAGCTCAGGAGCTTTATCGACAAATTCGAACCGAAGAACCGGACCTTGATTCGCGCCGTGCGCAAGGCCCTGCAAAAGCGTCTGCCCTCTGCCAACGAAGTCGTTTACGACAATTACAACTTCTTCGTGATTGGATACTGTTCCACCGAACGCCCTTCCGATTGCATCGTATCAATCGCTGCAGGAGCCAATGGCGTAGGTCTATCCTTCTATCACGGTGCGGATTTGCCCGATCCTCACAAGATCCTGCTCGGTTCAGGCAGTCAAAATCGATTTATCCGGCTGGAATCGGCAGAGGCGTTGCGCCGTCCTGAGGTCGAGGCGCTCATCTCTGCTGCGGTTGCTCAGTCGAAAACGCCTCTGCCATCGAGCCGCCGTGGCAAACTCATTATCCGCTCGATTTCAGCGAAGCAGCGGCCGCGTCGGACTCCGGTCGTGTAACGGTACTTTTTATTGTTTTATTCATTTCCCCCATTCGCCTACCCTGCAATCCCCTTGCGCCAACAGCCCGCATCCTCGAAGATATCTGTAACCTATGCCGCAAGACATCGCGTCACCTCCGGGCCATTTCGTGGAACTCGACGCCTCCGCTCTTGAAGCCTCGCTCCGCCGCCATCTTCGCGGAGAAGTTCGCTTCGACTTGGGCAGTCGCGCTCTTTACGCGACTGACGGGTCGAATTACCGCCAGGTCCCTATCGGTGTCGTAATTCCTCGCGATCAAGAAGACGTTCTCGCCACCGTTGCCATCTGCCGCGAGCACGGCGCTCCGCTGCTGGCGCGCGGCGGAGGCACGTCGCTTGCCGGACAATGCTGCAACGCCGCCGTCGTCCTCGACTTTTCAAAGTATATGGCGAGCATTCTCGAAATCGATGCCGCGCACCGCATCGCACGTGTCGAGCCTGGAGTCGTTCTCGACACACTTCGCGCGGCCGCCGAGAAGCACCACCTCACCTTCGCGCCCGATCCCGCCACGCACGACCGCTGCACGCTCGGAGGCATGATTGGCAATAACTCCTGCGGCACGCATTCGATCATGGCCGGGAAGACGGATGACAACATCGAAGCGCTTGAAGTCCTTACCTACGGCGGCCAGCGCGTGCATGTTGGCGCGACCAGCGCGGACGATTTCGACCGCATCATTCGCGAAGGCGGACGCAGCGCCGAAATCTACGCCGGACTCAAATCCCTCGCCGACCGTTACGGTGAGCAGGTGCGCCGGCAGTTTCCGCGCATTCCGCGCCGCGTTTCCGGATACAACCTCAACCATCTGCTCCCCGAAAGCGGCTTTCACGTGGCGCGGGCGCTGGTCGGTTCCGAAGGCACTTGCGTCACGGTGCTCGAAGCGACTTGCCGCCTGGTCGAGAGTCCGCCGGCGCGCGTGCTGCTCGTCATCGGATGGCCGGATATTTACGTCTGCGCCGACCACGTGCCGCAGATCATGGAGCATCGTCCAATCGGCCTCGAAGGCTTTGACGACATCATGGTCAATTCGAGCCGGCGCAAGGGCGTGAACCTCGAAGGCTTGGAGTTACTGCCGGAAGGCGCGGGTTGGCTGATGGTCGAGTTCGGCGCGAACACCGCCGCCGAAGCCGAATCTGAGGCGCGCAATTTGATGGAGGCGCTCGAACGCTCCGCGGCTCCTCCGGATATGCGCCTGTTCACAGACCAAAAACAAGCCCGGTGCATCTGGGATGTCCGCGAGTCGAGTCTGGGTGTGACTTCGCACGTCCCCGGCGAACCGCTGAGATGGGAAGGGTTTGAAGATTCCGCCGTTGCGCCCGAAAAACTTGGCGCGTATCTCCGCGAGTTCCGCAAGCTGATGCAAGCCTTTCAATACGGCGGCTCGTTCTACGGACATTTCGGCCACGCCTGCGTGCACACGCGCATGGATTACGATCTTGAAACCGCCGAGGGCGTCCGCAAATTCCGCCAATTCATGGACGAGGCCGCCGACCTCGTTGTCCGCTACGGCGGCTCGCTTTCGGGCGAGCATGGAGACGGGCAGGCGCGCGCCGAGTTGCTTCCTAAAATGTTTGGCCCCGAACTCATGCAGGCGTTTCGCGAGTTCAAGTCGCTCTGGGATCCCGATTGGAAGATGAACCCGGGCAAGCTCATCGAACCTAATCGTCTCGACGAAAATTTACGGCTGGGTGCGGACTATGACCCCTGGCAGCCGGAGACGCATTTCAAATTTTCGGACGACCACGGCAGCCTGGCGTCGGCCACGTTGAGGTGCGTTGGAGTCGGCAAGTGCCGGCGCGATTCGGGCGGTGTCATGTGTCCCAGCTTTCGCGTCACGCGCGACGAAGAGCACTCCACCCGCGGTCGCGCCCATCTGCTGTGGGAGATGACGAAACGAGATGTCATCAAAGATGGATGGCAAAACGAAGCGGTGAAAAAGTCGCTCGACCTCTGCCTAGCCTGCAAAGGCTGCAAGAGCGATTGCCCCGTCGGCGTCGATGTCGCGACTTATAAGTCGGAATTCTTGTCGCATTACTACGAAACCAATCCCCGTTCGCTGAAGCAGATGGCGCTCTCGAATTTCGACCTGTGGATGCGGGCCGCAGCGCACGTGCCGGGCCTGGTGAATCTTACGACGCAACTCCCCGGCCTGCGCGACCTCGCCAAGCTGGCCGCTGGAATCCCCGCCCAGCGCAGCATTCCGGCGCTTGCGCCGCAGACGTTCAAGCAGTGGTGGGAGCACAGGAGGTTCAATGGGCGCGAGCTCCCACCCTTGCGCAAAGAACGCGCAAGGATGGGGCACCCGGTTCAGACCGATAACCGCGTCCTCCTCTGGGCCGACACTTTCAACAACCACTTTTTGCCCTCGACCGCCAAAGCCGCGGTCGAAGTGCTTGAAGCGGCGGGGTTCCACGTCAGCGTTCCGCGCGCACATCTGTGCTGCGGACGCCCGCTCTTCGACATTGGAGCGATTGATCGCGCCAAGAGTCTGCTCCTGCAGATCATGGACGAGTTGCTGCCTGAGATCGAAGCCGCGACGCCTATCGTCATTCTCGAACCGAGTTGCGCCGCCGTCTTTCGCGATGAACTCACCAACCTTTTTCCCAAGGACGAACGCGCGCACGCACTGTCGAAGCAAGTTTTTCTGCTCAGTGAATTTCTGGAGCAGCGCGCAAATAGCGACGTCTTTCAGCTTCCGAAACTAGCGCGCCGGGCGCTCGTTCACGGGCATTGCCATCACAAGGCCATCATGAAGATGACGGCTGAGGAAGCGATGCTTGAACGCATGGGGATCGACTTTACGGCGCCCGCGCCGGGATGCTGCGGCATGGCGGGAGCGTTTGGCTTCGAAAAAGAGAAGTACGAGATCTCGAAAAGCATCGGCGAACTCGAATTGCTGCCCGCCGTCCGCCAGGCTCCGACCGACTGGCTCATCGTCGCCGACGGTTTTAGTTGCCGCGAGCAGATTGCGCAGGAAACCGACCGTCACGCGCTGCATCTGGCTGAAGTGTTGCAAATGGCGCTGCGCGAAGATGCGGAGACGCCCGAAGGCTTCCCAATGTTCGATCCCGCGCCACAACACTATCCCGAAGACGCCTGGGTGCGGCCGCATGAGGCCGCGATTCGGAAGTCAATGAAGCGCACAGGGCTGGCGGTAGCGGGGATTGCGGCGGGAGCGGCGCTGCTGTTGGCGCTGGCCAAAAGGCGTTGAGCATGTGTGGGGACGGGTATCCGGCCCGTCCAGCCGCGTGGGCCTGCCCATCCCGCCCGCTTTCTGGGACAATAGACACAGCCAGCAGGCCTTCCTATGGAATCCTCAAATCCAAACGTGCTCGCTTCGCCTTCAGTCCCAACTCCCGCTCCGTCCGTAACCATTGCTCAGAGCAAGGCGCTGCAAGGGTCGGTGCTGGTGCTGATTCAGTTCGACGTTTGTGAGGAGATCAACCTCGACGCGCTGCGCGACATCTTTGGAGCGCGGCGGCAGGAGGCCAGCTTCAAGCATCCTGCTCCGGGATACGTGCGCTTTCAGCGCGCTCCGGTTGTCGAGCCGGTCGAGCCGCTGGTGCTCGAAAGCGGCGAACGGCTGGACGTGAAGATCAAGTACTACGACTACGGCGTGGTGAGCGTGGTCTTCGAGCTGCCGTTTTCCGGCGACTGGGACACGCTCGTACGCCTTGCCAGCCGCTGGGTTTGGGACACGGACTTCACCAGCTTCGCCCAGAAGATTGCCAGGCAGAAAATTGAGAGGGCGCGGCCGGCGCTCGTGAAACTTTATGAGAGCTGGCTGCATGAAGATTATTTTGTCTTCCATGTGCGCGACATCGCCGGGAATCCGTCGGCGGCGGAACTGCTGGCGGCCGAGGGAGGACGCATCGCGCAGATCGTGCGCGGGGAAAACGTTCCGCTCTCGGACGGCGAACAACAGGAGATCATGCAGTCGAAGATCTCCTACTATCCAAACGACTTAGCCGTGATCAGTTGGAACGGAGCGTTCCTGTATGACTCCACCGCGGGGGCGGAGACTGTGATCCAACTGCTGGAGTATGCCAACTCGCAGCTCCTCGAATTCCGCCACTACGACGAGCTGCTAACTGGCGAACTACAAAGCGTTTACGACTTCATGGAGAACGGCACGATGGGCATTCTGGCGCGCTGGCGCACGGCGAAACGCGCCAGCCGGTTGCACACCGTGCTGCTCGACGTGGCCGAGCTGACGGAGCGCGCGGACAACGCCATCAAGTTTTTGAGCGACATGTTTTCGGCGCGGCTTTACAAGGTGGCGGCGGTGAAGATCGGAGTCACTGATTATAAAGACCTTGTCAACCAAAAGGTGCACACGGCCGAGGAGCTTTACCGGTTCATGGTGGAGCAATTCCACCAGGGGCGGGCGTTCGTGCTGGAGCTGATGGTGGTGATTATCCTGATTATCGACTTGATCTGGTTGTTTAAGGGGAGCACTCCAATCTAGATTCGATAAAAACTCGCCGGTGATGGATCGTAAGAAACGGTGTCATCCTGAGCGGAGCAGAAAGTTCACGAAGTGAACTTCCTGCGGAGTCGAAGGACCCCTACCCACTCGCCTCCGCCAGGTGGGGCTCAGGGAGTTCTCCCCGCAGCCCCGCCCTTCGGGCCCGACCCCTCCCTCCCCCCACCCAGCACCAAAGTGGCCTTTGCATCCTCAGCCGAGACTGGTAGATAATGATCCCGACCGAGGGGGCCACGGGGAAACCCATGGCCCTTTTTCGTGTGTGCCGAACATGTTCGACAGCTTGGGGGTGGAAGTCCCCTGCCCAACCTGGTGGAGGTGAAGGGCTAGAGAAGCGCAAGGGCGTCGTCGCGAGGCGGGGTCTGAAAGAAGCGTGGA
>JBEKQG010000153.1:0-7788 GCA_049519955.1 Terriglobales bacterium
ACGGCACAGAAAGCTTGCTACAAGCTACCCAACGGGGATTTACTGCCTACGCGCCCCAGATCGAACACCAGTCCTGCAAACCGCTGTATAGGCCTTGCCAAAACGCTATGCCCGACACGCACATAGACAAGACGAAACCCAGGCGAGCTGCGCTCGCCTGGACAGCCGGGGGCGGCTGTCCCTACGCGATCTGTTCCCGGTTCTTCTTCTTGATCTCGATGGCGAGGCGTTTGATTTTCTGGTTGAGGGTGGAGAGCGGAACGTGGAATCGCTCCGCCGCTTCGGTCTGGTTCCAGCCGCATTTTTCCAGCATGTCTACGATGATGCGGCGTTCGCAATCTTCCATGATGCCGAAGAGGGTGGCCCCGGCACTCGCGTCGAGAGCGGGGACCGAACTGCCCCGGCCGACGACGTGGTCGGGCAGGAGATCGAGGCGAATGTCGCTGTCGGAAGAAAGCACGACGGCGCGTTCGATGGTGTTCTCGAGTTCGCGGACGTTGCCCGGCCAGGAGTAGCCCACGAGCGGGCGCAAGGCCTCGGTGGTCATGCGGCGCAGGGGCAGTTCGTTTTCCTCGGAATACTTTTTGAGGAAGTGCTGCACGAGCAGGGGAATATCCTCGCGGCGCTGGCGCAGCGGGGGCAGGTCGATGCTGATGACGTTGAGGCGGTAGAAGAGGTCTTCGCGGAAGCGGCCTTCGCGCACCATTTGGCGAAGATCGACGTTGGTGGCGGCGATGATGCGGACGTCGGCTTGAATTTCCTGCACGCCGCCCAGGTGCATGAACTTGCGGTCCTGGAGCACGCGGAGAATTTTGCTCTGCGTGTCCATGCTCATGGTGCCGATTTCGTCGAGGAAAAGCGTACCGTGGTCGGCAACCTCGAAGAGCCCCTTCTTCGCGGTAATCGCGCTGGTGAAGGCGCCCTTGACGTGGCCGAAGAGCGTGGATTCGAGCAGGTCGGGCGGCGTGGAGCCGGTGTTGACGGGGACGAAGGGGCGGTCGCGGCGGGTGGAATGCAAATGGATCGCCTTGGCGATCAGTTCCTTGCCGGTTCCGCTTTCGCCTTGCAGCAGGACGGTGGAGCGGCTGGGCGCGACTTGCGCGACGAGATCGAAAATCTTCAGCATGGGCTCGCTCTTGCCCACGATGTTTTCAAAGTTGTAGCGCTGCTTGAGGGCGCGTTTCAGTTGAATATTTTCTTCTTCCGCCTTCTGGCGGGCGACGGCGGCGCGTACGTCGGCGAGCAGTTTCTCGTTGTCCCAGGGTTTCTGGATAAAGTTGGTGGCGCCGGATTGCATGGCGCGGACGGCGTTCTCCACGGTCCCGTAAGCGGTGATCATGATGACCGGCTGCTCGGGATGGAGCACGCGAATCTCCGCCAGCACTTCCATTCCGTTCTTGTCGGGGAGCGCCAAGTCGAGCAGAACCACGTCGAAACTGCTTTGCCCAATCTGCGCCAGGCCTTCTCCTCCGGTCCCCGCAACGGCGACGGTGTAGCCCTCGAGCTGCAGCAGGGTCTCGAGCGACTCCCGGATTTCGGCCTCGTCGTCAACGATGAGGATGGTGCCCGAGCTCTTCGGCCCCTTGGTTCCCGGCGCGCTGCGGCGTGGGATGGCCGCGATTTCGGGCACTGCGAGTTCAGACATGGATGGCCTTTCTGGGCGATGTCGAAATCAATGGAAAATCGAGGGTGAAGGTCGTGCCTTCGCCCGGGCGGCTCTCCACGCGGATATTGCCCGCGTGTTCCTGGATGATGCCGTAGGTGACGGAGAGGCCAAGACCGGTTCCGCGATTCTGGCCTTCCGCGGGCGACGTCTTGGTGGTGAAGAATGGATCGTAGATGCGCTGGATGTTTTCCTGCGCGATGCCCGAGCCGGTATCGGAAACGCGCACGCTCACGGATTCGCCGTTGAGCGTGGCCACGCTCAGGACACCGCCGCCGTTCGTTGCCATTGCGTCCTTGGCGTTCAAGAACAAATTCAGAAACACCTGCTGCAAGCGCCCGGCGTTGCCCTGGATGGGAGGAAGATTCTCGTGGAGTTCGGACTGCACCTGGATGTGCGCCACCTTGAACTGGTGTTCGAGCAAGGCCAGCGTATCGGCGATCACCTTGTTCAGATTGACTTCCGTCAATTCGGTGCCCGTGGTGCGGGAGAAGTTCAGCAGATTATTGACAATCTCGGAGGCGCGAAACGTCTGCCGGGTGATTTTTTCGAGCAGCCCCGCTTTCTGCGGGTCCGATTGCAACTGTTTCGCCAGCATCTGCGTGTAAGAAGAGATGACGGCGAGCGGCGTATTCACTTCGTGGGCAACGCCGGCGGCCAGGAGTCCAATGGAAGAAAGCTTGTCGGCCTGGGTGAGCTGGACTTCCAGTTCGATGCGCTCGGTGATGTCGTCCACGATCACCAGCCGGCCCACGACGTTAAACTTGCGGGTCACGAGCGGGGCCATGGCAACGTTGACAATGCGCGATTCGCCGGTGGGAGTGGCCAGCCGGAACTTATAGAGATTGTGAATGCCCGGATTTTGCCGGACGCGGTAGAACTCCTCGACGAAAGCGGCGGGAAAGACTTCGCTCAACGAGCGCCCCACGACCTGCCAACGCGGCTGGGCGTACATAACCTCCATCTGCGAGTTCCAGCTCTCGATGCGGTCTTGCAGGTCCACAGCCATGACGCCGACGTTGATGGACTCGACAATGTTTTCGTTGAAATCCTTGAGGCGCTCGTACTCGCTGACCTTTTGCTCGAGCGAGGCGTAGAGCCGCCCGTTCTGGATGGCGATGCCGATGTATCCGGCGAGCGCTTCGAGCAGTTCGACATCTTCGCTGTTGAGGAAGTCGCCTTGCATGGTCTTGCCCAGTCCGAGGAAGGCGATGGTCTTCTGGCGGGCGTGGCAGGGAATGTAGTAGTTCAAATCGAGGCGGCCGATGGCCTCTTGCGCGGCGGCATTCTCGCGCGGCAACTGGCGCGTGTTTTCGAAGAAGATGTGGCCGGCGGCATCTTCGATGCGCGGCTTGGCAAGGAACGAGAGGTCGAGGCCGGTGACGTGGACGGTCCCAAACGATTTCGCCAGTTCGAAGCGCGAGGAGTCGTTGTTGGCGAGGAAGATGGCGATGCGGTCCACCAGCAGCGTGCGCGCCAGCCGGTCCACCAGCGAAGAGAGCATTTTGTCGAGGTCGGTCTCCGAACTCAACTCGCGTCCGAATTCGATGAGGGTGCGCCGGTAGTCGTAGCCGGTGCGAAAGAAGAAGCGGTCGAGCCTTTCCTGGATCCACTTCCGCACGGGATCGAAGAGCAGCGCCGTAACCACGACGGCGATCATCAACCCGTAAGGTCCGGAACTGGGCACGCGGGTGTGGACCAGATCGGCAATTGCGGCCACACTGGCGAAGTACACCCCGACGATGGACGCCGCCGCCAGCGTGTAGGCCATGCCGCGCTTGAAGATCAGGTCCACATCCATCAAGCGGTAGCGGAAAATGGCGTAGCCGAAGGTCAGAGGCAGCAATCCCAGCGACAGCACCGATACCTTCATGGCAATCGAAGGCATGACGCCGAACAGATACGGCAGAACATAGAAGAGCGTGAAGGGAGTGATGGCGAGGATGGTGCCGCGGGTAATCCACTTGAGTTGCTGGCGCAGAATGGGAGTGGTGGCCTGGCGGTAGTTGCGCCAGAGGACCGCTGCCGCCGAGACGAAGAAGATCGTCAGATAAGCCCAGTGCACGCGGTCCAGATTGAAGAGCAGCGAAGCGCTGGCTTTCACGTACTCGAGCGCCAGCACCTGGATAGCGAGCAGCGCCGCTCCCGGCAGGTAGAGCAATGGAACCGACCAGCGATGCCTGCCGACGAACTCCCGCCGTTCGGGGAAGGTCAATACGAAGTGCAGGAACAGCGCCGGCTGCAGAAGCCAGGCGACTTCATTGGTCCACAGAACGGTCCAGTCAAAGGCGTTGAATTTGCCGGTGTAGTGCAGGGAGTAGAAGACGAACGATACCAGGCAGAAGATATAGAAATGGGTGGAACCGACCGCCGTCCAGCGCCGCAGTAGAACGTAGAGTCCAATGCCGAGGTAAATGAGCGCGATCAGGCGCAGCCAATCGTTCATGGAGCGCTCGGCGGGAGCGAGCACGACTTCCACGTCCAAGGGCACCGAGCCGCGGACGAGCGAGTAAGTTGCCTTGGACCAGACGCCGGAATAGTAGAGCTGGCGCGTCACCGCCGCCGCCGAATCAACCGCGCGGCCGTTGATGCTGACGATCTTGTCGCCACGGCGGATACCGGCGCGCTCGGCCGGCCCGTTGGGCTCGAGGCGATCGGCCACCAGGCCGCCGTTGCGGTCCTTCTCCATCCACCACGCGCCATCGTCAGGAGTCTCGAACTGGTGATCGACTTTGAAGTTGAAAGCCGCGAAAACGACCGCCGCTGCGGTCAGAAGGGCGAGCAGAATGGCGGTAAATCGAGCCTCAAATTCGCGGTTCATGGGCTGGGACAGCGGTGCAACGGCGTGACCAGACACTCGACGCCGCTGAGACATGAGCAACTTCACTGCCACCATCCAATTCTGTAGAGTTCCGGTAAGTCACTGCCACGTAGCGACTTCCACAATTATAGAGAGGATTCGCGAGGTTGGCTATGAATTATGGAAGCGAGCTTCCGTTTTTTGGGATGCCGCTTCGGCGGCGGGGCAATGAGATCGTGTAGTGACCGGGCTTGGCCCGTCTCCCGCCGACGACAGTGCCCCGCGTTCGTTTTACAATTGAAGGCATGTCTCGACTGAAACAAATCGCCGATCTCGAAAAACGCTTTCTTCTCTCCACCTACAACCGCTATCCCGTTGCCTTCGAGCGCGGGAAAGGGGTTTTCCTGTACGACTTCGAAGGCAGGAAGTATCTCGACTTTGTGGCCGGGCTGGGCGTGAACGCGCTCGGACACGCGCATCCGCGCATTGTGAAGACGATCCGCGAGCAGGCCGCGCGCGTCATTCACCTGTCGAATCTCTACTACAACGAATACCAGGGACAGCTCGCCGAGCGCTTGTGTCAGCTTTCGGGGCTTGACCGCGCATTTTTTTCCAGCAGCGGCACCGAGGCGATGGAGGGCGCCATCAAGTTGGCGCGCCTTGCCGGGCACAGGGCGGGCGGCGAAGCCAAGTGTCAATTGGTGGCGCTGCGAGGATCGTTTCACGGGCGGACGTTTGGCTCCATGTCGCTGACCGGGCAGGACAAGTACCGCAAAGGTTTTGAGCCGCTGCTCGACAATGTAACGTTTGTGGCGCAGAACGACGTCGCGGCGCTCGACGCTGCCGTCAACGCCAACACGTGCGCCGTCGTGCTGGAGCCCATTTTTGGCGAAGGCGGGATACTGGAGTGTTCCGGAGACTTCCTGCGCGCCTGCCGAAGGCTGGCGGACCAACACCAGGCCGCGCTCATCTTTGATGAGATCCAATGCGGGCTCGGACGCACCGGCAAGATGTTTGCCTTCCAGAGTTTTGGCGTGTTTCCCGACATTGTCACGATTGCCAAGCCTATTGCGGCTGGAGTGCCGCTGGGGGCGTTTCTGTCGAAAGAACATTTCGCCTCGGCGATTTCGCCGGGACAGCACGGGACAACTTTTGGCGGAGGGCCGCTGGCGTGCCGGGTTGGGCTGGAATATCTGGCGATCATTGAAGAAGAGCGGCTGCTGGAAAATGTCGAGAAAGTCGGCGGCTACCTGCGTCAGCAACTGGAGGGGCTAGTCGCGAAGTACGCCGCGGCCCGCGAAGTGCGCGGACGCGGATTGATTCAGGGCCTGGTGCTCGACGTTCCCGCGCGGCCGCTGGTGGACCAGGGGATGGCGGCGGGTGTGCTCTTCAACGTTACCCAGGACACGGTCCTGCGCTTTCTGCCGCCGTTTTTGCTGCAAGAAAAGCACGTGGATAAAGGCGTCAGAGTGCTGAAGAAATTGCTGGGCAAGAAGCGGAAGAAAGCGCAAAGCGTACCTGCCGTCGGCATTGCCGCCGTCTAGCATGCCTCACTCGTACCTGTAGGCACAACTGTATGGACTCCGATTTTCGACCGCTTAAGGCTGCTGAAAGGGCACTCCTGGAGAAGTTGCTCGACTGCGAGTTTCCGGGTCGTGATGAGCTGCGCCGACAGCTAGACTCTGTAGTTGCCCAGCAGGTCTACGACGACGGGACTCTCGCTCTCCAAGTTGCATCAGGCCAGCCGGCGGCGGTGAAGGGCAGAGTACCAACCGAAGGAAAGTGCCCTGATGTCGATGGCGTGATGATTGATGTTTTACTTCATGTCGTCAACGGCATGATGGACGAACTTGAGATGTATAAGCAGGATGGGTCAGATATCGTGCGCCCGCCTACGGCAGGCGCGTTGGTGCTTGTGCCACCATGGACTTGATCCGGGCTCCTATTTCAGACGCTTACCAAAAAAGAAGGGGAGCCAGGAGGCAGCTCCCCGAAAGCGATAGAGGCGATATCACTTCGTAAGACGCTGCGTGTGAGGATTCCGTTGCCCACCGAAACGCAAAATCCCGGAGAAAAATTCATCCCCGCCGCCGAGCCCAACACCAGCGCGGGTACTTCGGGAATTGCGATTGAAGAGAGCTGGCTCGAACTCCCCGACGGACACATGCGCTACCTCAAGGCTGGATCGGGCCCGGCGCTCATCCTGATTCATGGGCTGATGGGATATTCGTTTTCGTGGAGATTCACGATTCCCGCGCTGGCGCCGCTCGCCACCGTTTACGCCATTGATAATCTGGGCGCGGGCTTATCGCCGGCCAAGGCAAACATCGACTGCACTCTACGCGCGACCGCCGAGCGCGTCATGCAGTTTGCGGACGGGGTAGGCATTCGGGAATTCGACCTGCTGGGTACTTCCCACGGCGGAGGCGTTGCGATCATGGTGGCCGCGATCTGCGCGGAAAAAAGATGTCCTGAGCGAAGCGGTTCCCGATTGAAGCGATTGATCCTCGTCGCGCCCGTCAATCCCTGGTCGGCGCACGGTAAGCGGCTTGCGCCGTTTTTGGGCAGCGCTTTTGGGGCGATGCTCTTCCGCAACACGATCGAGCGCTGGCGCGCACTCGACCATCTGTGGCTGCGGCGGCTGTTCGGCGATGGAAGGAAAATTCCGCCCGACTCGCTGGCGGGCTACCGCATCCCCGTGCTCAAGAACCACGTGTTTCGCCACGCTGCGCGCATCGTGAAAAATTGGACGACAGACCTCGCGGAAGTGAAAAACGCGCTCGCGAAAATTCGCGATTGCCCCACGCTTCTGATGTGGGGAACGAGAGACCGCGCCGTCGCTTTCAATTCCGCCGAGCCGCTGCGCCGGAATTTTTGCCATGCCCGACTGGTGGCCTTCGAGGGCGCGGGCCACCTTCCCTACGAAGAGGCGTCTGCGGACTTCAACCGCGCGCTCGTTGATTTTCTTTGCGGAGGAAAAGAAACTTGATCAGTTCCCAGTTCTCAGTTCTCAGTGAACCCCGCTTTTCTGAAAACTGAGAACTGAGAACCGGGAACTGAGAACTTTTTCACAAATTCATGCACTCCACGATGATCCACGCGCTGCGCGCATTCATTGCTGGTTACGGCTACTGGGCCGTGGCTCTGGCTTTATTGGTGGAATGTGCCGGCATCCCCGTGCCCGGTGAGATCACGCTCCTGCTGGCCAGTTTCATGGCCTATTCCGAACACCAGCTCCATCTCGGATGGATCGTCGTGGTCGCCACCTGCGCCACCACGCTCGGCGGAGAACTGGGCTACGCCGTCGGCCTCTATGGCGGGCGTC
>JBEKQG010000154.1:0-7773 GCA_049519955.1 Terriglobales bacterium
CGTTCCTCCGGCGACAAGTAACTGAATATATGGTTCTGCTGATCGTCTGCTCCTCGCATGCTTCTTCGTAACATACACGGCTGTGGATTGGGAGTAGTTTTTCAGCAGCGTGCTAGAGCGTGGGGCCGCAAACTGGCCACAGCACGACCCCGGAGGCTTGCAGAGTGACGAACGAAGCCCAGAGCCCGGCCATTATCCCAGAACAAGTCCAGCTCCTCATGCGGCTTGAAAACATCTTCATGCCGTACGCCACGAGGCAGCGGCGAACACTCTTCGAGAAGAGAACGAGGTTAGTCCATTACACCTCAGCGGAAGCAGCGCTAGGCATCATTGAAAGCAAGCGCCTATGGATGCGCAACGCCACGTGCATGTCTGATTACAGTGAGGTGCAACACGGATTCCAGATTCTTGACAGATTCTTTTCTGATCCACTCAAGAAGAAGGCGTTTGTCGATGCTGTTGACATCTGCTTCCCAGGCGTTGCGTTGGAGGCCATCACTCTGTTTAACCAGTGGTGGAATGACATCAGATTTAACACCTACGTTGCGTCTATCTCTGAGCACGACGATAGGGAGGACTCGCATGGGCGGCTTTCCATGTGGCGGGCTTTTGGCGGCAATACCGCGCGCGTCGCCATCGTCTTCAGGATTCCGGAGTACTCGGGAGGAGCTCTCGCACTGAATCTTATGTTCAGTCCCGTAGCCTACTTGACGGAGGCTCAAGCCCACGACGTGATTCATGAGGTTATCAAGAACGTTCGCGACAATTGTGAATTCCTTCGTTCAGTGAATCGCCCCCTCGTTCTCGTAACTGTCGTCGCGATGCTTGTCGCCGGTGTGGTTTGTCTCAAACACGAGGGCTTTCACGAGGAGCGCGAATGGCGCGCTATCTACGCTCCTAAGCGCAATCCTTCGCCGCTTATGGAATCATCGACCGAGATCATTGGGGGGATCCCGCAGATTATCTACCGAATTCCGCTTGACGCGACGGTTTCGGACACTCTTGCCGACTTGGATCTGTTCCGGATGTTCGACCGGCTCATCATCGGCCCTTCCCCGTACCCATGGCCCATGTACGAGGCGTTCGTAGGGGCTCTTGCGAAGGCCGGAGTCGCGAGCGCCGAGAATCGAGTTTTTGCTTCCAATATCCCTATCCGGGTTTGAGGCAGGGGCGCGCTCACCCACCAGCGTCCTCGACGTGGGATGCCGACGTCGCGCCACGCTTTACTTCGCGAAGGCTTCCTTGTTTACCACATACGGCATCTTGGCGATGTCGCCGCCGTAGTTCCCTTCCAGCACGTCGAGCAGACCTTGCACGCAGCGTCCCGCCATGCCCTTATCGGGATCGGAAGACAGTCGCGTGATGCGGGCGGCGCTGGCGAAGTGGGGCAGGAGGCGGCAGCGGTCTTCGATGGCGGGATCGCGCAGCGGTGAATCGGCGGGCAGAGGCTCTTCCTCGTAAACATCGAGGGCGGCGCCGGCAATCCAGTTCTCGCGCAGAGCGTGAGCCAGGGCGGCCTCATCCACCACCGGGCCACGCGACGTGTTCACGATCATGGCGGTGGGCTTCATCATGCGCAGCGTGGTTTCATTGATGAGGTGATAGGTGGGCGTGGCGCTCTCGTCCTCGCGCACGAGGGGAACGTGGAGGCTGATGAAATCCGCGGCACACAACGCTTCGTGCAAGGTGGTGTAGCGGATCGAGGTCCGCTCGCGGCTGATCCCCCGCTCGAAGCGCAGGTCCTTCATCTCCTGAATCGCCTTGATGTAGTCGTGGTTCTCGTATGCCGGATCGAAGCACAGGATGTTCATGTCGAAGCCGGTGCACTTTTTGATTAAGGCCATGCCGATGCGGCCGGTGCCGATGATGGCGACGGTTTTTCCGGTCACTTCGTCGCCCAGAAATGGCAGGTAGGGATGCCAGTAGCTCCAGCGATTTTCCCGCGTCAGATGTTCGGCGGACCAGAGTTTGCGGGCGAGCGCGCCCATCAGGAAAAACGCGTACTCCGCGGTCGCCTCGGTCAGCACGTCGGCGGTATGGGTGAACGGAACTTTGTATTGGTTGGCGTCGGCGCGGTTGATGTTGTCAAATCCGACGGCGAACTGGGCGACCACTTTGAGCGTGCCCGCTCCGGCGGCGAAAACCTCAGCGTCGATTTCATCGCGCAAGGTGGTGATCAGGCCGGCCACGCCGGACTTCACTTTTGCGACGATCAAACTTTTCGGCGGAGCTTCGGGCTGGGGATAGACTTCGAGGTCGTATCCCTTGTGGCGGAGGATGTCGAAGGCGTCTCCAATGTCGCAGGTCGCAAATACGCGGATACTCTGGCTCATGGGTTTGAATAGTGTAGCTCAGGGTTTGATGCGGGCGAAGTGAGATCGACGGTCTACCCTATTTTCTGTGGGGCGGAGAAACGCCCTTACCACCGAGGACACAGGGCGTCAAAGGGGAGACCTCGATCCTACTCGGCTTCTGCGGCATCCATTCTTTGTGTTTACTGTTCGCGAGTTTCCGGGCGGGGAGCGGCCGATGCTGCTTGGGCATGATGACGGACGTCGGCTCCCAGCACCCAGAAGATGACGTCTTCGGCGATGTTGGTGGCGTGGTCGGCGACGCGCTCCAGATTGCGCGCGACCAGAAGAGCATCCAGCGCCTGCTGAGTCACTTGCGGCTCTTCGTTCATCTTTCGCACGAGCACAATAAAAGCTTCGTCTTTCATCCGGTCGACGACGTGATCCATCTCCAGTACGGCTTGCGCAAGCTCGGCTTTGCCTTCCACGAACGACTCGAGCGCGCGCCGCACCATGGCGCTGACGGCGGTCGCCATGCGCGGGATATCGACGGGCAGTTCGACCGCCGGCATTCCAACCATATCCATGACGCGCTCGGCGATGTTGACGGCCTGGTCGCCCACGCGCTCGAGGTCGGCGTTGATCTTGGTGACGGCGAGGATGAAGCGCAGATCGGTGGCTGCCGGCTGCTGCGTGGCCAGGATGTCGAAGGCCAGTTCATCGATCTCGCGCTCGGCGGCGTTGATGAGGTCCTCGTTTTCGAGGACGAGGCGGCAGCGTGCGAGATCGCGCACGGTGTAGGCCTGGCAGGCGCGATCCACCGCCAGTTCCGCGAGTCCGCCCATGCGGAGCAGTTTCTCGCGGAGGTCCTCCATCTGTTGCTGAAAGCGCGTACGCATCATCCGAACCTCTTTATCCGAATCTGCCGGTAACGTAGTCTTCCGTCCGTTTGTCGGAGGGAGTGGTGAAGATCTTCTCCGTCTTGTCGAACTCGATCATCTTGCCCAGCAGGAAAAATCCGGTGAACTCAGCCACCCGCGCGGCCTGCTGCATATTATGCGTCACAATCACGATGGTGTATTGCTCTTTCAATTGAAAAATCAGCTCTTCGATCTTGCCGGTCGAGATCGGATCGAGGGCCGAGCAGGGCTCATCCATGAGGAGGACTTCGGGCTGGACGGCCAAGGCGCGAGCGATGCATAAACGCTGCTGCTGGCCGCCAGAGAGGCTGGCGCCGGACTTTTTGTGGAGATGGTCTTTCACTTCGTCCCACAGCGCGGAGGCGTGCAGGGATTTCTCGACGACCTCATCCAGTCGCTTACGGTTGCGAAAGCCGTTCAGCTTGAGGCCGGCCGCCACGTTGTCGTAAATCGACATGGTCGGGAACGGATTCGGCTTCTGAAACACCATGCCCACGCGGCGGCGAAGCTGGGTGGCCGAGGTCCCGTTATAAACGCTGAGGTCGCCGATGCGCACGCTGCCTTCGACCCGCGCCTCGGGAACGGTTTCGTGCATGCGGTTCAGGCAACGAATGAACGTGGATTTCCCGCAGCCCGAAGGGCCGATAAGCGCCGTCGCGTGGTTGGCGAGCACGGCGATGTTGACGTCGAACAAGGCTTGGGTCTTGCCGTAAAAGGCATTGAGCCGCTCGACTGTGATTCCGACGCCCATAACTGGTTAAGTTCCTGCCCGCTTAAGCTCCTGCTAACGTACCGTGCTTTACGGCGAGGCGAACCGCGGCCACCGCGCCCACGATAAGCACAATCAAGACCAGCGCGCCTGCCCATGCCTGCCGGTGCCATTCATCGAAAGGCGAAATGGCATAGGTGAAAATTTGCAGCGACAAGGCGGCGGTCGGCTGGTCCGTCTTCCAATTCCAGTACTGGTTCCCAAATGCGGTAAACAGCAGCGGCGCGGTTTCTCCGGCCACGCGGGCAAAGGCCAGCATGACGCCGGTGATGACTCCGGAGGTGGCGGTGCGGAGCGTAATCGAGAGCGTGGTGCGCCATCGGGAAACACCGAGTCCGTACGCCGCCTCGCGAGTGGCCTGCGGCACCAGGAGCAGCATCTGCTCGGTGGTGCGCGCGATGGTCGGAACCATCATGATGGCCAGCGCCACGCCACCGGCCAACGCGGAAAAATGTTTCTGGCGCATCACCACCAGTCCATAGGCAACGATGCCGATCACGATGGAAGGAACGCCGTTCAGCACATCGGAGACAAAGCGCACCATGTCGCCATAGCGGTTGCGTCCGTACTCGGAGAGAAAGATGCCCGCGCCGATACCGAGCGGCACCCCGAGCATACTGGCAATGCCAAGAATGACCATGGAGCCGGCAATGGCGTTCGCCATGCCGCCGCCGGCTTCGCCCACCGGCTTTGGCGTCTGGGTCAGGAAAGCAAGATTGATGGAACCGATGCCCTTATAAACCAGATAGGCAAAGATGGCAAAGAGCGGCAAGAGCACGAGCGCGACCGTGAGCACAGAGAGGGCCGTCATCAGGCGGTCCACCACGCGCCGCCGCAAGCTGATCGGCGGAATGGTGATCGGCGGAATCAAGCCCGCTTCCGAATTGGAGTTCGTCTTAAGCAATGCTTCTTGCCGGTTGGCCTCGCGTCACGCTCCACACCATGAGGCGCGCCAGTGCGTTCACTACAATCGTTACAAAGAACAGCGCCAGGCCAATTTCGATCAAAGCCGAAAGATACAAATCCCCGGTCGCTTCCGTGAATTCGTTGGCGAGCACGCTGGCCATGGTGTATCCGGGAGCAAACAGCGACTTGGCGATTTCGGGACGGTTGCCGATCACCATGGTGACGGCCATGGTTTCTCCCAGCGCGCGGCCCAGGCCCAGAATGACGGCGCCCACGATTCCCGCACGGGCATTGCGCAGCACGCCCAGGCGAATCATTTCCCAGCGCGTCGCGCCCAGAGCCAGCACGGCTTCGCGCTGATGTTGAGGAACGACCGTCATCACTTCACGAGTGATCGACGAGATGATGGGAATGACCATGATCGCCAGAATCACGCCCGCTGCCAGCATTCCGATACCGTAGGGCGGGCCGCTGAACAGGCCCGTCCAGCCGAGCGTCGTGCCTAGGAAGGGCTGCACATATTCGCGCAGAATGGGCACCAGAACGAAAATCGCCCAGAGTCCATAGACCACGCTGGGGATGGCGGCCAGAAGTTCGGTGATGAAAGAAAGAATTCCGCGCAGGCCGACCGGGCACATCTCGGTAATGAACACGGCGACACCGAGAGAGAGCGGAACGGCGATGACCAGCGAAAGCAACGACGACACAATCGTGCCGAACATGAAAGGCAGCGCGCCATACTGGTCGGACACTGGGTTCCAGTCCGATTGAACGAAAAACTTCCAGCCAAAGGCGTGCCACGAAAGCTGGGAGCCAACCACCAACTGGTAAACGATGAGGCCGAGCAGCGCGACTATGGCCAAGCCGCAAAGGCGCATCGCCCAGCCGAAGAAAACGTCGGGAATTTCGCTGACCTTCCCGTGCAACAGCGGCGTTGTTCTGGCTTCGAGTTTCAGGGCGGCCTTCGATCCCCGCTCCGGGTTGGGGGCGTTGTAGCACGGCCGGGGCAGGGCTTGATGGGACATTCGTATTTGAGGCTAGCAAAGGGATGTTACAAATCGGTTAAAATGCGGCGCCTGGGCCGTTTTTTGCTTTTGTGGAGAGCCGGGCGTCCTCGCCCGGCCAGCCGCTAAAATTTCTCACATTTTTTCCGAGATCGGGAAAGTCAACATCCCCGCCCCGTCGCGGAAAACGCGACAGGAGCGGGGCACCCGCGAGGGTTAGAATGGTGGAAAGGGTGGGCCAGCCCCCAGAAGCCACTTCGCGAAAAGCGCGAGAAGCGGCGCACCCACAGACTAAATTCGGTCGACCTTCAGAGATAACCCCGCGTTATACTTCCCACGTTGAAGTGGCCCACCCGCCAAAGGAACATTTGTGGTTTTTAGGGGATACATTGATGAAAGCTATAACGCTCAGGACCAGAATCTTTTCGCGTTGTCCTGCCTAACCACTACCGGGAAAGAGTGGTTGGAGATCGAGCGTGCCTGGAAACTCCATCTTAGTGCAATCAACAAGAAGCTTAGGAAAGAGGGTAGGCCAATCATTACCCGCTATCACGCATCCGATTGCAGCGGGCGCAGGGGCGAGTTTGAGGGGTGGACGCTAGACGAAAGAGACGCGTTCGTGCGGGGTCTATTTGGTATTTTGAAACGCAGCGGAACAGGTTTCCATGCTGTAGCGTATGTCATAGAGCTGGACGATCTATGCGACGTGTTCCCTGAATTTGCCAAAGATCGCCTTGAAGCGGCCTATGCCATATTGCCGAAGTTTGTCATGAATACGCTAGGAGATGACTATCGGACAATGGCTCAAGGCAGGCCCGCAAAAATCACACTATTCCATGATCGTACTGGTGGAGACGGTAAGTACGATCCGATGATTCTAAGATCGTTCAACTCCCAGATGTCGGACCCCAATTTCCACTTCAAAGAATTTTTCAATACCATTACAGCTTGGGGTTGGGAAGACTGCATAGCACTACAACCCGCCGATTTGGTCGCGTTCGAGTGTTTCAAGGAAGCCGAGGCTAAACTTGAAGCGCGCAAATCGAGAAGATCATTCAAGGCGCTTCTCGATATGGAGGCATTCGGCATTCACGTAAAATCGTTCACAAAAACCGCAATCCATAGATTCCGTGAGCATATTGAAGGAGTTAAGAAAAGCGGCGCCGAGCTGAACGGTCTACCGTCTAATCGCCCCTAAACGTGGTAGGCTTCTCCCGATTCGGGGAGGAATCGCCAGATGGATAGAAAGCTGTGGTTGTTAGGAATTTGCGTGGCCGGATTGATGTTCGTTGCGGTCGGACAGAAGTCCGCACCGAAAGTCGAGTCGGCTGCGCTACCGCGCTATCAGTTAGTTCCGGCTCAGATATCGGAAGAAGGAGAATCTGGTGGCAGACTTTTTCTGATCGACATACGAGACGGTAAAGTCTGGAAATATCAAAGTGCATTCAAAGCAGGGAATGAATTGCTGCCAGACCTTTTCGCTCCGATAGCTATTGGAATCCCGAAGGAAGTTGAGCCTGGATATCACTTGAAAAATTCAGCGAGCGAGGACGGCGGGCACTAAAATAGAAAAGCACGGTGCCCCAGAGCCTGCCCTGAGCTTGTCGAAGGGTTCGCGCCCGTTTTTTGGGCGCTAACCTGGGCCCACTTCTCGCTTTTGAGAAGTGGCCCGCCAAAACGCCGACACTAAGTTGCACTACCTGACGGCTGATGGCTGACGGCTTTCTTTTTCATCACATTATTCTCGTACGCTCGTCACAGACTTGGACGATTATTTACTTGACAAAAGTTTCCATTTAGGGCATAATGTTCTACATGGAAGCTAATTGTCATGTTTTCTTTAGTTTATGGTCAGGGCGAGAGGCGTGCATAGCCTTCCGCAA
>JBEKQG010000155.1:0-7682 GCA_049519955.1 Terriglobales bacterium
TTGGATGCTGCTACCGGTGGGCCGGGCGGGGACGCCCGGCGCTCCATTGGACGATTCGTCACCAGATGAATGTGATGTGGCTCCTAGCTAACGGTTAGAGAGCGGCGCTAGAGTTGGCCGTGTGTATTCTTACGAATACCGCCGCCGTCTGCCTCATTTCCAGCCAGACTTCAAGATAATATTCACGACTTTCTGCACTTACCTACGCTGGACCCTACCTCCGGCAGCGAGAACCATTGTTGTCGATACGTGCTTGGCTGGAAACGGTTTGAAATTTGACCTCTACGGCTTGGTCGTCATGCCGGATCACGTTCATCTGGCCCTCGTGCCTGCTTGTCGTTCACAAGGGCCCGTTCCCATAGCGGAGATCATGCAAGCTATCAAAGGCGCTTCGGCGCACCGCATCAACAAACTTCTGAACCGCCGTGGACAAGTCTGGCAAGAGGAATCGTTCGACCGCGCGTTAAGAAAGGAAGAGCATGTTCAGGAGAAACTCTTTTACATGCTGGAGAATCCAGTGCGCGCTGGTCTGGTGAGCAATCCTCTGGACTACGCTTGGGTGTGGCGAGGAGTCGCGGTTGCCGGTTCGGCTTCCTGATTTTGGATGCTGCTACCGGTGGGCCGGGCGGGGACGCCCGGCGCTCCACTCTTCTTCTGACTTTCATCCTCGCTTTCATCTTCACCCAGGCGAGCCAGATTCGAGGACGCTATTTGCATGGCGTAGAGCATAACGCCAGCGTTTTTCGCGTCGAGCCGGTGGTGCAGCAGGTGCTCGCAGACCTGGGCGATTGTGTACTGGATGGAGGCGGCGTCTTCAAGGATGGGAAGGTAAAAGGGAGTGGCTGGGTAGGCTGCAGAGATGCTGACGTCTACCTTGACTGGGCCGCAGCAGTTGTGGAAGTAGCAAAACTTTTGATCGCGCTGGGCAGGCGATCCGCAGCGATCTCCGTTCATTTTCATGTGTTGGCAACGTTCGGTTGGACAAATTGGCATTGTAATCGGAGTTATGCACTTCAGAGACCCAGTGGGATTGTGCGGAGGTTTACAGCCCTTGGCCTATTTGCCCTTTGCGGGTTTGGCCTTAGGCTTCTTGCTGTCCGGCTCCGGCATCTTGACTTGCACCAGCCCTGAGACCGCTTCCTCGAAACTGAGCGGATAGAGGGACACTGGCGCACCTTCTTTGCCTGCTGGGTTTGGATTGTGTTTTTTGCGACTCATGCGGGTAGTTTAGCACTTCAACTGTCTATGGGTTTTGCGGACACGGCAGCCGACGCCGCTAGGGTGATTATTGGATTTGGCTTTACGGGAGTTGGCGGATAGGTGCATGTGCAAGCCAACGGATAGCATTTCAGTCCGTGGCACTTCTTCCCGTCACGGTCGAATTTGTGGATGACTCTCTTGATATAAGAATCGTCATTCGATTCATACCAACGAAACACAGAGTATGAGGCAAAATCCGCGATCTGCATTATGCGCGAGGTCTTGGAGTCGAAGAAAAAAGGCGTCTCTATCACTTGCTGCAATCCTGACCAACGTGTGCCAGTTGCCTGAAACTTTGCCTGTAGGGTTCGTAATTGATTCGAGAGTGCGGGCCGACTTTCGTCGAGGACGACGATTCCTCTTTCGGGACGATCAACGCGACGCTGTAGTTTCGAGAGAAATATATTGAACATGGTGCAAATCCCCTCGAAGGCTCCAGCATACGGATCAACTCTGCCCTTGTATTGCTTGGTGAAATCGGCCTTATGAATGACTGCGGCGAACAGCGTCAATCCCCTCGTCACCGCTCCAATGCGGGAATAGACATCATCGAGAGCCGCACAACGCTGTGCTTTGGGAACACCCCCTAAAGTCGCCCCTGCCAGCACGTAGTGGACTTGCGTGGAGTTCAAGGGTGCTTCCAGCGTGAGGAAAGTGACGCTTTTGGACATCATCCATCATTGTCGTGAAGTGATGCCACTGGGCTTCGTGCATTGCGGCCCCGGCAAGAACCAAGTGCTTCGAGCCAGCGGCCCCACCATCCCCGGATTCGTCAACGTAGAGGATGTGCATAAATAAAAAAGGCGGCTGAGTGGAGGGAACCTCCTAGCGAGCCGCAAATGCAGCTCTCCCAGTCGCACTTATGTTTTTACTAGTCTTTCCATAAATTGTCAAGAACAATCGCCGGTAACCAATTGAAAACTAAAGCACTTGCGGTGCTTGCTCGCATTGCTTCCTTCGTTGCAGATTTACATGTATCAAATGCGATGCAAGCCATGTGCTATAATAGTTGCATCCTTGGAGGGCTGCATGAACAAGATTATGGAAGACTTAGAAGCACGAGTTGCTGCTTCTAAACAACGCCTCGACGAAGCCACAAAAACTTTCCAAACCGCTCAGCAGGCTTACCAGGTAGCACAACAAGACCACAACGTGTGGAGTCTAGCGTTGCAAGCGGAAGTTCGAGATGAACAGCGCAGGGATGCTGCCGCAACTGAGAAACAATCAGAATTACCGCTTTCTACCGCAAAACCATCGCCCCCGTCTTCGATTGTGGCCCCTATCGAACAATCAGTGGATTCTCCGGAATCGCTGAACAAAACGGATGCCGTTCGCAATTTGTTAAGACAGCATTCGACTGGGATGAGCGCCGTAGATATTTGGAAAGAGGTGGGCGCACAATTCAAGCACCGTCCCTACTTGTACTCTGTACTGAAACGCTTGCGTGATCGCGATGAGGTCATCATGCGGCGCAACAAGTACTTTCTCAAGTTCATTCCTAAAACAGAGGAGGCTAAAGAACAGCCCGTTGTACATTAAAAAACAACGGCCAACACCGGGCATCCTTGGAGGGAAAACCGAGTATTGGCCGCCAGTGTATTTGTGCGGCAGTGGCGAAAGTAGCAGACGCGCCAGCCTTGGGAGCTGGTGGGTGCCTCTCATCAAGGAACAACACCCGTGCGGGTGCAAATCCCGCCTGCCGTACCAAAAACTAGGTATATTGTACACCAAGTGGCTGCCGGAGGGTAAGCCTTTTTCCTTCGGTTGCCTTGAGAGCCACGTTCGCCCGCTCGGAATCCGTCACCTTGCGGTTGTTGTAACGGAAGTCGAATTCGTTCAAATACTGCTGCAAATACGGGATTCCGACGTGATGGTACGTCCCGTAAATGCCCCGCTTTAGCAGGGAAAAATAGCCTTCGACCGTGTTGCTGGTGATGAGTCGCCCGTTCTCGCGGCGAGCGTATTCCTTGCGGGCGTGGGTCACAACGTCATGGTTCGGGAAGTCATCGTGCATCCAGTGGTACACGCTCGCTTCGTCCGTTTGGATCGTCGTTCCCACTTCCACATGCGCTTTCATAATCGGCTTGATGTTCGCCAGCGTTGCACGCTCTAGTGGAAACGACCGTACCTTGCCGCGTTCCCGATCCACCAGCGCCAGTACCGGGCGCTTCTTGCTCTCCGGGTGTCCCGTGCCGCGAAATCCAGTGCCTTTTTCTTTCGGGCCGACCCACGTTTCGTCTGCCTCTACAACCCCGCGCAGCTTGTCAACCATTGGATGCTGTGTCATGGCGTAGCGAATTCGATGGAACATGAACCATGCCGTGTGATACGAAACCTTCTTGCCGTAGAACGTCTCCGTCATTCGGTGGAACTGGTGAGCACTCATACCCTTCTTGCTGGCGCACATCATTTGAATTGCGAAGAACCACTTGTGTAGCGGGATGTGCGAATCCTCGAAAATGCTCCTCATGGTGACGGTGAACTTCTTTCGGCATCCGCCGCACTTGTAGAGACCCTTGCGCGTAGTCTTCCCGGCCAGTTTGTACGCATTGTTGACTTCGCCGCAATGCGGGCACACCGGGCCTTCCGGCCAACGCTGTTTCTCGAAGAACTCGCGCGCCTTTTCTTCATCGGCAAAAAGCTCAAAGTGGGCCTTGGGAATATCGTTTTCCATGCTTAAATACTAGCAAATCCGCCTGGGTCTGTCAAGTGCATAATTCCGTTTATTTTCCTCGCCGATGCAGCGACTTACGGGGAAAATCGGCAAAACGGGGGGTTGACAAGAATTGGCGAAATCGAGATGGGGCGGGTGGGGCAAGGTGCGAGCTACGAGCTTCGGGCTACGAGCGTGCAAAGGCCACTAGTTGTGAGGCTTCAACAGGTTGTTCATAAGAGTGCCGGAGCGGTTGCCGAGAAGAAAAGGGCGCGGCGTTGGAGCCGCGCCCTTCGACACTTCGGCGAACCGTGGGAGGTTACTTGCGCCGAGCGGCCGCGTGCGGCCGAACTGCCGGGTGCACGATTACCCTGCGCGAGTTTGGATTTACCCCGGAGTTCTGTGTCGCGAACGTACCCGCTCCGATCTGGTTGCCATCGGTTTCAAGGAGGAGGAACTGGTCGTTGCTCACGGCGTAAAAGATGAAGTCGACAAAGGAGCTGCCGGCGGCGGTGGTGGTGGCTTCGCCGCGACCAGTGGCAGGAGAATCGAGCGTGTAGGCGCCGTCCAGGGACTGGCCGAAGTATGTTTCACCGCCATCGTTGATGTCGACAGCTCCGCTGAAACCGCTGCCGGTTGTGAGGAACTGGGCGATGTCATCCTCTTCGTAAATGCCGGATCCGTTCCCGAGGTCGATCGCGGACAGATTCAGTCCGAAGTTTTGCGAGGCCGCGAGGGTCGCACCGGTCTGCTGAGCATAACCGGCGCCGCTGGTGACGTTTGCATGATCCGCTTCCAGCATCAGAAGTCCGCCGCTGGAAGGATAGATCACCCAGTTCGTGGCGGGAAAGAAGCTGCCGCTGAGATTAACAAAAACCCGGCCGCCGGTGGGTCCGCTCGCGGCCGCGTCAAGGGCGCCAGTGAATGACAGTTGCGGCGGAACATCGCCGTCATTGTTGGCGTCCTCAAGGCCGCCAGAAAAGTTGCCGGTTCCGTCGGAGGTCATCAGGCCGCCGTCCGCGACGGGACCGCTGGCGGTAGTGCCGCCCGCCATGGTGAACACCATTGGGCCTGTGGGAATGGAAGCGGCGACCTGGGTGAAGACATCGCCGGCAAGGTACGCGTAATCGTAGTCGGTTTCGATGAGCTTGAAGTGGGTGGCGTCAGTCGGGTAGTAGTCAAAGAGGAGTGGGCCGAAGTTGGACGTAAGTGTGATGGTTCCAGGACCGGTTCCTGAGCCCACGGTCGCGGCGGCGGTGAGGCTCCCTTGGTTAATGGGGACAGCGTTGTCATTGAAGTCCTCGACGCCCGCGGTGGAGGCGCCGCTGGAGTTGAGCGTGAACGCCCCGGTCGTGGCGAAGGGAAAAAGGCCCGAGTCACTACCGGCAAGGCTGAAGGCATAGGGCTGTGCGAGCTGACTCAGACTGGTGACTGCGGTCTGCAAGTCGATGGTGCCACTGCCATTGCCGTTGGCGTCGAATTCGCTGACCAGGCCTTGAGAAGGCGAGGTCAGGACAAAATCCAAGATATAGGTTCCATAGGCCGCAGTCGTAAGGGAGATCTGGCCGCGGCCGTCGGCGCCGACAGCATAGGAGCCAGGGGTAATCGGCTGGGCGGCAGGCGACGGTGGAGTATTCGGGGAGGTATCGAAAAATGGGTCGATGACGTCCATGGTGCCTCCCGTGATGCCCGTGTTTCCGTCAGCCACGAGAGTTCCCGCCAAAGCCAAGGGATATCCACTGGCGTCGGCGCCTTGCACGGAAAAAACGTAGGTGCCTTTCAGGCTGCCGTTGGTGAAGCCGACGGGGTTGACCGGCGTAACGCTGCTGCTGGAGCCGCAGCCGGCCATCAAAAGGATGCTGGCGATCGCCGCCAGAGCCAAGAGCAGGCGTCCGGCACACTTGGTGGAGGCAAGGGGATTCATGGGACACTCCTGTGTTCTGTTCTTAAGATGCGCTAACCCGGATTTTAGAATAAAGTTTCGGTGAAAAAAATGGCGGGAAGCCGTCCTCGACGGAGACGGGGCAAGCTCCGTCTCTACACGACTTAGGTCCGGCTCCGGGTTGGGGCTGGAATGGCGGGCTGCTGGCGTTGGGCGGAAGCTTTCGCGGAGAGCCAGATTCCGACGCGGTAGGCGAGCAGGATGGCGAGCACGACGGCGTACTCGATGGGCTTGCGGAGGTCGGCCTTCACCAGCCATGCGTAGTGAACCACTGCCAGGATTCCGGTGAGATAGATGAGGCGGTGCAGACGCTGCCAGTTTTTGCCGCCGAGGCGGCGAATCCATCCCTGGGTCGAAGTTACGGCCAGCGGAATCAGAAGGACGAAAGCGGAGAACCCCACGGTGATGAATCGCCGCTTGGCCACGTCTTTCAACATCTCGTGAACGTCGAAGAACTTATCGAGCCAGATGTAAGTCAGGAAATGTAGCGTTCCGTAGAAGAACGCGAACAGGCCGATCATGCGGCGGACGCCGATCAGCCAGTATTGGCGAGTGATGCGGCGGAGGGGCGTGATCGAGAGCGTGATGAGAATAAATCTCAGCGTCCAGTCGCCAGTCGAGTGCGTGATGACCTCGATGGGGTTGGCGCCCAAGGCGTCGTGAAAATACTTCCAGACGAGGCGCGCCAGCGGGATGAGCGCGGCGAGGAAGAGGGCGAGTTTTGTGAGGCGGAGGCGGTTCATAGGAATGCAGAAGTCAAAAGTAAGATTGCAGAAGTAGAACCTTTCGGCCATTTGATTTTACTTCTGCAAACTTACTTCCGACTTCTGCAATGCTCGTCAAAAGTTTTTCTTGAGGTCCATCCCGGAATATAGGCTGGCCACTTGGTCGTATCCGTTGAACATCAGGGTGGGGCGTTTGAGGAACTCGCCGAGACGGCGTTCTTTGGCCTGGCTCCAGCGCGGATGATCGACGTTGGGATTCACATTCGAATAGAAACCGTATTCCCTGGGCGCGCTTTGTTGCCAGGTGTTATAGGGCTGGCCGCTGGTGAAGCGGATGCGGACGATGGATTTGGCGCTCTTGAAGCCGTACTTCCAGGGGATGACGATGCGGAGCGGAGCGCCGTCTTGATTGGGCAGGGTCTCGCCGTATAAGCCGAAACAGAGCAGGGCGAGTGGGTGCATGGCTTCATCCATGCGGAGGCCCTCGACGTAGGGCCACTGCAATACGCTGGTGCGCTGGCCGGGCATTTGTTTGGGATCGTAGAGGGTGGTGAACTCGACGAACTTCGCTTTGGGCAGGGGGTCGGCGCGCTTGATGAGTTCGCTCAGGGAAAATCCGATCCAGGGTACGACGATGAACCAGCCCTCGACGCAGCGATGGCGGTAGATGCGCTCTTCCGGGGCGGCAAGTTTTATGATCGCGTCGACGTCGAGCACCTGCTTCTTCTTGACCTCGCCGTCGATGGTCACGGTCCAGGGACGGGACTGGAAATTCTTGGCGAGGGCGGCAGGCTCGTATTTGTCGGTGGAGAACTCGTAGAAATTGTTGTAGTTGGTGACATCCTTGTAAGGCGTTTGCTTTTCCGTGGTGCTAAAAGGACTTTTCTGGATGCCGTCAATCTTGGAGTTGGCAAGTGCGGTGAGCGGGGGCGCAATGAGATCGCGGAAGGCGACGCCAGTCGCGGCGGCGGCTCCGGCGAGGGCTGCGCCGGCAAGGAAGTTGCGCCGGTTCAGATAAGCCGCTTTAGGAGTAATTTCAGAGGACGGAATGGCCTCTGGCTTTTTAATCAGCATAGCCCAATCCGATAGTGCCACATGAACA
>JBEKQG010000156.1:0-7957 GCA_049519955.1 Terriglobales bacterium
GTCGAGGTCGCTGTAACTTCCGTTGCGCACAGCCAACTGGAGGCCTTAGGGTTCTCCGACGAAGACGCGGTCAGGACATTCGTCGAAACACAATTGGCGGCTTCCTCTGACGATCGGTGGAAACCAGACACTTGTCCTTGGCTGACAGTCGACAGTTACAGCATCGATAAGTTATTGGAAGATTTGAAATTACGGACTGTTCCCTTGATAGCGGTCGGAGCTCGCTAGCTTTAGGCAGACAGCTCTTCCAGCGAGGGACCAAGGATATTGGGCGGAGGGCGAAATCTACGCGACGCCTGCCAGCGCCTGAGTCACTGTTTTTGGCTACATTGGCCGTGTTCACGCTCTCCCTATCTGCCGACTCCTAGTCTACGCAGGAAGGTCATCATCGGGCACCAGTTCGTGAATCCCGACTGAAACAGGTTCAGACCCACAAAGGCCGTGAAAAGATACCAGTAGGGACTTACGTAGCGCCCAAGCACCAGGGACAACAGAATAAAGCTGCCGGCGATCAAACGAAGTGCCCGTTCTACGGTCATAGCAGTTCTCCTTCAGAATTACAGTCCGTCGCCCGCAGTTTCACACTACGGCGTTTCACATTGAGCGACATTTTCCGGCGAATGCGGATGTCCCGGTGGAAGCGAGTGTCCCCTCTGAGACAGGTAGTAAAGCACTGGCACTGCCATACGCGACAGAACGGTGGACGCCACTTCGCCTGCCATCAGCGACAAGGCCAAGCCCTGGAAAATCGGATCGAAGAGGATCACACTCGCGCCCACCACGACCGCAGCAGCCGTAAGCAGCATTGGCCGGAAGCGCACCGCACCCGCATCCACAACGGCATCCTCCAGCGACATTCCTTGCGAGCGGCGCAATTCAATGAAGTCGACGAGAATAATGGAATTGCGCACGATGATCCCGGCTCCGGCGATGAAGCCGATCATCGAGGTCGCGGTAAAGAAAGCGCCCATCAGCGCGTGCGCCGGAAGGATGCCAACCAGCGTCAGCGGTATCGGCGCCATGATGACCAGCGGCGTGACGAACGATCGGAACCAGCCGACGACCAGCACATAGATGAGGACGAGGACTGCGGCAAACGCCAGCCCGAGATCGCGGAAAACTTCCACCGTGATATGCCACTCGCCATCCCACTTCATGGAGAAGCGGTCGGTGCGCTCCGGCAGGGTTGTGCCCTTGTACTGCTTGACGCCGTAGCCATCGGGCAATTTGATTTTGTCGATGGCATCGCTCATCTTCATGATGGCGTAAACAGGACTTTCTTCGCCGCCCGCAACGTCTCCGGTAACATAAACCACCGGCTGCAGATTCTTGCGGTAGACGCTGGTGTCGATGGTGGTCTGCTGCAGATTCGTTACTTCTTGCATGGCGATTTGTCGGCCAGACGGAGTCGGCAGCTTCAGGTTGCCAAGGTCCTCGATTCCGGAGCGATCCGGGCGCGCCAGCCGCACTTCGATGGGGATGTCTTCGCGGGAGTGGGCATCGTGCAGCAAGCCAGCGTTGGCGCCGCCGAGTCCCACCTCAAGCGCCTTCGTCACATCGACGGGCGTGATGCCGTGGAGGGCCGCCTTGTCGAGATCCACCTTCATGTCGTACTTGATCTGCGGATCCTCGACATACCAATCCACGTCCACGACACCCGGTGTCTGCTGGAAAATTTTCTTGATCTGCGCCGCCAATTCGATTTGGCCTTTGTAATCGGGCCCGTACACTTCGGCGACCAAAGTTTGCAGCACCGGCGGACCCGGTGGAACTTCGGCGACTTTGATGCGGGCTCCGAAAGGCGCCGCAATCTTGTCCAACTCCGGCCGCAAGCGCCGCGCGATCTCGTGGCTCTGCGCCTTGCGGTCGTGCCGCGAAAGCAGATTCACCTGAATGTCGGCCTGATTGGGCTGGTTCCGCAAAAAATAGTGCCGCACCAGCCCGTTGAAGTTGTAGGGGCCGGAAGTCCCCGCATAGATCTGATAGTTGACGACCTCGGACTGCGTGCCGAGATACTGCCCCAATGCCTGCGCTACGCGAGTTGTCTGTTCCAGCGGCGTGCCGTCGGGCATATCAATCATGACCTGAAACTCGCTCTTGTTGTCGAAGGGAAGCATCTTCACGCGCACCCACTTCAGCGGGACAAAAGCGATGGCCGCGAGCAGCAGAAGCACAACCCCGCCGAGAAACATCCGGCGGCGGCGCGCATTGAGGATGAGCGGGTTCATCGTCCGGCGATACAGACGCGTGGTCCAGCCTTCGGTTTCATGCCCGGAATGGCCGCTCCCGCCGGCATATTTCCGCAAAAGCCTCAACGCCGCCCACGGCGAAACCACGAAGGCCACCATCAGCGAAAACAACATCGCAGCCGATGCGCCCACCGGGATCGGACGCATGTACGGCCCCATCAAGCCGCGCACAAAGGCCATGGGCAGGATGGCCCCAATGACGGCGAAGGTGGCGAGGATGGTGGGGTTGCCGACTTCATCCACCGCTTCGACCGCGATTTCTGACAAGGACCGGCTTCGACTCCCCGGCAGGCGAAAATGGCGCACAATGTTCTCCACCACAACAATGGCGTCGTCCACGAGAATGCCAATCGAGAAGATCAGCGCGAATAGCGTGACCCGGTTCAGCGTGTAGCCATACAAATAGAAAACGGTGAGCGTCAGGGCCAGCGTGACTGGCACGGCCAGCAACACGACTCCCGACTCACGCCAACCCAGCGCCAGCGCAATCAGCAAGGTGACCGACAATGTCGCGATCAACAAGTGCTTCAGAAGTTCGTCTGATTTATCTTTCGCCGTCTCGCCATAGTTGCGCGTGACCGTGATGTTGAGGTCGCTGGGAAGCACATAACCACGCAGCGCATTGACCTTGTCGAGCACGCGCTCGGAAATGTCGGTGGCGTTCGTGCCTTTCCGCTTGGCAAGCGTTATGGTCACGGCGGGATATTGCGCGCCCGCAGTCTGTCCCGTACCACCGCGAGCGTTGGCAAACAGGACGTAGGTATCCGGCTCGGCAGGGCCGTCTTCCAACTTCTCCGCCACGTCGCGCAAGTAGACGGGACGACCGGCGTGCACTCCGACCACGACCTGGCGCAGGTCTTCGACGCTCGTGAAGAAAGTGCCGGCCTCTACCTGAAACTCGCGATTGTCGCGCGCGAAACTGCCCGCCAGGGCTCGGCTGTTCGCGGTCTGAAATTGTCCTACAATCGCTCCCGGCGTAAGGCCGTATGCCGCGAGCCGTTCGGTGTCGAGCACTACTCGTACTTGCCGGGGCTGTCCGCCGATGATCTTGGTTTCGGAAACATCGTCGAGCTGTTTGAGTGAGTTCTCTAACTCGCCCGCGATTCGCCGCAGACGGTAGGAGTCATAGTCCTTTCCCCACAACGTCAGCGCCATGATCGGCACGTCGTCAATCGAGCGAATCTTGATGATCGGTTGCGAGACTCCGGGTGGAATGCGATCGAAGTTGGAGTAGAGCTTGTTGTAAGTCTGTATGATCGCGTCTTCTTCCTTGGTGCCAACGTAGAAACGCACAACCAACATGCTCACGCCGGGATGGCTGATGGAGTAGATGTATTCAACGCCCGGCACTTCGCGCAGCAATTTTTCCATCGGAAGGCTGACACGCTGGGCCACTTCTTCCGACGAAGCGCCCGGCATTTGTACGAAGACGTCGAGCATGGGCACAACGATCTGCGGCTCTTCTTCGCGCGGAGTTTTCAGAATGCTGAAGGCGCCCAAAAGCAGCGCCGCAACAATCACCAGCGGCGTCAGTTTCGATTCGATGAAGGCGTGAGCGATGCGACCCGCCAGACGCATTTGTTGTGGAGGTTGAATCGCCGCCTTGGATTCGTTGTCAGCCATTATTCAGCCTCGACGCGCTTGCCGTTGAAATCGAGTTCACCCGGCTTGGCCACGAAACGTTCTCCGCTCTGGAGGCCCGCCAGCACTTCGATCTGAGTCCCCGAGAACTTTCCCACAGTGACGTAGCGCAGGCTCGCAACATTGTTCGGGTCGAGCACAAAAACACCTTGCAATTGCCCTCGCTCGACCACTGCCGAACGCGGAATCATCAACGCCTGCCTTTCGCCTCGGGAAAACTGCGCCCGCCCGAAGAGGCCTGATCGCA
The DNA here is from genome assembly GCA_049519955.1 of Terriglobales bacterium. GTDB lineage: Bacteria > Acidobacteriota > Terriglobia > Terriglobales > Acidobacteriaceae > Acidiflorens. The sequence continues at coordinate 4,138 of JBEKQG010000156.1, forward strand.
GCCGCGCATCCATAGGCAAGTCGATCTTCACCAGAAAACTGCGGCTCGCGGAATCCGCGCCGGCACAATCTGTGCGACCTTACCCGCGAGACCCGCGTTGTCGAGGGCGTCGATTACGACCGAAACCTCTTCCCCGGTTCTCACATACCGCAGATCGTTCTCATTGACAGTGGCTTCCAGTCGATAGCGGCGCACGTCCTCGACGGTGAAGATCGTCATGCCGGGCGAAGCCAGCGTTCCGGTGTCGGCTTTCTTCTCCGTCACCACCCCGTCGAACGGCGCTCGAATTCGCGTGTAATCCAGAGACGTGCGGGCTTCGGTCAACGCCGCCTTCGCTTGCGCCTGGCCTGCTTGCGCCATGTCGCGACGCGCGCGGGCCGCCTGCTCACGAGCTTTCACCTCGTCGTACTCCTGCGGACTGACCGATTTCTTTTCGTAAAGGTTCTGGTAGCGCTTCAACGTCGATTCCGCCAGCGCCAAGTCCGAATCCGCCGCGACCAGTTGCTGCTGGGCAGCGATGCCGACTGCCGTCGCTCGCTCTGCCGCCGCCCGCGGTTGCGAACCGTCGATTACGGCAAGCACTTGACCTCGCTGTACGCGGTCCCCTTCGTGAACGCGAACTTCGACTATGTTCCCAATCATCTGACTCGCAAGATCGCTCGATTGCGCGGCACGCACCGTTCCCACGGCTTCCACAAGATCGGGAACGTTGGCCGGTCGTAGCGTAACCACGGACGTGTTCCGCACGGTTTCTGGCGCCGGAGTGGCGTGCTGCCGATCTGAGGAACACCCGCCGAGGCCGCCAATTAACGCTGGCAGCATCGAGGCCAGCAATAAGGACGACAGCTTTAGTCCTGCATTCATACGGTTCATGGCATCACCACGGGAGATTGCGGGTTCAAGCTGCCGCTCGCCAACTCCAGGTCCGCGTAGCTGGTGTGGAAGCGATACACAGCTTCCCAGTAATCGGTTTGGCTGCGGCGCGTCGCTTCTTCGGCGCCCAATAGATCGGCGATAGTGGTCAGTCCGCTATCGTATCGGTCCTGGTTGATGCGCAGACTCTCTTGTGCCTGGGCGATGGCAGCCCGCGCAACCTCTACCTCCTGCTGGGCGGAGTCCAGGCTGTAATAAGCGTGGCGGACGTCAAGGCGTACTCCGTCGCTGGCCACCTGCTTCATGGCCACTGCTTTTTCCTCGAAGGCCCGCTGCCGCGAGAGTTCCGCCCGTTTCGCTCCACCCTGAAAAATGTCAAACTGCACTTCGATCCCGCCCATCCAGTTATTGCCCCCACCGCCCGCCACAAACGTGGGGTTGTCCATCTCCCAACCCGCAAAGGCGTTCACTCGCGGGCCGAATGCCGACTTCGCCATCGCCACACTCTGCCTCTGGGCGGCTTCCTCCGATTGCACGCGCTTCAAGTCCGGCCGATTCGCGAGCGCTTGTTTCTCCACTTCCTGAAGATCGGGGACCGGCAGCGCACGTTCCGCCAGCGCCTCGGACGGCTGGGCCGGAGCGTCCAGCGCAATGCCCATGGCAGTGTTGAGCTCCGCTCGCGCCATTGCCAGATTGTCTCTCGCTCGAATTACTTCCTGCTGCCGCGCCGCCATGCGAACTTTCGCGGTCAGCAGGTCGGACTGCACCGCCAACCCGCTGTCAAACCTCGCCTGACTGCGGTCCATAATGGATTGCGCCGTTTTCACCGCCTGCTCCGCGACTTCCAGTTGCTTTGTCGCCAGCAGAACCTGGTAGTAGGCGCTGACGACGCGGAACACGATCTCCTGCTGGGTGCGGTCCAACTGGTGCCCGGCAGCCTCGCTCATCTTCTTTGACCGTTCGATGCCGTGCCAACTGGCAAACGAATCGAAGAGGTTCCAGCTTCCTCCAAAACGCGTGGTGAAGTCGCCGTAAGGCAGAGGGCTATTCAGCTTGTTGAGCGTGAAATCGGCTTCCGTAAATCGTCGTTGCCGCAATTCACTGCCGAACACATAAACCGGGTCGTTGCCGCGCGTCGCGGTTTCGGAAAAGCTCAAGCGGGGCATGAGCAACGACCGCGCTTCACGGACATCCGCGGCAGCCGCCTTTGTGTCTGCCAGCGCCGCCTTACGCAGCGGATTCTTCTCCAGCGCGATGTTCACCGCCTGCTGCAATGTGAGAGACACCGGCTGCTCTTGCTGTGCCGAAGCCGTCGCCAACGGCAGGCACACCATGGCGGCGCTCAGAATCGCTGTGAAAAGAGTCTTCAACCCTGTACTCCCGCAGCCTGAGCCGACTTCATCCACTCGGTCTTGTCTTCGACAATCTCGTACGTTGTATGAAAACTGGCGGTCTTTTGTACCATGGCCCCCACCGAGCAGTATTTTTCCTCGGAGAGACGAATTGCTTCCTCCACCGCCGCCGCGTCAATTTCAAAGCCGGTCACCGCATGGTGAATTCTCACCACCGTAAACACCTGCGGCGGGCGCTCGGACTGATCGGCCTCGACCCGCACTTCGTAGCCCGTGACTTTCTGCCGGTATTTCTGGCGGAGAATAGTGATCACGTCGAACGCCGTACACCCGGCCAATCCGGCGGCCACCAATTCGACTGGCTTCGGCCCCGTGTCGCCAGCCGTGTCGTCCAGCAGAAAGTTATGCCCGCTTCCCGTCTTGGCCACAAATTGGCGCTCTTGCTTAAGCGGTTGAGCCAGTGCGACTTTCGCTGTGATCATGATTTTCTCCTGCTGCCCCTGTCCACTAGGCACACGAATAAATGCAGCGGGACGCACTTTGTTACAAGAAAAATTCGCCGGTCCGGCGGTGGCTGACGAGCGCGTCTAGCTGCTTGCGCATGAAACGGCCAGGAATTGATAATGCCGAGAGGGCTCAAATGACTCTTTCTCTCAAGTTTGGCAAGATGCTCCTCATCTTGGGAGCCGTCGCAATTACACTGACGTCCGCGCTTCTCGCGTATCAGGCAAGCCTCATTCCATCCTCACGCTTGATCAGCCCCGACGAATTGGTCAAGATCCTTCAGTCTGCGAAGGGTGAAAAACCGCTGCTGATTCAAGTGGGCTCCCACGTCCTCTACACGCAAGCGCACATTCCCGGCTCGGAATACATTGGCCCAGCCTCCAGCGAAAGCGGCCTGCAGGCCTTGCGCAAGCGCGTCGAACCTCTGCCTCGTAAGAAGTTCATCGTTCTTTATTGCGGCTGTTGCCCGTGGAGCCACTGCCCCAACGTCAAGCCTGCCGACGATGCGCTGCTCGCGATGGGCTTTACCAACGTGAAGGTGCTCTACATTCCAGGCAACTTCGGAATGGACTGGGTCGAGAAAGGCTACCCGGTTGCCAAGGGAGACTAGGGAACTGAACGCTTCCCAACTGGGGTCGGCATATTGAAGAAGAGAATTCTCCGCGCTCTCGCACTAATCGCCGTCCTGGCGGGATCGTATGTCGCGATTCGCCATCATGGCGCGCCCGCGGGCATAAGGGGCCCAGGCATCGACAATCCCTGGCGCCAGATTTCTCGCTTCCCCTCTTGACCGGACAGCAGATCAACCTTTCATCCTATCGAGGCAAAGTCGTCCTGCTGGACTTCTGGGCGACATGGTGCGATCCCTGCCGGGATGAGATTCCACATTTTGTCGAACTGCAGAACAAGTACGGCGGCCAGGGCCTGCAGATTATCGGCGTTTCCATGGATGACGGCCCGGAACCGGTGCGCGACTTTTACCAGCGCTTCAAAATGAACTATCCCGTGGCCATGGGCACCGCGAAGACGGGCGAGCTTTACGGAGGAGTGCTCGGATTGCCGATCGCATTCCTGATCGGCCGCGATGGCCG
>JBEKQG010000157.1:0-7543 GCA_049519955.1 Terriglobales bacterium
CGGGGGAGAATCTGATGCCTCGAATTCTGGCCGCAGTCGAGGCGTATGGAACCGTAGGCGAAATTTCAGACGCCATGCGAAAGGTGTATGGGGAGTACAAGGAAGCGGTGGTGATTTGAGGATGGCCGGTTTTGCGATTTACGAACTGTACCAAGATCGGACGTGATTAAAGTTTAGAGCGTCGATCCCATAACCTAACATAAACTGATAGAGGCTGAGGTCATCGGTCATTACGAGAATGCCACGTTTGGCGATCAACGAAATCGCGGAATCCGTAATACCAAACATACAAAACCCTGGCGCGCGGGCAATTTCCGTGCTTTGGACGTATTTTTCATCCAGGAGGGTAAGGCTTAAAGCAAAACTGCTGTAGTATGCGGCCTTGGTTTTGTCCTGAAGCACGCCTGACAAATTGCTGACTTCGGTGATGATGTTGGGCGTCGTAATAATCTTGCCGAACTGTTTTAGGACTGTTGCTAGGGTGTCATAATCCTCCGGCGCGAAAGTATTCAGCCTCTTAAAATTTGCGATGAGGCCACGCTGGAATTGGCCAATAAAGAACAAAAGTAACAGGTTGGAGTCGACCAGCACGGCTCCGCCACGGTGCTTTTCGATCAGATAGTCCGTGGTCGTCAAAACGATTTCCTGACCTTCATGGATAAGGCTTCCCCGCTCTGAGAGTCAACTTTAATAATTTTGTATTCTCTGCTGGTCAGTTTGTCTTGAAAGGCTGCTAGAGGCGACCGATCCGTCGAAACCACGTTGTATCCGATAGTGACAAGCCAAAACCTGTCATCATCGGTTTTTTCGACCTCCTCGACGGCAAGATCAGAATAGTGTCGTTGAATCAGTTGATCGAAATATGCAGCGGCAATCCGGACCGCCGCCTTGACGTCTACTGTCGGGGTATTACTTGTTGTTGCCATGACGCGATATCCTCCTTGACTGCAAGCATCCATCCCTTGCGGAGGGACACTGACCACAGGATAACATTTCGTCGGGAGGGCAGTGTTTCAGTCGGCTGTTTTGTACTCGCAGGCCGTGCGGCAGGCTTCACAATACATCAAGCCATCGGTGCATAGGCGCACTTCGAGCTGGGACTGGCAGAGCACGCAGTATTTTTCGCACCAGCAACGCGCTTCAGGCTGTTCGCATTGGGCGCAAACGATGCGGCTCATGCCGGGTGTCGAGGACATGGATCGAGTCTAGTTCGACGGATGCAGGGAAGGAACGTAACCAAAGTCACAGAGCAGGTCCCAGGTTTTAGGTGTCAGGTCTCAGGAAGAGCAATCCGTGCTTTCGTGTCTTCCTTGCGATTTGGCTTTTCCTGTGATCTGCGACCCGGGACCTGACCCCTGACCAATTTGCCGCCCTTTGCGTCTGGTGTTAACGTAATCAGTTCGAGATTCCGGCAGTCCAGCCGCTGTCTGAACGCTGTCTAAACAATGTCCGACCGAGGTCTTCGTGTCCGTTGTGGAAGGCACTACTCCCGTGGTTCGTAAGACAGCGTTGAATGCCGTCCATCGCCAGATGGGCGCCAAAATGGTCGAGTTTAACGGCTGGGACATGCCGGTCGAATATCCCGCGTCAATCGGGGGCGGCATTGTCGCCGAGCACATGGCGGTGCGCACGGGCGTCGGAATTTTTGACGTCAGCCACATGGGGGACATCCGCCTGGCCGGGCGTGAAGCGCTCGGCGCCGTGCAGCATGTCTCGATGAATGACGCATCGCGCCTGGCGATTGGGCAGGCGCAATATTCGGCGCTGCTCTATCCGCAAGGCACTTTCGTTGATGACGTGATCGTCCACCGCCTCGGCGAGGACGAATACCTGCTCGTGATCAACGCGGGCACGCGCGAGAAGGACTTCAATTGGGTGCGCGACAACACGCGCCAGTTCGACTGCGCGGTCGAGCATCTCTCCGACGACTTCACGCAGATTGCCATCCAGGGGCCGAAGGGCGTGGACGTGCTGCAGAAATTGACCGACGCCGACCTGAGCACCGTGAAGTTCTACTGGGTGACGCGCGGCACGGTTTGCGGCCTGAAGAACATCTTGATGGGCCGCACGGGTTATACGGCCGAAGACGGGTTCGAGATCTATATCCCCGCGGACGAGACGACCAGCGCGCGCGTCTGGCATGAGATTCTGGCGGCTGGAAAAGAGTCTGGCGTTGTTCCCTGCGGATTGGGCGCGCGCAACACGCTGCGGCTCGAAGGCAGGCTGCCGCTCTACGGGCACGAAATCTCGGACACGATCAACGTGTGGGAAGCGGGGCTGGATCGTTTCTGCAAGATGGAGAAGCCCGACTTCATTGGGCGATCGGCGTTGGAGAAGGCGAAAGCCGAGGGAGTGAAGAGAACACTGGTCGGCCTTGAGATGATCGACCGCGGCATCGCCCGCGACGGATACAAGGTTCTGGATGAGGCGGGACGCGAGATTGGCTACGTCACCAGCGGTTCTCCGGCGCCGTTCTTGAAAAAAAATATTGCGCTGGCCTACGTTCCGCCCGCGCTGGCCGCGGTGGGCACGACGGTCAAGGTCGAAGTCCGCGGACAGGGCGTGAAAGCGCAAGTCGTACCGACGCCGTTTTATAAGCGTCCGAAAAGAGCAGCGAAAAGCGAATAGCGAAAAGCCAGCAGCCAGGAGCTAAGGAGCAAGAAGCCAATGTCCTACCCAACCGACCGCAAATACACGAGAGAACATGAGTGGATCACCGCCGATGGAACGATCGGCATCACGCACCACGCCCAGGAGTCGCTCGGCGACATAGTGTTCGTCGATCTGCCCAAGGTAGGGGCGGAGATCACGACCGGCAAGCCCTTCGGCACAGTCGAGTCGGTGAAGGCCGTCTCCGATTTGTACGCTCCGGCGTCGGGGACGGTGACGGCCGCGAATGAGGATCTGGCCATCGCTCCGGAGAGCGTGAACAAGGATGCCCACGGCTCCTGGATGGTCAAGATCAAGCTGAAGGACCCGGCTGAGCTGAATGGACTGCTTTCGGCGGCGGACTACGAAAAGTTTGTTAGCGAAGAAGCGGGACACTGAAAATCATTGAGGCATTGAATCACTGAGTCATTGATTCAATGCTTTGATGCCTCAATCATTCAATGACTCAATGCCTCAATCATGCAATGACTATGAGATATCTGCCTAACTCTCCCGCGGACCGCGCCGCCATGTTGAAGGCGGTCGGGGTCCACTCTGTAGACGATCTGTTCGCGCCGATTCCAGCCGGGTTTCGCCTGGCGCGCGATCTTGCCGTGCCCCGTCAAATGGCCGAGTCGGAAATCGTGGACTGGTTCAAGCATCGGGCCAAGGAAAATGGCGAAGGTTACACCAGTTTTCTCGGCGCCGGAGCCTACTCTCATTACCGGCCGGTGGTCATTGACGCGCTGGTGCAACGCGGCGAATTCCTCACGTCCTACACGCCGTACCAGGCGGAATTCGCGCAGGGAACGCTGCAGGCCATCTTCGAATTCCAGACGATGATCTCCGAACTCACCGGCATGGATGTGGCGAATGCCTCGATGTATGACGGCTCGACGGGGGCGGCCGAAGCCGTGATGATGGCGGTGCGCGTTACCGGAAAGCATTCGGCGGTGGTCGCGCGCAGCCTGCATCCCGAATATCGCGAAGTGCTCGGCACCTACGCGACACACCAGGCGATTCCGCTGAAAACGGTTTCGTTCACCGGCTCGGGAACGATCGACCTGAAGGAACTCGAAAAAGCTGTGGGCGACGATACTGCCTGCGTCCTGATCCAGTCGCCGAATTTCTTTGGGACGATTGAAGACGTCGAAGCCATCGCCGAAATCGCACATAAACGCGGAGCGCTGCTGGTTGTCTCGATTGCCGAAGCGGCGTCGCTCGGCATTGTCGAGCCGCCGCGCACGGCCGACATTGTGGCCATGGAGGCGCAGTCGTTCGGAGTGCCGCTCGGATTCGGCGGTCCCTACTGCGGCGTGCTCGCGACCAAAGAGAGATTCGTTCGCCAATTGCCGGGGCGTCTCGCCGGTCAGACCGTGGACAAGAACGGCAAGCGCGGATTCGTGCTGACGCTGGCGACGCGCGAGCAACACATACGGCGCGAGAAAGCGACTTCGAATATCTGCACCAACCAGGCGCTGGTCGCGCTGATGGTGAATATCTTCATGACCGTTTACGGCAAAGTTGGGCTGAAGGAGCTGGCAAAGCAGAACCTGGCAAAGGCTGCGTACGCCGCCGAGCAATTCAGCAAACATGCCAAAGTGCTGTTCGCGGGCGCGCCACGATTCAACGAGTTCGTGGTCGAGACCGGCGAAGATCCTTACGCCATCAACTCGCGGCTACTGGGACACAAGATCGTCGGCGGTCTGCCGCTGAAGAAGTTTTATCCCGAGCTGGGCCACGCGGCGCTGTGGTGCTGCACGGAATTGACCACGCGATCCATGATCGATACGGCAGTCGGGCTGGTAGCGGAGAGCGAGCGGTCGGAGCGAAGCATGAAGGAAGTCGAGCAGGAGGTGGGGCGATGACGACGAAACACATCACCCGCAAGGCGACGCGTCACATCAGCCAGAACGAAGGCTTGATCTTCGAGAAGTCGTCGCCAGGGAAAGCGGCGTGGAAGTTGCCGCCGCTCGATGTTCCGGAAGTGGATACGGCGAAGATGCTGGGCAAGGCGGAGCGCAAGGACCTCGGCGATCTGCCCGAGGTGAGCGAGATCGAAATTATTCGCCACTTCACACGGCTCTCGACATGGAATTACGCCATCGATCTAGGCATGTTTCCGCTTGGCTCTTGCACCATGAAGTACAACCCGCGCGTGAACGAATTTGTCTCGCGCATCGAAGGGCTGGCCAATGCGCATCCGTATCAACCGGAGAAAATTTCTCAGGGCGCGCTGCGCATACTCAAGACGCTGAGCGATTGCCTGATCGAAATAACCGGCATGGACGCGATCACGCTGCAACCGGCCGCGGGCGCGCATGGCGAACTCACCGGATTGCTCCTGGTGCGCGCTTATCACCAGTCGAAAGGCAACGCGCGCAAGAAAATTCTCATTCCCGACTCGGCGCACGGAACGAATCCGGCGACCGCGGCCACGGCGGGTTACGCGGTCGAAAATTTGAAATCGAACGAACGCGGCATGGTTGACGTAGCGGCGCTGGCGGCGCAGATGAATGAAGACGTTGCGGCGCTCATGGTCACGAATCCCAATACACTCGGTGTTTTCGAGCAGGAGATCCACAAGATCGCCGAGCTTATGCATGCCAAGGGCGGATTGCTCTACATGGACGGCGCGAACATGAACGCGCTGGTCGGGAAGACGCGGCCGGGCGATTTTGGCGTTGACGTCATGCACTTGAACCTGCACAAGACTTTTTCGACGCCGCACGGCGGAGGCGGTCCAGGGTCGGGGCCGGTGGCGGTGAAGAAAATTCTCGAGCCGTTTTTGCCGAAGCCGGTTGTAGTTACCAAGCCGGATGGCACGCTGGGCTTCGAATACAACCGTCCGCAGTCGGTGGGGCGGGTGCGCGCGTTCTACGGAAATTTCGGCATGTTCATTCGCGCGCTGGCCTATATCTTCGCCAACGGGCCCGACGGCCTGCGGCAGACGACGGAAGACGCGGTGCTCAACGCGAATTACATCCGCAAGCAACTCGAAGGCGTTTACGACTTGCCGTATTCGACGCCGTCGATGCACGAAGTTGTCTTCAGCGACAAGCTGCAATCTAAGAGGGGCGTGAAGACGATGGACTTGGCGAAGCGCCTGATCGATTACGGATTCCATCCCTACACGACGGCGTTTCCGCTGATCGTTGCGGGCGCGCTGATGATCGAGCCGACCGAGAGCGAGCCCAAAGAAGAACTGGATCTTTTCATCGAAGCCATGAAGTCGATTGCGGAAGAGGTGGAAGAAGATCCGCAGTTCGTGCTCAACGCTCCGCACAACACGCGCATTGGGCGTCTGGATGAGACCGCAGCGGCGCGCAAGCCGGTGTTGCGCTGGAAGCCTGAGCCGTCAGCCCACTAGCCTACGATTTCATCGCTGATCGTCGTACACTACGTAGAAGTCCGGGCATGATCGCGGCCGAGCGTTAGCCGGAGATTGAGTTCGGCGGAACGAGACAGTCAGATAAGTTAAGGAGATCGACCATGAAAAAGCGCCGCGCATCATCGTTCCGTCTCTACTTCGCGCTGCTGCTCGCAGTGGGAATTGCGCCCGCTCTCACCCTGGCTCAGGGTCGATCCGGGATCGTCGGAAATTGGGAAGGAACACTCGATCCCGGCGCCCAGGCGAAGAAGCGCATTGTGGTGCACATTTCCGCGGCGCAGGACGGAAGTCTAAGTGGCACGATCGACTACCCTGACCAGGAAACCTCGGGCATCCAGATTACTGCCATCACTTATAAGGCGCACACCCTGCACTTCGAAAGCAGCAGCATTCCTGCGAGTTATGACGGCACCACGGACGAGGAGCATTCACAGATCACCGGCACTTGGAAGCAAGGTGCAGCGCCGCTGAGTCTCACCCTTAAGCGGACCCCTTAGAAGTATGCCTGACGATCCGGCCAGCTCGGCAAGCGCTCGCCAATTGGCTGAGCATCACTACTACGCCGCGCTCGATCTGGTTCTTGAAGGCCGCCACGAGCCGGCGGTCGAAGAGTACCGGCAGGCGGTGGCAGCCGATCCGAAGTTCACCGATGCGCTGCATGGATTGAGCCGGGCGCTCGGGGACCTCAACCGGCTGGACGAAGCGATAGAGGTTGCCCAACAAATCTCGGAGATCGATCCCGACGACATTCTGGCGCACACCAGCCTCTCCATCCTGTATCAGAAGAAGGGAATGGTTCCCGAGGCCGAGGCGGAAGGGAATAAGGCGCGGGTGCTGGCGTGGAAGCGGGAGTTGAGGAAGGGGAACGAGTGAGGCGAGTGATGGATGTTTGAGACGCCGGGGTCGCGGTGAGAGACCGGAAAGCTTCTGCGATGTCCGTTGCCTGATGCCCTTAAAAAAGGCTAGACGGCATTCTCGGTTCTTTCTTCGGCGGGTCAACCGCCGACCGGCACCAGGTTGATGTCAGACTTTCTTGACTAAGGCATATCGAGAGGGCATTCAGGCCTTCCACCCTTCGTTGCGGAACATCGTGAGCACATTGATGCAGGGTATTTTAAGTACGGCACACACGTCGGGAATGTTGGGTTTTGCGATTACACCGGAGGGCTTCTCTCCGGTGACAACGCTGGCCCCTCGCGCTTGTGCAAGCGCAATTACAAAGGGATCGCCAGAGGATCTATTCCGCCGAGTGTCAATTAACCTCGGATGAGAGGAGAGTATTTCAGCGACTCTTTGCTGAATCTCTGTGTCGAGCGCCACAACCATACCGCGGCGACCTTTCAGCCATTCGAACGCGGCGTCATCCTTCTTTTCGAGCTCTCTAACACGCTGCTGAAAAACTACTCCCAATCCACAGCCGTGTATGTTACGAAGAAGCATGCGAGGAGCAGACGATCAGCAGAACCATATATTCAGTTACTTGTCGCCGGAGGAACGGGTGCG
>JBEKQG010000158.1:0-8755 GCA_049519955.1 Terriglobales bacterium
TGTCGTTAGCAGATGATATGTCCGGTTGAGATAGCAAGTGAAGTGTCCGCTTTGCAGGCGGCGAGGGTAGGAGAGCATGGAGGGCATGTTCTCTTACACGCAGGCCGCGATGGAGCGGACGATGAAGGTACAGGAAGTGATTTTGCGAGCCATGGCCAAGAAGATCACGTGGTGGCAAGCGGCCGAGATCATCGGGATCAGCGACCGGCAGATGCGGCGCTGGCATGAACGGTATGAAGAGTTCGGGTTCCGGGGTTTGTTTGACCGGCGACGGGGGAAACCGTCGCCCAAGAGAGTGCCGTTGGCGGTGGTGGAGAAAGTCCTGGGGCTGTACCGGGAGAAGTATTTCGATCTGAACGTGCGGCACTTTCACGAGAAGTTGCAGGAGGAGCACCAGGTCGAGATCAGCTACAGCTGGGTGAAGGGGTTGCTGCAAGGGGCGGGGATGGTGGCCAAGGGACGCAAGCGCGGAGTGCATCGCCAGCAGCGTCCGCGGCGTCCGCTGCCGGGGATGCTGCTGCACATCGACGGCAGCGAGCATCGCTGGTTTCAAGACGAGCGCTGGTACGACTTGCTGGTGATCATGGACGACGCCAACAGCGAGATTTATTACGCGCAGTTGGTGGAAGAGGAAGCGACGGTTCCGGTGCTGGCGGGGCTGAAAGAAGTGGTCGAATGCCGGGGCGTGTTCTGCGCTCTGTATAGCGATCGCGCCCGTCATTTCTGGCTGACGGCCAAGGCGGGAGAGGCGGTGGACCACGACCGTCTCACGCAGGTGGGGCGTGCACTGCGCGAGTTGGGAGTGCGCATGATTCCGGCGTACTCACCGCAGGCACGGGGACGCAGCGAACGCAGCTTCGGCACCTGGCAAGGCCGATTGCCGCAGGAACTGCGCTTGCGTGGGATCCGGACGGTGGAGGCGGCGAATGCCTTTCTGCGCGAGCATTACATCCGGGAGTTCAATCGCCGCTTCCAAGTCGCAGCGGCGCAACCGGGCACCGCCTTTGTGCCCTATCGCGGACGAGATCTGGAGCGCATCTTTTCGCTGCAATTCGAGCGCACCGTGAACCGGGACAACACAGTCAGCTTTCAGAACCTGACCTTGCCGATCGAACCCGTGCGCTGGCGCGGAACGCTGGCGGGCTGCGCCGTGCTGGCGCGCCAACACTTGGACGGAACCTTGAGCCTCAGCTATGGACCGCACTCGCTCGGTCGATACGACGCGCGCGGCGGTCCGATTCTCAACCGGAAACTGGCGTCCGGCAAGGCCGTGGAAAAGATGCGCCGTGGAAAAGTCCCAAAACCGACTTTTCCACCGCGCTTGGAAATCCCGCAAAGTGCGCGGGATTCCCACTTTCCCACCGCCTCGGCGGCTACGGGAGATTAACGAAACCGGACATTTCACTTGCTACAAAAAGCGGACATTTTAACTTGCTAACAACACCTGAGGCGGCGAATTTCGATAAGATTCTGGCTGTCCCAATTTCGCTGACGCGGGACACTGTTGGCTCTTATGCTATTAGATGGCTACCGATCGGTGGATACCGACAAAAACACCGCCAGTGTATTCGAGGCTGCACCATAAACCCCAAGTTTACGTTCGCAACGGGCCGTTTCACGCGCTTTCGACAAGAAGTCTACCCGGGATGTGAAACGGATCCGCCACTCCAAGTTTGATCGCTCTTCGGAGCCTGGCGACGGAGCGAGATGAAAGGGTATGCCCGCCGGGACAACTGAGTTTACGGTCATTGATCGGCAAGGATCGGCAAGGTCAGAGGGGCTCGATGTGCTGGGTAACTTCCGGTTGGCCGACAACCAGTCCCGGATCGTCGGATCCGACTCAATACGCCGCGCAGGCTATAATTACGCACACGCATGGCCCTGACCGCTGGCACCCGATTTGGTCCCTACGAAATTCTCTCTCCCCTTGGCGCGGGCGGCATGGGCGAAGTTTATCGCGCCAACGACACGCGGCTCGACCCCTGATCTGAAATATTATGCGTATCCGTTTCCGAGGTACTCGTCGGTTCTTTATACCGTGGAGAACTTGCACTGAAAGGGGAGCAGGGAAGAGCTCGGCAATCCCAGGCCGAGGGTTCCTGTTGCTGCATTCCTTCCGGCTGACGGGCACGCGGAAAGTAATCCCAAGGTTAGCTTGAAGGTTCGATTCCTTCCGCGCTCACCAACCTCGTGATTGCCAATCATTTAGAGAAATTGATCTTGCGCGGCCACCCATTTCGTAACAACTTCATAACCACTGGCGGGCCGCTTGGTTATTGCCGAATGCTGCGAGCGTGCGGCGGGCGATTGACGCGAGCACGCACGAGGCCTACGATTTGCCTCAGAGGACGCGGGGAGGAAGCATTTTCCCATGGCAAGCCACTCGGTCGGCCAGGACACGCTTGTTGGCCAGACGCTGGGCCACTACCGCATCGTCGAGAAGATCGGCGCCGGTGGCATGGGAGAAGTTTATCGCGCCAGTGACGAGCACCTCGCCCGTGATGTTGCCATCAAAGTCCTTCCGCCCGGTACGCTCATCGACGAATCCGCCCGAAAACATTTCCGCAAGGAAGCTCTGATTCTTTCGCAGCTTAACCATCCCAATGTCGCCACCATCCACGACTTCGATACACAGAGGGGTGTGGACTTCCTGGTCATGGAGTACATCCCCGGGATCACACTCAGCGAGAGGCTGGCTGCCGGACCGCTGCCGGAGAGGGAAGTCCTGCGCCTGGGCGTGCAATTGGCCGAAGGGCTCGCGGCTGCGCATGAGCAGGGCGTAATCCACCGCGATCTGAAGCCGGGCAACGTGCGGGTGACGGCTGACGGGCGGGTGAAGGTCCTGGACTTCGGGTTGGCGAAGCTGGTGGGGCCGTTCAGCGGGACGGAATCGACCCAGTCTCTATGTGAAAGTCAGGCCGTCGCGGGCACGCTGCCGTATATGGCACCCGAACAGTTGCGGGGCCAGGCCTGCGATGCGCGGAGCGACATCTACAGCGCCGGAGCCGTGCTCTACGAGATGGCAACCGGCAAGCGTGTGTTCCCCGGCGCTCAGAGCGGGGAGTTGGTCGACGCCATCTTTCACCGCGAACCAACGCCTGCCCGGAAGGTGAACTCCAAGGTGTCGCTCGCGCTGGAGGCGACGATCGGCAAGGCGCTGGACAAGAATCCGGCGCGACGGCAGCAGAGCGCACGTGAGTTGCTGGCCGGTCTGCAAGCGCTGGCGGCTCCAAGCGACGCGGCCGCTCCGGCAGGCGCAATGCAATGGCTAGGATGGCTGACATGGCGCATGAGAAGACGGTACCGGGCGTTGCTGGTCGTGGCCGTATTCATCCTGGCGGCACTGGTGAGCATGGTTTGGCTGTCCGGCCGAACCCCGGCCCTGGCTTTTGCGGCGCGCGATTTCGTGCTGATCGGCGATTTTGAGAACCAGACGGGCGATCCCGTATTCGACAAGTCGCTGACGGCGGCGTTTACGACCAGCCTGGGCCAGTCGAGCTACGCCAATATCTACTCGCGGCTGCGCATCGCTGAGGCGCTGAAGCGCATGAAGAGGCCCGATGTGGACCGGATCGACGAACCGCTGGCGCAAGAGATCGCGGTGCGGGAAGGGCTGAAAGTGATTGTCCTGCCCAGCATAAGCGGAGTCGGAGAAAGCTACCGGGTAGCGGCCAGCGTTCGCGACGTGGCTTCGGGTAAGAACATAAAGACCGAGTTGGTGAAGGCCAACGGCAAAGACAAAGTGCTCGATGCGGTGGACACGCTCTCCGCGGCGATTCGCAAGGACCTGGGCGAGTCCTTGCAGACCGTTTCGCAAAGCAAGCGGCTCAGCGCGGTGACCACGCAGTCGCTGGATGCCCTGCGGCAGTATTCGATCGCGAGGGAAAAGGCCGTGGCGCTCCAATGGGACGAAGCGAAGGTGTATTACGAGAATGCGCTGCGCATCGATCCCAACTTCACTTCTGCCCGCGCTTCCCTGGGTATGATGCACGTGGAACAAGCCATGAACGGCATGCCTCATTTTGATGGTGAAGAGGGCAAACGCCTCCTGAGCGATGCGGTAAAGCACGTGGACGGACTTACCGACCGGGAGAAATACACCATCCTGGCGTTTCATGCCCGCGCGGTGGAAGGGGATCCGGGAAAGGCAATCGGATGCCTGAAGACCTTACTCGCGTTGTACCCCGACGACTCCCTCTCTCACGTGAGCCTGGGCCGGACATACCTGCAGATGGGGCGCGTGCCCGAAGCGCTGGCGGAGTTCAAAGAAGCGATCCGGATTGACCCAATATCCGTTCTCGCATACGGAAATTTGGGGGGCACCTACCTCTACCAGATGGGCGACGTCGCCTCGGCTCTGCCGGTGTGTCAGAAAGTCCTGGAACTTGATCCCGGAAACGCTTGGGCGCAGGACAGTCTGGGCTGGTCGTACTTTGCGAAGAACGAGCTTCCAGAGGCGCAAGCCGCGTTCGAAAAGGCGGTAGCCGCCAATCCGCAGGGAATCCTGTCCCGCTATCGCTTGGCGCACACCCACCGGGCGCAAGGCCACTACCAGCAGGCAATCGAAACGCTACAGCAAATCCAAAAGGTCGATCCAGGCGAAACCTCGGTGCTTTACGACATGGGAGTTGTCTACGACCGGATGGGAGACCACGAGAAAGCACACGCGTCTTTCACCCGTTATCGCCTCGAGGTGGAAACGCACTGGAAAAAGACGCTGCATGAGCCGGGCACACAACTGACACTGGCCGCTACCTACGCGCGCCTTGGCGAAACTGAGCGCGCCCGGCAAATGCTGCGCCAGGCCATGGCGCAAGCGCCCCAGCTTCACCTGGAGGCGGCCTTTGTGCTCAGCTTGCTGGACGAGAAGAAAGAAGCGGTTGACCAACTGGCGCTGGCGATCCAGAACGGGTACACCAATTACATCTGGCTGAAGATGCACCCGGACCTGCTGCCGCTGCACGGGTATCCGGCGTTTGAGCAGTTAATGGGTAAGGTAATAAAGACGTAGCCGGTGGTTACTTCTGCCCCGCGCTGAAAGTGGTCCACGGCCCCGCCTTCATGTCGCGAAGCACCGGCTCCTGCCAGGAGTATTCCGGATGCCGCGCCAGAAAGTCCTTGGCCACAAAATCCGCTCCGCAAGGATGTCCGGCCCGGGCCCGCAGGCTCATGCTGGCGGCCATCTTGCTGTCGGTGACTTTGCCTTGGACCGAGCCTCCCGGGTTGTAGGCGGCCCACTCCCATTCCTTCACACCGCGCGGAGACGCGTCGGCGTGGCCGCACAACGTGCGCTCATTGGGCTGTTCTTTTTTCTCGAAGGTGTCGAAGTGGTCCGACAAAAACTCCTCGGCCATTTCCACGTCGATCTTTCCCTTCGCCTCCCGCATCAGCTCCTCCCACCGCAGGTGTCGCGCATTCGGCGATGACGATGCATCCTTCGGATCGAACGTTGTTTCCTCCCGGATCAGCTTTGGGTCCCGCGCAAAATTCGCGCTGACAAAATAGCCGTCCTTGGTACGCCACAAGGGCGTATTCTTCAGCCCCAGTTCGAGGTAAGCGATTTCTCCCGTCTTGCGGTCCCCGATCAGCCAGTCGTTCGCGTAGCCGCCATTATTTCCCTCTTTCATGATGCGCACATAGTCGTCAATCGAGTTGGCGTACTGCAGCGCTTTTCGCGAGCGCATGAACTCCGGCTTGCCCTCCGGGTCCCAGCCCTCGAACCCGGTGATCGTCGTTTCCGTAATCATCATTCCGCTGGCACTGATGCCGAAGTCATCGTTGCTTGTGATCACCCCAGGAAAGCCATCCATCAACATGCGATTGCCGTGCTCGGGGACGATGTCGAAAATCATGACCCAGCGCTCGCCCGCCACATAACTCGTCCAGTTGTTGTGCGCGATCACGATCTGGTGGTCCTTCGTCTGGCTGCCTGTCGCAATAAACGCGCTACAATTGCTCGGCGGCTTGGGGCGCGGCGCGTTCGGCCCCTTCTGCCGCTTGTCCAGCCACGGCACGTAATAGTCGGACAGCTCTTCAAAGGCGTTGAGCGCCACCACGTCGTAAACATCGAGTTCGACGCCGTGCGCCTTCAGCCCATCGGAAATGCCCTGCAGTTCCTGCCGGTATTCGCCATCGATGTGCGGCCAGAGCATCTCTCTCGCCGCCTGCCGGAAGAACGCCCAGTCGCGATGCGACTCGCGCATGTCCATCAGCTTGACGACCTCGAAAGCGTCGGCAATCTCCGCCGCCAGCAAATACCCGTGCTGAAATCCAATCTCCGACGGCGATCCCTCCAGGTGAACATAGGTCCAGCCTCCCTCCTGGAAGCGGTACGCTTTTTGCAGGCGCGGGTCCGGCGAGCCCTTGCCCTGGGCCACGCCCGGCGCAATCCACGGCCCGCTGCACACCAGCAGTAAAGCGATCGCAACGCCAAGGCCGACCCTCGAAATGCCACGCCGAACCACATACTCCAGCATCGAACCATGAGCCGAGATTGTCCGCATAGGTCTCCTCATTTGGGCGGCCGGCCGACTCCCGCCGCCCGGCGGGTTGGATACATGCCGCGCCAAAGTCAAATAGAACGGGGTCGCGTCCGCGGCTGACGAAAAACCCGCCCAAGCGGAGCCTGGGCGGGGATACTGAAGACTTAGGATGACGCGCACGCCCACTCATTCGCAAAGAACGCGAAAGAGTGGGCCACGCGCTAGTGTTTCCGTTTCGCTTTGGACTTCGCCGCGCCTTTCTTTGCGCTGGATAGCACGGGCAGCGTCCCCTGCTGCTGCAGGGATCCAAGGAACACATGGCTGGCGCTTTCGTCCAGCCAGAACAACTGTCCGCCGCTAGCCTGATAGATGGCTACCGTGAAATCGGACGTGCGCCCAGTGCTGGGATGGACGACAAGCGGAAGTGTGAAGCGCCCAACGTTGGTCCCGTCGGCAACCGCAGTTCCACCGAATGTAGCCGCAGGGTCCGTCGCGCTCCCGGTGAGGGAGTAGAACGGATCGCTGATGAGTCCGGTCCCGGTCAAAGCAAGGCTGGCAACCGATCCTTGCCCGACAAAGTCGAGTTCCCAACCAGATCTGGTTACGTTGTTGTATTCCTGCGCTCCAAAGGCATAGCTGCCTGTGAAGTCGGCAACTGTGGTATCCGATTGCGGAATCAGGAGTCCTGTGCCGTTGAGAGTCGCATCCAAGTCGGCAATAAGACCGCCGCCCAGTCCGTTGGTTGTGTTGTTCGGGTCAAGCAGGTTGAGATTCGGGTCCGTCAGATAGATCCCGAGAGCGCTGACGCTGCCCAAGTCTCCGGGCGTGATCGTCAAGCTGCCGTATCCAGTGCTCTGGATGCTATAGGTGCCGCCGATAATGGAGTCGGGCACAACTCCTACGCCGTCCCCCAATTCGTCGTCATCCGCCACACCCGCGGTAATGTTGCCGGCACCATCCGTGCCAAACATTCCCGTCGCAGCATAGAGAACCAACTCATCCCCGGCCGGGTTGCTGCCAACACTAAACACGGAGCTTCCGACCGATGTGTTGTCGAAAGTGCCCGTGCCCTGGCCGAACGCCGATCCGACAGCCGAGTCGCCGCTAACCACGGGCTCCGTACCAACATCAATGATCCGCATAACTTCCGGACCAACGATGTAATAGACCAGTGGCGCGCTTCCAATACCGGTGCCGGTGACCGTACCCCGCCCGTAGGTATCGGGCGTTGAGATCGCCACTCCGCTGGGGAAAGCCGTTCCCAACGTCACAGTTCCAAAATCATTCTCGTCGTAAGAACCCGAGAGGGTAGTGCCACTGACCGTGAATACGCCTCCGTACACAACTGGTGCAGAGCCGGTGTCCACGCCAGAAAGGGTGAAGGCATAACTCCCGCTGGGCGTGCTCGGCAGTGTCTGCAGGTCCATGCTTCCACTCGAGGTCGCCGTGCCATCAAACTGAGAGATGAGCGCGTGATTGGTGTTCACAAACTGGATGCCGAGGGTTTCCACGCCGGCCACGCCCACAAGCGCGTCGGTCGTGGTCAAGGTGAGTGTATACAGGCCGGGTGTGGTACCCAGTGGCACCAGCGCTCCAGCTGCTGGCTGGATTATGTCGGTAGCGGTGACTGCAACACCGTCGTTATAGTCTTGCTCGCCGCCAACTATGTCGCCGCTCGCGTCGATGAGCACAGACCCCGCGAGAGCGTAGAAATTCGGGGTGTTCGCCGCTAGTTCGTTGATCGACTCCAGTCCGGTCACATAGAACGAATAGATGCCTCCAGTGTTCGTCAGACTGAAGTTGGCCGTTAAACCTGAAACCGAGGCCACTACGTTGTAAGGGCCGCCAAGCGACCCGCCCGTCCCATTCGCCGTTAACGCCGAAGAGGTAGCCACGCCGTTCGCGTCGGTCACATCCGTTTCAGTATTCGTTGCGTTCGCGAACGTGCCGCTGCCGCCCGTCGCCGGAGCCGTGAATACCACCGTCGCGCCAACCACCGGGTTCGAACCACTGTCCAGCACCGTCGCCACCAGCGGATTTGCAAACGCCGTGGTGACCGTCGCGGTTTGGCCGCCTCCGCTCGTCGCCGCGATCGATGCCGCCGCATCCGTGTTCGTCAGGCTGAAGCTGGCTGCTGTCGTCACTCCTGTAACCGCAGCCGTCACCGCGTAAGCCGTGGTGCTGAACGTTGCATTCGCTGTGAACGTCGAGGAGGTAGCCACGCCGCTCGAATTGGTCGTATCCGTTTCCGTGGTCGTTCCGCTCGTCGTGAA
>JBEKQG010000159.1:0-7448 GCA_049519955.1 Terriglobales bacterium
TCACATTTTCTGAGCCCACTACTAAACTGTCATCCTGAGCGTAGCAGGACGATTCGCGAAGCGGATCGTTCTGCCGAGTCGAAGGACCCCTACCCCCTCCACGCTATCAGACGACGATAGGGAGTTCTCGCCACCCTGCGCGGCCTTCCGTGCATGCCCCGTGCACTCTAAGGTGATCGCGTTGTGCACCCGCGTCCCGGCGTCCTCGCCGACGGCGTTTTCAGTTTAGGGGTCCTTCGACCCCGCGATTCCGTTCGCCTCGCGAGCGGAATTGCTCCGCTCAGGATGACATTTTGTGCTGGTTCGCCTCACCGGAATTTGTCATCCAGGGAAACCACTCCCGCGCCAAATCCAGCCAGTGCGGATTCAGCGATTCGACCAGCGCAATCTTCTTCGCTCGCTTCCAGCCCTTGAGCTGCTTTTCGCGGTTGATCGCCTTCTGAACATCGTCGAACGACTCCCAGTACAACAGACGCTCGACCTGATATTTGTCCGTGAATCCTTCGATACGGTGGAATTTGTGCTCAAAGACACGTTTGTGCAGATTGCCGGTCATGCCGATGTAGAGAGTTCCCGACAGGCTGCCCATGATGTACACGCAGTACGTTTTTCGCTCGTGAGGCACGGGAGGGAGTAGGGGCCCTTCGACTCCGGTGGCCATTCACTTCGTGAACGGCCACCTCCGCTCAGGGTGACAGGGTTTAGAGTTTGAATACAGTGACATCGCTCACACCGCAATTGTTCGGTTTCCCGTAGTGGTCATCTTCTTCCGCCACTCTGCCGGTTGCTCGTCGACATACGCGGCTTGCCGCGCCACGCTCTCCCGCCGGGGAGCGCCGGAGCCCGGACATACTCGATGTGCATCGAGCGCCAATGGAATCCTGGCCGCACCCCCGCAAAGATTCCCTACGGACACATGTGCCGTTTTCACGGCAAGCATGGCAATGTGGATTTATGTTGCGAACTGAAGGCTTTGGCGTAGACCGCCTGCGCCGCCCGCACCGCGCATCCAAACTCGACCGCGTTCCCCGTGACTTCGCCGATTACATGTTCAAGCGCGGCCAGCACTCCCACCGTATCCAGATAATCGTAGTAACCAATGTGGGCGATGCGGAAAAGCTGTCCCTTCATTTCCGCTTGTCCGTTGGCCACGACCGCGCCAAACTGGTCGCGGAAGCGTTTGCAAATGGCGGTGGAGTCTGTTGCAGCCGGGGCGGCGACGGCAGTCAGCGCGGCTGCTGGAGAACTGGGCGCGAATAATTTCAGCCCGAGCGCCTGCACCCCGGCGCGAGTCATCTCCGCACATAACTCTGCGTTCGCTATTAGCGCGTCGCGGCCCGCCGCAAGGTTGCCGTCGCCCAGTTGACGCAGATAATCGAACGCCGCCCCGAGCGCGGCAAAGAGCGATGTCGCGGGAGTGTAGGCCGTCTCCGCCTTGGCCGCCGCTTGTCGTTCCTTGCGCAGATCGAAATAATACCGCGGGGACTTCGTAGTTTCCATGCGCTGCCAAGCCCGCTCGCTGATCGCGCCATAAGCCAGGCCGGGCGGGATCATCAACGCCTTCTGCGAGCCGCCGATGATGACGTCGATGCCCCAGGCGTCCACATCAAGGCGCGTTGTGCCCAAGCCGGTGATCGCGTCAACGACGAGCAACGTATCGGGTAAAGCGCGCACCAGCTTCGCGATCGCCTCCACGTCATGTCGCGCACCGGTTGAACTTTCGGTCGCTTGCACATAAACGCAGCGGATCTCTGGCGTCAGCTTGTGGCGGACTTCATCTGGCGAAAATGTTTCGCCGTAGGGAGCGGGCACCGTCTCCACAGCGCAGCCAAACGCCTTGGCCAGCGCGGTCCAGCGTTCGCCGAACTTGCCGGCGGACAGCACCAGCACCCGGTCGCCGGGAGAGGTCAGGTTCGCGACCGAGGCTTCCATGAAGCCCGTGCCCGATGAGCTCAACACCAGCACATCGTTCTTCGTGCCGATGAATTCCTTCACATCGGCCAGAACGCGCGCGAACAGAGCGCGGAACTCGGCGGTGCGATGGTGCGCGCCATAGGCAGCCATCGCCGTCTGCGCTTGCGGCAGCAGCGGCGTCGGACCGGGAGTGAAGAGTCTGTTCTTCTTGAGCATGGGAATTATCAGAATATGCGAAGCGACGGGATTCGGGAAGCGAATGTCGAGGGCGAATCGCGGGCAAGCTACGAGCGACGAGCTGCGAGCCTCGGGCAACCATCTTGCGCGTAGCTCGAAGCTCGTAGCTCGTAGCGTTCTATAATCCCCCCATGCCCCTAATCGACCAGATACAGAAGGACATTGTCGCGGCCATGAAGGCGCGCGAAGAGCAGCGGCTTTCTGCGCTGCGCATGGTCAAGAGCGCGCTCAAAAACAAAGAAATTGAAAAGATGGCGCCGCTTGACGACAAGGAATCGCAGCAGGTGCTCTCGACGCTGATCAAGCAGCGCAAAGATTCGGTTGAGCAGTTCACCAAAGGCGGACGGCAGGAGATGGCCGACAAGGAAGCCGCCGAGATCAAGGTGATCGAGGCCTATTTGCCCAAGGCCGCCGGCGAAGAGGAAATCGTGGCCGGAGTGCGAGCGGCGATTGCCGAAATGACACCCCCTCCCGCGATGAAAGACATGGGGACGGTGATGAAGGCCGCCATGGCCCGCTTTGCCGCCACCGGGATGCGGGTGGATGGGAAGGTGGTCAGCGAGGCGGTGAAGAAGGAGTTGGCGGGGAAGTAGGGATCACTTGTCTCGCTGCCACTCCCGATAGGCTTCGCTCTTCCCAATCCCGCGCTCTTTCGCAACTTTCTTCAGGGCGGTTTTTTCGTCGGCCTTCTCTTCGGCCATGATTTCGCGAACGCGCTGGGCCACGGTGACCGTCGAGGTCTCAGGTTTCAGGTCTTGGGTCTCAGGCTTCGCAATTAGCAGCGTAATCTCGCCTTTGACATCCCCTCGGGCTTTGAGTTGTTTGAGAATCTCTCCGGCTCGACCGCGCAGGAATTCTTCGTGGATTTTCGTGACTTCGCGGGCCACGACTACGTGGCGAGCTTCTCCCAAGACCTCAGAAACGTCGGAAAGCGTCTCCAGCAACCGGTGCGGGGCTTCGTAGAAGACCTGGGTGCGCGGAGAATCTTTGATGCTCTCGAGCAGCTTGCGGCGCTGGCCCGATTTGGCGGGGAGGAATCCGCTGAAGCGGAAAGAATCGGTGGGCAGGCCGCTGGCGACGAGCGCGGCGAGAAATGCGGAGGCTCCGGGAATCGGCACAACCGGAACATGATGACGGATGGCGAGCGCGATCAGGCGAAATCCGGGGTCGGAGATGCCGGGCATGCCGGCATCGGTGACGAGAGCAATCTTGGCTCCGCCTTCGAGATCGACGACCAGCTCGGCGGCTTTGGTCATCTCGTTGTGCTCGTGATAGCTGACGGTGCGGGTGTGGATGCCGTAATGGCTGAGGAGCTTCAGGGTCTGGCGCGTGTCCTCGCAGGCGATCAGATCTACTTCTTTGAGCACGCGCAGGGCGCGCAGCGTAATGTCCTCGAGGTTGCCGATGGGCGTGGCGACGAGATAGAGGGAGGGGCCGCCGATGGTCGCGCCTTGCTCGGAACTGCCGTCATTTTGTGCATCTTTGCGCATGCCCAAAGTCTAGCAAGAAAAAGGAAAGTCAGAAGTCAGAAGTAAAATTGAAGAAGTGTCCCGCAGGATTCTAACTTCTGCAATTTGACTTCTGACTTTTACCTTCTGCCCTCCCCGGAATCATCCCTGGCAACAGATTCTTGACTTCGCCTTTTATTCGCTTCGTGCTAAACTGACCAAAACCGATGTGACAGCCAACACTTCACGCTCCAGCCCGCGGGTGTAGGCTCAGATTCCAGATTCATCACGAGGAGCAGCCATTATGGCCGACGAGCGCAGCAGGCTAGAAGATCGCAACAACGAGCGGGTCAAGGCAATCGATCTGGCATTCGCGCAGATTGAAAAGCAGTTTGGCAAAGGTTCCATCATGCGGCTGGGGTCGAAGGAAGCCATCGTCCCGATCGCGGTGATTTCGACGGGCGCGATATCGTTCGATGCCGCGCTGGGCGTGGGCGGCGTGCCGCGCGGGCGCGTCGTTGAGATCTTCGGCCCGGAGTCTTCCGGCAAAACGACCATCGCCTTGCAGGTGATTGCCGAGGCGCAAAAGGCTGGCGGGATGGCGGCGTTCGTCGATGCCGAACATGCGCTCGATCCGGGCTACGCTAAGAAGCTGGGCGTAGACGTGGACAACCTGCTGGTCTCGCAGCCCGACTACGGCGAGCAGGCGCTGGAGATTGTTGAGGCGCTGGTGCGCTCGAACGCCATTGACGTGCTGGTGGTGGATTCGGTGGCGGCGCTCGTTCCCAAGGCCGAACTCGACGGCGAAATGGGCGACAGCCACATGGGATTGCAAGCGCGCCTGATGTCGCAGGCGCTGCGCAAGCTGACGGGAACGGTGGCCAAGTCGCGCACCTGCCTGATTTTCATCAACCAGATCAGAGAGAAGATCGGCGTGATGTTCGGCAATCCGGAAACCACGACGGGCGGGCGCGCGCTGAAGTTCTATTCGTCGGTGCGCATCGATATCCGGCGCATTGCGGCGATCAAAGAAGGCGACGTGGTCACCGGCTCGCGCACCCGAGTCAAGATCGTGAAGAACAAAGTGGCCGCGCCGTTCCGCGAGGCGGAGTTCGACATCCTTTATGGCGAAGGAATTTCGCGCGAAGGCGACTTGCTCGATCTGGCGGTGAACAACGATATTCTGGAGAAGTCGGGCTCGTGGTTCAGCTACAAAGGCGAGCGCATTGGGCAGGGACGCGAAAATGCGCGCGCATTTCTGAAAGAAAATAAGGACACGATGGCGAAGTTGGATGCCGAAGTACGAAAAGTGCTGGGGATGGTCCCGGCCATGGCGTCGCCAACTCCGGTCGTGGCTCCGGCGCAAGCCACTGGGACGCAGGGACGGGTCACCACGATGCCGACGGCGGCGGAAGCTACGAAGGTGCCGGCGGCTAGACGGTAGCTGTCGTCAACAGAGTAGGCGGAGGGCCGGGCGAGGACGCCTGGCCCTCCATATCTCAACCCGAATCGCCCGGCGATTGCCATCCCCGCTTGCCCCCGCATACAATCAAGACTTTCCCAGCGAGGTTTCGTGAAGCGTATTAAGGCCATTTATCCCGGATCGTTCGATCCTCCCACCAATGGGCATCTCGACCTGATCGAGCGCGGCAGCAAGCTGTTTGACGAGCTGGTCGTCGCCATTCTTCAGAATCCCGAGAAAGAGCCGCTGTTCAGCGTGGCCGACCGCCGCCGGATGCTGGAGGCTATGACCGCGGACTTTGACAACGTCTCGGTGGATACTTTCGAGGGCCTGACAGTGGACTATGCGTTGCGGGTGGAGGCGACGGCCATTCTGCGCGGCATTCGAGCCATCAGCGACTACGAGTACGAGCTGCAGATGGCGCTGATGAATCGCAAACTTCAGCCGGGCCTGGAGACGGTGTTCATGATGCCGGGGGAAAAGTATTCGTACGTGAGTTCGCGTCTGGTGAGGGAAGTCGCGCAACTCGGCGGTTCGATCGCTTGCCTGGTGCCGGAACTGGTCGAGCAGAAGTTGCGGGAAAAAATGGACGTGGCCCACAAATTTGAGAATGCGGAACAACTCGGGGAAAAGACCCCATCCGAGGGCAAGGGTAAATCCAGAAAAAAGAAAGCTTGAGATCGTAACCATGAGCACAGTTGTGCCGCCGGTCACTCACCCCGTCTGCCTGACGGAACGCATCAACCGCATTGAGCCTTCCGCGACCTTGGCCGCCGTGGCCGAGGCGGAGAAGCTGCGGCAGCAGGGGATCGACGTTGTCGACGCGACCGCCGGCGAGCCGCATTTCGCGACGCCGCAGCACATCAAAGACGCGGCCATCGCGGCCATTCAGGGGAATTTCTCGAAGTACACGGCGGTGGGCGGCACGGTCGAACTCAAGGACGCCATCATCCGCCGCCACACGACGGATTTCGGCTCGGCCTATAAGCGCGAGGAAACGTGCGCCTCGGTGGGCGGCAAGCACGCGCTCTTCAACGTCATGTCGGTGCTGGTCGATCACGGCGACGAGGTGATTTTGCCGGTGCCCTACTGGGTCTCGTTCAAGGACATCGTGAACTACGCCGGCGGCAAGTGCGTGCCGCTTCATGCCGACGAGTTGCAGGGCTTCCGCGTGACCGCGCAGATGGTGGAGCGGCTGATCACGCCGAAAACGAAGCTGATTATTTTGAATTCGCCGTCGAACCCTTCGGGCGCGGTGATGAGCCCGGACGACATGACAGCGGTGGTGCGGCTGGCGCATGAGCGCGGCATCTGGGTGCTTTCCGACGAGTGCTACGTCTATCTGAATTACACGGGCAAGAATTTTTCCGTGGGGTCGCTGAATGAATATCGCGACCGCTTTCTGGTGGTCGGATCGCTTTCGAAAACCTATGCCATGACCGGCTGGCGCTTGGGATTCGCGCTGGGCCCCGCGGCAGTCGTGGGCGCGGCGACGAAACTGCAGAGCCAGTCCACGTCGAATCCGACGTCGATTGTGCAGAAGGCAGCGGTCGCGGCGTTGAGCGGCTCGCAGCAGTGCGTGGAAGAAATGCGCGCGGAATATATTCGGCTGCGCGAGCATATTGTCGCCGGGCTGCGGACGATTCCGGGCGTGAAGTGCACCATGCCGGAGGGCGCGTTCTATGCGTATCCGAATGTTTCGGCGTTTTTCGGCAAGAGCGGAATGAAGTCGGGCGCCGATATCGCGCACGACTTGCTGCACCAGGCGCACGTTGCCACCGTCGCCGGAGAGGCCTTTGGAACGACCGAGCACATCCGCATTTCGTACGCGACCACGATGGAGAATCTCGACAAGGCGCTGGAGCGGATGCGGAAGTTTTTTGGCGGGCTTTAGTGCCGTGGTCCATAAATTCTGGTTGTCATCCTGAGCGAAGCGAAGGATCTCTGCATTTCGCTCGCGCCAGAAGAATGCATAGGTCCTTCGCTTCGCTCAGGATGACAGTGTGGATTTATGCTGCGAACATACGGGACACGAGAGCAGGGGGTCCCTATGACGGATCAGAAAACCACGTCAACCACGGGCAAGGCAAACGCCGAAACGAAGACTGAAACGAAGACTGAGACGAAGACCGAAGCGAAGCACGAGCCCAAGACCATGACCGGCGCCAGTATTCTTTGGGAATGCCTGGAACGGGAAGGCGTGAAGCACGTCTTTGGCTATCCCGGCGGCGCCATTCTGCCTGCCTATGACGCGCTGAAGCACAGCAAGATCCATCACGTGC
The DNA here is from genome assembly GCA_049519955.1 of Terriglobales bacterium. GTDB lineage: Bacteria > Acidobacteriota > Terriglobia > Terriglobales > Acidobacteriaceae > Acidiflorens. The sequence continues at coordinate 7,344 of JBEKQG010000159.1, forward strand.
TGGTGCGCCACGAACAGGGCGCAACCCACATGGCGGACGGCTTCGCGCGCGCCAGTGGACAGGTGGGAGTTGCGGTCGAAACCTCGGGGCCTGGAGCGACCAACA
>JBEKQG010000160.1:0-8176 GCA_049519955.1 Terriglobales bacterium
CGATTGCGTTTGAGCGAGTCGGCGGAATCGGCCACCAGTTGCAATTCGCGGAGCACGAACTGCGGGATCACAATCAGGCCGTCGAGGAAACCGGTCTCGGCGATGTCGGCGATGCGGCCGTCGATAATGACGCTGGTGTCGAGGATCTTGTAGCTCTTCTTGCCCGTCTTTTCGCCGCCGAAGACGCCGCCGAGCGCCGCCAGATTGAGCAGGTCGCCTTTGTTGGCTCCGACCGCCAATCCCACGTAGGCCATGATCATCATGACCATGATCTGCAGAAAACTCTGCACCGGGCCCGGCGGAATACTGTTGCGAATGACGAGCGCGAACAGATAAGCGCCAACGATGCCAAGCACGCTGCCAATGGCGGCGCCGATCAGGCGCCTCAGGCTCATGGCGCGCAACCTCCACTCGAACGCGATGATGGCGGCGCCGATCAGCAGACCGACGGCGGCATCCATGTCCTTGGGCAGGTTAAACGGGTGAATGAGGAAGCAAACGATGCCGACGATAAGGACAAACAGCAGGCGAATCAGCAGGACGTCCACGGCCAATACCTCTCTTGGGGAAGGCGCCGCGCGAGCGATTCCCACCCCCGCCGACCGTCCAGGGCGAATCATAATTAAGACCCCTGCGCCAGCCTTCAATTCACGGAGCTGTATGAAAATGAAAACGCGCTCCGCGCCCGGTCATAGCCGGGTAACTGCAAAAGTACCGGAGCAGTATATACCCGGTTGCGGACTGGAACCAGCCCTTCGCTTTTAGGGTAGCGGGTCAGTTTGAATTTGTTTTGAAAGGGCACGGCTTCACAGCTTGCGGAAAAAGTCGTCCTCGCCCCTGATTTTGGGTGGCGCAGCGCTTCAGCGCTGCGGTAAGTGCATGATTATGACTGCCCCCGGAACGACTTTTTCCGCAGCCTGCTCTACATCCCGTCGTAATTCGGGCCCCCTCCGCCTTCGGGTGGAACCCAGGTGATGATCTGGTAGGGGTCCTGAATGTCGCAGGTCTTGCAATGCACGCAATTGGCGGGATTCAGGCTGATACGCTTACCCTCGGGCGCGGACGCGTCGTCCACCATCTCATAGACGTTGGCGGGACAAAAATTCTGGCACGGGCTGCCAAACTCCCTCACGCAACGGTCGTTACAGACATCCGTGTCGTGAATCACCAAATGCGCCGGTTGATCCTCTTCGTGCTTGGTGCCGGAATAGTACAGGTCGGTCAGTTTGTCGAAGGTGAGCTTGCCATCGCCCTTGGCGGGGCCAATCAGGTGCGCTTCCGGGCCTCCGTCGGCGGGCAGCTTGGCGACGCGCTCCATGTTTTCGTAGCCCGCGTGGGACGGCACACGATGGCGCAGGCCACCGTCGAAAATCTCTTGCAGCACGGTGTTGAACATGCCCGCGACCATGCCATTCTTGAACCCTTGGTGGAAGTTACGCACCGGCCACAGCTCATCATGGATCCAGCTAGTTTCGACGCGCCGCTGGAACTTGCCCAGCGTTTCTGATAACTTCGCCGGCGACGAGTCGGAATCCAGCAGCGCCTCGAACGCAGTCTCCGCCGCCAGCATTCCGCTCTTGATGGCGAGATGGATCCCTTTCAGCCGCGCGGAATTCAGAAAGCCAGCCGCATCGCCAACGATCATCCATCCATTCCCTCCGAGCGGCGGCAACGACCACCACCCCCCATACGGAAGCGACTTCGCCCCGTAGCGAATCATCTTGCCGCCCGCCAGCAACTTGGCAATCAAAGGATGCTGCTTGAACGCTTGCAGCACATGCTGTGGATCGAGGCGCGGGTCGCGATAGTCCAGCCCGGTCACGAAGCCGAGCGAAACCGTGTTGTCTTTCGAGTCCTGACTCTTCGAGCCATACATCCACGCTCCGCCGTATTCTCTCGTGGTCAGCGGATACCCCATCGTGTAAATGACTTCGCCCGCCTGAATACGGCCCGGCGGGACTTCCCACAGCTCCTTCACGCCCACGCCGTAAGTTTGCGGGTTGCGGTCTTTCATCAAGTCGAACTTCTCGATGAGCTGCTTGGTGAGCGATCCGCGACAGCCTTCGGCGAGCACGACGACCCTCGCCTTCACGTCGTAGCCCGGCTCGAAATTCGATTTGCGCTCATTTTGTTTGTCAACGCCCTTGTCGTCGGTGCGCACGCCGATGACGCGATCTCCCTCGCCGTCCCTTTCCCCGTCCCTTTCAAAGAGCAGCTCCGATCCGGCAAACCCTGTGAAAATCGTGATTCCCGCTTCTTCGACCTTCGCCGCCAGCCACTTCACAAAGCGGTTGATCGAGATGACATAGTTCCCGTGGTCCCGCAGCGCCGGAGGCGTCATGGGAAGCTGGTACTGCTCTTTGCGCGTCAGGAAGTAAACGGCTTCCTTATGGACCTCGGCGTCGAGCGGAGCTTCGTTTTCGAATCCCGGCAGCAGTTCATTCATGGACCGCGGATCGAGCAATGCCCCGGAAAGACAGTGCTGTCCGGCTTCGCGCGCCTTTTCCAGCACGTAAATATTCTCTTTGCTCAGCAACGCTTCGGGATGGCGCGTGTTGTGATCGTCGATCAACTGCGAAAGCCGTAGCGCGCAGGCCATGCCCGCCGGTCCGCCGCCAACGATGACGACATCGGCCGGCATCTCGGGATGCTCAACGTTCGGAAGAGGTTTACGAAAAATCAACATAGCAATCGGCCTTTAGCAGAAAATTCTCTCAATAATACGGGAATTTGCATCGGCCGCGCTTTGCCATCGCACTAAACGCGCCGCAGCCCAACTGTTATCCTAATCGGTGTACCACCAGTTACTGAACGAAAAACCAAGTCAGGTCCAGCAGGATATTCCGCTGCGGGTCGAAGTCTTAGGGGATTCATGGCCGCACTCATCGATGCCATCGACGTAAAGCGCAAAATGTTTTTCGAACTCGATAACACTCCATTCTTGTGCCTCGATGCGGAGGTTTCCACCCCCACCGCCAGGGGCGCCCAGACCTTGGTCCGCCTCAAGATGCGCAACCTTCTCACCCGCGCGGTCTTTGACAAGACGTTCAAGGCCAGTGACCGCTTCAAGGAACCGGACCTCGATATGGTGGATGCATCCTACCTCTATAGCGATGGCGGCGGTTCCCACTTTATGGACCAGGAGAGTTTCGAAACCGTTACCCTTTCCGGCGAGATGATCGGGGACGCTCTGGACTTTATCGTGGAAGGAGCGATCGTCCAGTTGCATAAATACAACGGGAACCCCATCGGATTGCAGTTGCCAGCCCATGTGGAGCTGAAGGTCGCTTATACCGAACCCGGCGCCCGTGGCGACACCGCCAGCGGCAGTGTGACCAAGCCAGCGAAGCTCGAAACCGGCATCGAGATCCGGGTTCCCCTCTTCATTAAAGAAGGCGAATCCATCAAGGTATCCACCGAGACGCGGGAGTTCGCGGGGCGGGCCTGATTCAGGGCCTCGGCCGCTCATCTCTTGTCCGGCCGCGCCCACTTCACCGCCGCAAAGACCGCCGTGCAGATCGCAAAATCCACCAGCAGGCCCCAGTCTTCCTTGAAAAGCGTATGCCGCGCCGTCTCGGGCAAATGCGGCATAAGAAGAAAATAAATCGCGTTGCCCGCGAGCACGGCTGCGAGCGCGTCTAGAAAATTCCTCTTAATCGGAGTTTCCCTATGATCGAATGATCAGAGTTTTCCCAAGGCCATGGCGGCCATGCAGAGAATCTGCGCGGCCGCGACGGCGATCCAAATGCGCTGCCGGATGCGCGAGCGGCGCAGGTCGCGCAGCAGGTCGGCAGCCGTCGGTTCCTTGACCAGAGCTTCCGCCAGAGCTTCCCGCTGTGGCGCCGGCAGCGCCACCGGCCGCGGATCCGCGGTCCTTACGGCATCGGCGGGCTTCGGCTTGTCGGGATAAAACACCTTCGGCGTATCCACCACTTCCGACCACATCGGCAGCACGATCCACGACTTCGGAACAATGTCCAGAACCGGCTTGGCGGTGAGATTGAGGTTTGGCTCCGATTCCGGTGCGACGCGATCGGCCAGACTCCGCAGCAGCGATCCCCACCAGAAATGGCTGAGCCGGTCGGTGAGAAGTTCACCGGTATCGACCGGCCGCGATTCCAATTCCAGCGGCGGCAGCGTTTCCGGCGACAGCATGTCGCCAATGTTGGTGAACACTGTGCGAAACCAGGGCAGACGCAAGCGCTCGCCCAGCGCCAGACCAACATTCACGGGCCGTGATGTGAGTTCCAGCGGAGCCAACCTCTCGGGCGCGAAGGTGTCGCGCAGATTGCCGGCGAGCGACCTCCAGAGCGGTTGCGACAAGCTCGTTGGCGGGAGCAGGTCGAGCGGGGTCTCGGGCTCTGCCGCCGTGGACTCCGGTTCGAGAGGAAAGGCTTCGGCGGCATTCGAGCGGTAAGGCATAAGAATCTAGATTACTCCAGGGCGACTCCGCCGGCACTCTCGTCAGTTCGCATCCGTCGGCGCGTAAACGTGAGCTAGCAACTCCCCGCGCCTCCGCGGAAGCCCACTCATGGATGTTAGATGCTGCGGCGTGGGTCTGTCACGCCTCTTTACGCAGTTTTACAGGCTGCGGATTTCCCATTTCCCGTAGAGACGCGGCTTGCCGCATCTCCCGCCATCAAACCGGTGGAAAAGACATGCACACTCGCGCCAATCCGACGGTCGCCGCACGCGCCCACATGCTGACATTCTTGGTACAGCCGCCTTGATTCCGTTGAGGATGCCTCCGGGTTCAAGCACAATCGCTAAGACAGAAGTTTCCCGCACGCCTCCCAAAACCGGCGAAGCTTGATCCCTTTCCCCGGCGATCGAGCAACGCGGGCCGGAAACCAAGATTCCAAAGGGAGATCGGAAAGGGAGAAGCTGGATTGACCGACCAATCCAAGGCGGCAACCAATGTCTCGCGGCGGCAGCGGCGTTACTCCCGTTATGGATTTGACGCGCGCATTCACGTGTCTGTGTTTCGCGATGGCGTGACCACCACATGCTGGGGCCGAAGCAACGAACTCGGCGAGGACGGGATCGGGGCGACCCTCAGCAGCGAGTTGCAAGCGGGGGAAGTCGTTTCCCTGGAATTTCCCGTGCCGGTGCCGCCTCATGTCATGAAGGTGCGAGCCGCCGTGCGGTATGCCGAAGGCCTGCGCTGCGGCTTCGAATTTCTGGTGCTCACCGGCGAACAAAGGCTGATGCTGCGCCAGCTCTGCGTAATGTTGGCGAACGCCTCCTGAGCCTTTCCCCGGCAAACTCATTCTGTGTTGCCGAGTCAATCGGCTGCGAACTGCCAGTTGCCGAGCATCCGGTTCGCTCGAAGCTTGCGACCCAGCAACACGGAATTAGCCCACCGCCGGCTTTTCCGCTTACGCTCGCTTGAAATCTACATTACTTCCGTAACTATCGGCGGATGAGCCGTCCCGCTTACCATCTCACTATCGTCAGTCGAGCTGGGAAAGGGCTGTATGGGCGACAAAACCGCCCCGGCAAAAACGTCGGCCGAACGGCCGCTGGTGCAGGCGCTGCGGGAGGTCCTCGAGCGCGACACGGCACCGGTTCTTCCCCACATCTCCGGCTCCGCCCCTGACACTTCGCCCACCAACGGACACGGCGCGGAAGCCCCGCTCACCTTGGAGAAAGCCTACTTCGAACAGATCATCGAGAGTGTGCCGGAAGCGATCAGTATTATCGACCCGGAACTGCGCATTCTGCTCATCAACGGGAAGTTTACCAACCTGTTCGGCTATAGCGTGGCTGAGGCTGCGGGAAAACGGATCGACACGCTCATCGTGCCGCCCGATCGTTATGCGGAAACCACGTGGATTGCCGAGTGCATCAAGACGGAACCCCAACTCCTGCTGGAAACCCGCCGTCAGCGTAAAGACGGTTCCCTGGTCGAGGTGCTGCTCTCCACCTCGCCGGTAACGCTCGACGGCAGGAGAATTGGATCGTACGTCTCCTACCGCGACATCACCGAGCAGAAGCGCGCCGAGGAACTGAATGCGGCTTTGTACGCGATTGCGGCGCGCAGCCAGTCGGCCGAAGATCTGCAACAGTTTTTCGCCGCCATTCACAACATCGTCGGCCAGTTGATGAATGCGCGCAATTTCTACATCGCCCTCTACGACCCGCAGTCTCAGTTGTTGAGTTTCCCCTATTTCGTCGATGAAGAGGATCTCCCGCCCGCCCCAAAGCCTCTGGGCCGCGGCCTGACCGAGTACGTCCTGCGGTCGGGCGAACCCTTGCTGGCGACACCCGAGATCTTTGAGGACCTGGTGCGGCGCGGCGAGGTGGAATTAATCGGCGCTCCGTCGTTGGACTGGCTGGGCGTTCCCCTCAAGAGCGGCACGGCCTGCATTGGGGCCCTGGTCCTCCAGACCTATAACGAAAACACGCGTTTCGCGGAACGCGACCGCGAGATTCTGAAATTTGTTTCGCAGCAGTTGGCCGCGGCCATCGAGCACAAGCGCTATGAAGAGGCGCTCCGCCGCTCCGAAGCCCGCTCCCGCTCGCTGATCTTGAGCGCAGCCTTCGGCATTTGCCGCTGCACCCTCGGCGGAAGGTTCCTGGACGTAAATCCGGCGCTTATTACCATGCTCGGGTATGGATCGGTCGAAGATCTTCTCCGGCTGGACGCGAGGCGTGAAATCTTTGTCAATTCCCAGGAGTTGGACCGGCTGGCCGAGGGCTATCGGCGCACCGGAAGCCTGAATGGGGTGGAAGTGCAGTGGAGACGCAAAGACGGCCGGGTCATCATCGTCCGTCTCAGCGGCTGCACCACCACCATGACCGACGAACCCGAAGAAGTGCTCGAGCTGATCGCCGAAGATATCACCGACCGGCGTCAGCTCGAAGAACAGCTTCGGCAGGCGCAGAAGATGGATGCCGTCGGCCGCCTTGCCGGCGGCGTCGCTCACGACTTCAACAACCTCCTGATGGTGATCAACGGATACACCGAGGTGTTGCTCGAGCAGTTGGAAAAGGGCAGCGCCATGCACAGTAAGGTGCAGTCCATCCAGCAGGCAGCCGACCGCGCCGCCACCCTCACGCGGCAGTTGTTGGCGTTCAGCCGCAAGCAGCACCTCGAACTCAAGGTGGTCGACGTCAACACCGTGATCGGCGACATGGAGCGCCTGCTGCGGCCCCTGATCGGCGAAAACATCGAACTGGTGACCCACCTCTCATCCGAAGGCCTGCACACCCGCGCCGACGCCGGCCAGCTCGAGCAGGTCATCATGAACCTGGTCGTCAATGCCAAGGATGCCATGCCCGACGGCGGCAAGCTCAGCGTGCAGAGCGCCGACGTTACCGTGCGCCATAACTTCAGCGAACACCGCTTTATCCAACCCGGACGTTATGCGGTAATCTCGGTCGCCGATACCGGCCACGGCATGGACAAGGAAACCCAGTCGCGCATTTTCGAGCCCTTCTTTACCACCAAGGAAAAGGGGAAAGGAACCGGCCTCGGCCTCTCCACCGTATACGGCATCGTCAAGCAGAGCAATGGATACGTGTTCGCCGAAAGCCAACTCGGAGCGGGAACGACTTTCTACGTTTATCTCCCGCGCGTGGAAGATTCCGTCGCCGAGCCGGTCCCGGCCCAGTCGCAGCCGAACGAAGCCGCCGGCTGCGAGACCATACTGCTGGTGGAAGACGAGGAATCGGTGCGCGAATTGGTGCGTCTCACCCTCGTGGCCCGCGGCTATAAGGTGCTCGAAGCCGAAAACGGCGAATGCGGCCTGCGCGTCTCCGAGTCCTGCAAGGAAGACATCGACATCCTCATCACCGACGTCGTCATGCCCGGCATGGGCGGCCGCGAACTCGCGAAGAGGCTGCTCGCGCTGCGTCCCGGCATCAGCGTGCTATACCTTTCCGGCTACACGGAAGACGCCGTCATTACCCATGGCGCGCTCGACCCTAACACCGCGTTCCTGCAGAAACCCTTCACGCTTCAGAATCTCGCCAAGAAAGTCCGCGAAATCCTGCGCTCCAAGTCCGCCCTCGATCCCGCTCCAAAGTCCATCGCGAAATCGGCCGCGAACTAGGAACTGTCTGATTCCCTCGCTGCTCCCTCCGTGCATCCCCGTGTACCCTGTGGTTCAAGGTTTTCGATGGCCCTCCATCGGAGTTCCCCTGGAATCGACAGCCCCCTCCCTATGCACCC
>JBEKQG010000161.1:0-7406 GCA_049519955.1 Terriglobales bacterium
ACTGCCAGACGAGGACACATAGCTGGAGTTGTTCGTCTCCGAGATTGCAAGATATTTGCCAACGCTAATGCCCGAGGCGCTGCTGACCACGATACTCGTGGAACCAGCCGTGGCGCCGCCCGTAATACTCACTGGGTTGTAGGAAACCGATCCCGAGCCCATCCCGATTACGTAGCCGCTTTTCCCGGTTGCGTTCAGAATGGTCTTGTCCGCACCTGCGCCTCGCAAAGTCACGTTCGAAGGTATGGTGATCGTCCCCGTAATCGCATACGTCCCCGCAGCCAGCGCCACCGTCTGCCCGCTTGGACACGATGCAAGCGCAGAGTTGATCTGCGCCAGCGTGGCCGAGGACGTAAGACTGGCGCAGTTCGTCGTCCGCGCCGGTATACCGCCCACTCCTACGCTCGACCAGTCAATGGCGCGACTCGAATCTAGAATCGTCGACCACAACTGGGCATGACCATACAGCGAAAATACAAGCAACACCAGGGGAAGGAATATCTTGGCTTTGCTTCTCATAACACCTCTCTCATGCTCGTTCCAAAGGCCCATTTCTGCCTCCAGGCCTTCGGATCTCGCTCCGGGCCCTCGATTGAGCCTTTTCGCCAGTCCCATAACAGTATCTCCGAAGCCCACTCGAGGGTCTTGAAATCAAGCCTATTCTCCCGTCCGTAAGGCGCACAAGACACAGAAGTTCATTTGCTCGATTTCAAATGACTCTGGCCCATGACCTTTCGGCCATGTTCTCCCGATTTGTTCCGCCCCACTACAGCGAACCACCGGAGAATCCAACCCCCAAACGGACGTCCGAGAATACCCCGGCGCTTGAGCGCCGGGAAAAGATCTCAGCGCGATTCCACAAGCGCAGCAGCGACTGGCGCTCGTCTGCCCGACGGGACCATCTCCCGCAAAAGACCGATTAGCCTCTGCAACGGGGAAACGCCGCCGTACAGCAAGACTATCGCGGCCAGATACAGTCCCAAAAAAGATACGCTCACAAATCCGATGCGCAGCGCCGCTCCCGATGCGCCCGGCGCAGCCGCCAACGCCGCAAATCTCGACAGGATCAATTCGTCCGCGAAGCCCGCGAGCAGCGCCGCCACTATATATCTCCACACCACCGCCAGCACCGGGCCAACGCCCAAGTCAATCGGATTGCCCGCATACCACATGGCCGGAACCGTCAATATCCAGAAAGATGCGCACCACGCCACCGCGATTCCCTCCGGCCCCCAGTGCAGTCCGCCAAGAAACAGCAGAAAGGTCGCCGCCAACTCGACAAATCCCCACCGGAACCAGCGATCGGCCCGGCCAATCGAAAGGTGGATCCAGCCGTGGGTTTGATAGATAATCATGGCGCCGATTCCCGGCGCGAAGAAAGTAAAGATCTGCCCCGCCCGCTCCCAGCCTGGCCCCAGCAGCAGGCGAATCAGGTCTTTGCCGATCAGCGTAAAACCCGCGGAAAGCCCCATTCCCAGAAAAGCCATCACAGCCATTGCCCCGAGCAGATAGCGGCGGTATTGCGCCGGATCCTTCCTCACCCGGCTCAGGGCCGAGACTGCAACCACCGCGGTCGAAGACACCAATTGTCCCGCGGAAAGCGCGAACAGATCGTAGGCCTTCTTGTAGAACCCCAGCGCGTGCGCGCCAAAACGCCAGCCCACCAGCAAATTGTCCGTGTTCCGGGTCGAGTAGTTGACGCTGAACCGCCCGTAGGTGTGCATGGCGAAGCGCACCATCGCGCCCGTGCCGCTGGCGTGCCGCGGACGTCCCGGCATCCATCGGCACAGTATCCACGCGCCGATCGCAGTGCTGAACGGCAACGCGCATGCCCCGATCACCAGGGCCCAATACCCCCATCCCGCCCAGCCGAAGAACACCGACACCGCCACCGAAACCACCCTGGCAACAATGTCATTCACCGACACGGCGGAAAATTGCATCGCCCGCTTCAGCAGTCCCAAATGCAAAACCGAGCTGCTCGTCAGCAGGATCGTCGGCGAGATCCCGACCGCCACTCGCACCACCAGCGGCTCGTCAAAAAACTTCGCCAGCAGCGAGCCCGCTGCCGCGAACAAGATCGTCAGCAACAAGCCCCCGCCCACGGCGATCCAGAACAGATTGCTGGCCAGACGAGCGTCGATCTCTTCGCGCTGCACCACCGCTTCGGTCAGACCATTCAGTCCAAAGTTCGACAGCAATAAACTGAACGTCGTCACCATCGCCACCAACCCGAAATCCCGCGGCGTCAGCAATCGCGCCAAAACCACCGCCGCGACCACTTGGATGGCCAGCGCCACGCCGCCGGAAAAAATCGTCATCCCCGCGCTTCGGACCGCCATTCGCCGCAGCGCCGCGCCGCCTCCAGGGACCGAAGGCTTGAAGTCGCCGTTGTCGTCAAAGGGCTTCAAACGTACTCCTGCACCGCGCCCAGACCGTCGGCCGCACTATCGCCCGGCAAGCGCGCATCCAGTTCGCCTGCCTCCGGCGTCCGTTGGCGCTCCTTGCGCCGCAAGCTGGGAGGAACGGCAATGATCGCCAGAAGAAACGCTGTCCAAATCGAACCCATCATCCTGAAACCGGCTTCCGTCAGGCTATAAATCACAGCGGCAGTGAAAAAACCCAATCGAAGCCTGCCCGCATGGGGATCGCGGCGAAAAACCGCGAGCGCGTTGCGATATCCGGTTACGATCAAGCCCGCCAGCAATAGGATCCCCATCCATCCCAGGTTCAAGTAAAGCTCGAGATATCCGTTGTGGGCCTCCTGAATTCCGACTTCGGTCATGTCCCACACCTTCTGCATCCGGCTGCCTTCCCAGAAACTCTCAAAGCCCGCGCCCAGCAATGGATTGATGGGGATGGACAACACCGCCTTCCAAATATCCGTCCGTCCGGTCAGGGTCGAATTTCTTCCCAGGGTCGAGACCATCGTCCCGCCCGAATCGGCAAACAGCGCGCAAAGCGAGAGCGCCACTACACCGGCAACCAAAATATGAATGAGACTGGTCCGCTTCGCGACCCATCTCTGCGTCGTCATGAACATCACCGCCCCAGCCATCAGAAAGCACGACAACGACGTCATCGAATCGGCCGTGATGAAGAGCCACAGCGCAATGGCGATAATCGCTCCATGGGCGATCATGTGCCGCATCCGATGAGGCATCTTGCCCTGCTCGTAGGCGGCCAGAAACGACCACACCGAAGCGAGACCGTAAACCATGCAGATCATCCCCAGCAGGTTCTTGAACGTCGTGACCCCGCAATACATGTAAGTCCAGGTCCACACGTTATAGCTGCGCCCCAAGTCCGGGTAATACTTGATGAACAGCACCGACAAGGGCAACAGCACGAACGCCACTCGCGCATACGTTCGCTTGGTCGCGGCCAGCGGATCCATATCGGTCAGCACGATCAGGATCATCGACACATCCCCCACCGCCTTGATCCAGCGCTTGAACGCCACAAACGAGTAATCCGACCAGGCAATGCTGAGAGCGCAGTACAAAAAGAACAACAGCAGCGGCACATTCGCCCGCAAGAATCTCCCGGTCCGGCGCGACCGCCAGCCCAGGACTGCCAGCGCAGCGACGACCAGGATCCCAAACACCGTGGCGTCGAACGGACTTCCCTCCGTGCCCAGATTGGCTTCGGCAATCGTCGGCCCCGACTGAAACCATGTCGAAACCGAACGCGACCCGTTGATGAGCAGCCACAACACCGGTATCCACAGCGCTTTCGAAGTTCGCGCCTTGGCATCTCGATCCAGGTAAAAGAGTCCGCAGATACCCGCAACATAAACGATGGTGGCGAGTTGAGTGCTCATTGGGCGTCGATGAACAGACGGTGAAAATGCTCCAGCGTCAAAATCTTGTGGATCGCCGTGGTGTGGTTGCGGTCCCCTTTCAGGTGCCCCTTCACCACCTTCTCCACCATATCGCGTTCCAGATAGGGCCGCGAGAGCGTCCGCGAATCCAGCAACATTTCCCTCACATAATTGGCCAGCGCGTCACGGTACCACACCCGGAAGTGCGTGAATTTGTGCCTGCCCAGGAAAATTCGCTCCAAATGGAGAAACGACAACCGATGGTCGATCCCCGCCACCCACTGCGGCATGCCATAGTCGTAGGCATACTCCGTGCTCATCGTGAAACGATGAAAACGTCGGCTCACTTCCGCCGCCAGCCTGCCGCCGCCCCCGGCGAATCCGAGGTCCGTCCGGATCTTCCGCAGCTCCGGACGACTGCCATCCCCGATAAGACGCACCCGCATATCGTTGTTCGCGAGTGTCGCTGCCGGCGCGCGAAACAGCGCCCGGACAAGTTCGTTGTCAATATACGGAGTCCGCATGGCTACCTGCGACGACTCCAGCGCCAGCAGCCCGTGGTAATGCCAGGGCGCCTGGCGGAACGCGGCCACCGTAAGCGCATGACCCTCGGCGATCCGGCCATAAGCTTCGCCCGCCGCCGCAACCTGCGCCAGAAACTCCGGCCGGAACAGCCCCGGAGCCGGCGCGCCGGGCCGGAACACGCACATGTGGCGCAGAACCTGGTCTCCATAATTCCCGGTCATGCGGATCGGCGCAATCTGCCGCGCCAGTTCGTTTACATAAAGATCCGGAGAGTGGTTCACCGGCGCGCATCCGTCCGTGAGATACACTGTGCGCTCCGCATAATGCGGAAAGCGCGCTAGGAACTCCGCCCCCACCGGAATCGTCTCGAAATGCTGTCCACAGACCGCAGCCACATGGCGCGCAATGCGAACGTCGCGGCACTCGCGATAGCTGCCCGCAAATGTATAACACGGCAGCGACCCCGGCTCCGGCTTCCGCCACGCCAGAATCATCCGTGTGTCCAGCCCTCCCGTCAACGATAGCCCGATCCGGCCCGGCCCATTGAAATATCTCGCCAGGTTGCGCTCGAAAATCCCCCTGATCTCCCGGTAGTACGGCTCCGCTTCCATCGGAGCCTGCTCCTCCCACTCCCGCGGCGAAAAATAACTCCCTTTTCGCTCGATCGCTCCCCCGCGAAAAACCCAGGCCGATGCGATGGGCAACAAATGAAGACCCGTAAAAAGCGTCCGGTCTTCCAGGACGCAGCCGCAAGCCACCAACTCCCCCAACCCCCGCGCATCCGCCGACCGCAGTTCCGGACGAACCGCAAGAATTGCCTTGGCCTCGGCGGCAAAATAGAATGCGTCAGTCGCCTCGTGGTAGTACGTCCGGTGCATCCCGTAACGGTCGTTGAACAGTGTGACCGTTCCGCGCTTCCGATCCGCCAGGATGCCATGAAATTGCCCGTTCAGTCCGGACGGGAAAGCGGCATCCTCCTCGGCCACTTCCTCGGTGCCCTCCTCGGCAAGATGCACCAGATACGAGCAACCGTCTTCCTCAAACCTGTGCCCCCGCTCTTTCAGTCGCCGCGCCGTCCCCGGCTCGGGAAACTCCTCGCCCGAAAATACCAGAACCACGTCGCCGTTCTCGTTGCGCAGCGGCATCCCGTCCGCGAACGGTCCCTCCCGCTCCACCCACCCCACATACAATCCCAGCGCTTCGTCAATCCATGTCCCGGTCTTGTAAAACGATTCGTGGCGCATGGACTCCACCATGCGCAGCAATTGCGCCTCGGCCCACGGACGGGGCTCTCTCGTTAGAAGACCGGTGATTCCTGGCATGGATGGATTAGTTTAGTTCAAAGTGAGGGACTTGGGCCGGAGGGAACGCCGCATCGCAGCTACGTTCACGATTGAACGACTGGGGCCGCGATCTATCTGGCTTTTCGCGTCAGCCAGGTGCGTTGGTGGAGCGATAGTCTGGCGCGCTTCAGGGTTAGCCGAACGGAATTCGGCAACCACGCCCTGACCCCGTGATGAAGGTGCAGACCCATCGCCAGCTTGCCCTTCGCCGTAACGGGAACGTAATACTTCGGAACCAGAATCTCCTCGAACCCATTTCTGGACTTAAAAGCGGTAACGCTGTCGGCCCCTTGGGAATAGCGGTATTTCCCGTACGTCAGAAGTGGGCACCCTCTGGCCGCGATCAGTTCGACCGCCTTCGCCAGAAGCGCGTTCATCGGCCTACGGTTGCGGTGGGCGTCTTTCGAGATGATCTGCATCAAACGCGCAAACCGGTCCACATAGACGATTTTCAGAAAGCCCACCAGTTCATCCCCCACGTAGGCGCCGACAAACTCGCTTCTTTCCAGGTACGTGGCGTTGGCCCGCTTTGCCTCTTCAAAGCCCATTTTGTAGTGCCAGAACAAGCGTCCCTGGCGGATCGGCGTTTCGTCGTAAATACCCATGATGGCGCGCACGAAATCGTCCGTGAACGGAACGACGCGGACCTCCAGTCCACGCTTGGCGGCCTTCCGCACGTCGTTTCTCAAATCGGTCGAAACCCGGTTCCTCCACCAGTCCGTATACGATATGACCGGAATCGCAGCCACGCTGTCCAATTCATAGGGATACGCATGGCGAGGCGCCGGGTCCGTCGGCTTCTGCGTGAAGGTAAACAAATCCGCTTCCAGTTCCTTGTGCTCCCGCAGCCTTGCGATGAATCCATCCGGGGCCGCCACCACCTCGCCCTCCAACCACTCCTCGTCGTGCACCGATGCCACTTTGAGCCATCGCCCATCCACGATGACCGTCCGACCATTGATCTGGAGCGCGGGCACCTCGACCCTCCTCCCGCGTAGGCTAATCTCAATGGCGCCGCTCGCCACCTCAGCACCCGTTGCGACGGCGATAGAATCATGCATCGGCAAACTCCAATCTTCCCCTTCCCTGCAACCACTCGCCCCGGCCTCGATAGACCACGGCGGCATTCCGGCCCGCTTCCACCTCGCCCTTGATTTTGAGTGGCGCAACGCTTCAGCGCTGCGATATCCAGCCTGTTTTCATTGCCGCCCTTAGCCGCTGAGGTCCGATCTCTCCAAACACCCCAACTCGCCAATAAGCGCTGGATCTGACCTTCCCTAAGAGTTCTCCTTCAAGCTCCAAGCCCTGTAACCGCCTTGAGGTTACGCTCATACCAGGCATTGCGCAGTCCCCGCAGTCTGGACACCACCGGCTCGGGAAAGCGGTCCGCCAGATTGTGGTGCAGTCCAAAACGCAAGGCCAGCCGCCCGACACGAGTCAGCGGTACGTAGTAGCGCGGCACATCCATGCGCAAAAATCCGTTGTGCTCCTTGAAGTCCGCCACACTGTCGCGTTGCTTCTTCCCATACGCGAAATTCGCATACACCAGATAGGAAATCGCGCGCGCCGCGCACGCCCGGACGGCCTCCGCCACCAGCGCATTGGTCGGGGCCTTGTCCCGGTGCCGCATCATCGACACAATGTTCATCAGCCCAGCCTGCATCCCGCTCTCGTCCGGCACCATCTTCACGAAACCGATCAGTTTCTCGCCCAGG
>JBEKQG010000162.1:0-7331 GCA_049519955.1 Terriglobales bacterium
ACGGCCGCTGTTCCATGTGATTGTTACTTGATCGTAACCAGCTTCTCCACTAACTCAGAGTAGTTTTTCTTGTCCAGGCCGTGGACCTGCTTGTTGTACTCGTCCACCTTGCTGGAGTAGTTCATGGAGCAGAACTTGGGACCGCACATGGAGCAGAAGGCGGCGGATTTGTATTGCTCCTGCGGGAGAGTTTCGTCGTGCATGGAGCGGGCGGTCTCGGGGTCGAGCGAAAGTTCAAACTGTTTTTCCCAGTCGAATTTGTAGCGAGCATAGCTTAGGGCGTCGTCGCGGTCGCGGGCTCCGGGACGCTGGCGGGCTATGTCGGCGGCGTGGGCGGCGATTTTGTAGGCGATGATTCCGTCTTTCACGTCTTTTTCGTTGGGCAGGCCGAGATGTTCTTTGGGCGTGACGTAGCAGAGCATGGACGCGCCGTACCAGCCAATCATTGCCGCTCCAATGGCCGACGTGATGTGATCGTAGCCGGGAGCGATGTCGGTGACGAGCGGGCCGAGCGTGTAGAAAGGCGCCTCGTCGCACCACTCGTTTTCAAGATCGATCTGCTCCTTGATCTTGTGCATGGGCACGTGGCCGGGGCCTTCGATCATGACTTGCACGTCGTGCTTCCAGGCGATGCGCGTGAGTTCGCCGAGGGTCTTGAGTTCGGCGAACTGGGCTTCGTCGCTGGCGTCGGCGAGGCAGCCGGGACGCAGGCCGTCGCCGAGCGAGAAGGTCACGTCGTACCTGGCGAAAATCTCACAGATGTCTTCGAAGCAGTCGTAGAGGAAATTTTGCTTGTGGTGAAAGGCCATCCACTGCGCCAGCATTGCGCCACCGCGGCTGACGATGCCGGTGATGCGCTTCGAAACCATGGGCAGATATTGGATCAGCAGGCCAGCGTGGATGGTCATGTAATCCACGCCCTGCTGTGCCTGCTCTTCGATGACTTCGAGCATCACGCTCGAGGTGAGATCTTCGACGCGCTTGACGCGCGAGATGGCTTCGTAAATTGGCACGGTGCCGACGGGGACGGGGGAATGGCGGACGATGGCTTCGCGAATCCGATGGATGTCGCCGCCGGTCGAGAGGTCCATGACGGTGTCGGCGCCGTAGTGAACGGAGGTGTGAAGCTTCTTGAGCTCTTCTTCAATGTTTGAAGTGACGGCCGAGTTGCCGATGTTGGCGTTGATTTTGCAGAGCGACGCGACGCCAATCGCCATGGGCTCGAGTTCGGGATGGTTGATGTTGGCGGGGATAATCATGCGTCCGCGAGCGACTTCATCGCGCACCAACTCGGGCGCGAGTTTCTCGCGGTAGGCGATGTATTGCATCTCGCCGGTGATTACGCCCTGGCGCGCGTAGTGCATCTGCGAGAAGTTGCCGTCTTTGTTTTGGGCGTTCTCGGCCTTTCGTTTCGCCAGCCACTCTGCCCGCGGCTTGAGGACCGCATCCAAACCACTGCCGTTGTTGCCGTTGCCTGCGGACATTTTTTGAGTACCACCCTTCGCGGAGAGTAGAACTGGTCACATGAGTGATCCTCTGAAGAGGTTGTCCGGCCCTCAGGGGCTAAATCCCTCACGTCGATTGGCCGGCAGCGGCACGGCTGAAGCCGTACCCTTCCCAAAACCACTTATGAGACCAGTTCCAATTCTAAAATTATACCTTGCAATCGGGGCGCGGCTTTGGCGAATGAGGTCGGATGAGACTCAACGGCGAATGCCCAACTGAAGAAGCACGGCCTTCTCTACGGCTGCCATGTCGGAGAGAGAAAGGCTGCCCAGCTTGTCGCGGAGTCTTTGTTTCGAAGCGGTCGCGATTTGGTCGGCCATGGCCTTGTTCTGCTCGCCGTTGAGCATGACCATGGCTTCACCGGGATAGAGCTTCGCCGTCTGGCTCGTAAGCGGGACGACAATCACGCGGTTCAAAACGGCATTCGCGGCGTTGTTACTGAGAACCAGAGCGGGGCGGGTCTTGCGAATCTCGCCGCCCACTGCGGGATCGAACGACACCCACCAGACTTCACCTCTGCGCGGATGCATCGCCGATCAAGCCCTCCGACCACGCTTCGGCTTCGCGTTCGCGGGCCGCATCGTTTGCCATAGCCGCGTATCCCTCGATTAATCCGCCGGGACCGCTCATCGCGAGATCGTCAATCCTGCTTAGGATCACATCCTGCAACTCGTCGGGAAGGATGAACCAAGTCGCATTGCCGCGCGACTGCGGATTGCCGATGCCAGGCCCATCATCGCCGCCATTCCACCGAATGCCGATCCGTTCTCTGTCCTCCCATGTAACACGGGCGAGAGACCACTCCCCTTGCCCCCGGTTATAGAGAACTTCGACGGAGCGAATCGAAGCCTTCGGGGCCCGAACCGTGGCGGGTTCAACATATGCCATATACATCACCTAACACCATGGAATATTACATCTGATACGATGTGATGTCAATACGTATTAATCCAGTAGGGAACTGATGTATTAACATCCAATTCCTCAGCGTCATACAGCTTTCAGTGTGAATTGGGTTCTTCCAGGCGTCTTCTATCCGCTACCTGAACTTTCTGTGTCGTCGAGGACTGCCCGACGTCAGCAACCCCGTTTTTCCCCACCAAGCTGATTGGCGGAGGATTTGGGCGCGCTGCGCAGCGGCAATTCGTGTAAGATTCTCATGGCGAGTACAGTGCACCGCTTGCGCGCGGGTCGATGGTGCCGGGCCGATTGGAGATGGGCCGGCGTTGGTCGGGACTGCGCTTCTGGATACTCCCCAATTACCAGGTAGAACCGCGGCCTTCAGTTTTCAGTCCGGGGCCGGCGGCACATTCCTGTCAGGAGAAACGAATGGCGAAAATCGCAAAGACAGCCGACCGGAAAAAGGTCATGGATACCACGAAATCGACCGCGTGTCCGAAGTGCGGCAAGGACACCCGCATCGTCAAGCGCATGAAAGACCGGGAGCGCGGAGTGCCGGGAGGAATGTATATTTCGTGCTCGGCGTGCGAGTTCTTCGAGAAGCTTTGAGAGCAGTACCCAGTTGCCAGTACCCAGTTAATACCAGCCATATTACAGCGGAAGAGGCGCGGCTCGTCCTCGTGCTTTTTGTTTTTCCCTGGGTACTGGCCACTGGGTACTGGGTACTGCTTTACCCAATTTGTCCCAGAATTGCCCTAGCTTCGGCTGCGGGGTCGGCGGCTTCGGTGATGGGACGGCCGACCACGATGTGGGAGGCTCCGGCGGCGATGGCCTCGGCTGGCGTGACGACGCGGGCCTGGTCGTCGTGTCCGCTGCCAGCGGGACGCACTCCGGGAGTCACGATGACGAACTCACGGCCAAACTCCTGGCGAAGAGGGGCGGCTTCTTTGGCCGACGCGACGACTCCCTTGCATCCGTTCGAAAGCGCGAGCGCGGCCAGGCGCAGGACCTGATCGAGGACTCCTCCGCGCAGGCCAATCATGCCCAGGTCGACGTCGTCCAGGCTGGTCAGCACCGTGACCGCCAGTACCAGCAAGTCGGGCTTGGCGCTTTGTGCGGCTTCGGCGGCGGCGGCGCGCAACATCTTGCCGCCTCCGGAGGCGTGCACGGTCAACATGCTCACGCCGAGCTGGGCCGCTTCGCGGACGGCTGCTCCCACAGTGTTGGGGATGTCATGATACTTGAGGTCGAGAAAAACGCGGCGTCCGGAAGCGACCAGTTCGCGGACGATCGGGGGACCTTCGGCGGTGTAGAGCTGCATGCCGACTTTGTAGGTGAGGGCGGAGTCGCCGACGGCCGCCACGATCTTCTGGGCGGCCGCGGCCGAAGATACATCCAAGGCAACGATGAGTCGCTGGCGCGGGTCCATCTTAATTCGAGCTTCGAACCTTCGATTTCGACTATCGTTGCCGAGTGTACCGGTTTTAGTTGAGGTTGGCTAGCGGTTGCAGCAGCGCTACATTCGTTGTCCGGTAATTCGTGGACTGGTAGAGGTCCACGCGGACCCTCTGCACACCGCTCTCTCTGAAGCCCAGCACACGCGCGGCGTTGTCGGAAACGTCGATGATCCGGCCATCCACTACGGGACCCCGGTCATTGATACGCACGACCACGGACTTGCCGTTCCTCAGGTTGGTGACCTTGACGAACGTGCCCAGCGGAAGGCTGGGGTGGGCGGCGGTAAAATCGCGCATGTCGTAGGGTTCTCCGCTGGCGGTCTGTTTGCCCTGGAACTTTTCTCCGTACCAGGACGCGGTCCCTACTTGATAGGCCCTCGCTTGACGGGTCGGGAACTTCGGCTTCGAGTTGTTGGCTCTTCGCGTTGACTGTGCGCTGGTCATGCTGACCAGCGGCTGTGTGACCTTGGCGGCTTCCAGGCTGCTTGGCCCGGATGCGGCTCCCGCCCTCAGACTGGCGACTGATAAAATGACCGCCAGGCCTTCGGCTAAACGTCGTCGCATTCAGTTACCTCTCAATCGTGAAAGTCGATATTTAGGTCGTGTGCTCCTTTGTCAAACGATTGGGAAATGCTACCGGGGTTGGCGGGTCGTGTCAATTGAAAAAGTCGACACTTACTTAACTAAATGGTAAATAATAAATCAGCCATCCCGATGTAAAATATGGGATATTCTCCGTATGTCGTTGAAAGTAGTGACGAGAAATTGTTGACTTTACGGTTACTAAGCAAATTCCGATTCCCACAAGAATCTTGCAACTTGCTTTGGAATGTTGCACTTACGATTTAACGTTGCTAACAATTGTGTAATCAATAAGATACGACAGCACCGATGACTGACTGGTACACGTCGAGCGCCAGCGCCTGGCACCCGGTGTTCAGTGGGCAGGATTCTAAGTGGAGACTCCACGTCTTGAAAAGCGATAAACATGGAGCAACGTGCCGACGAGATCAGGTGTTACGTTTGCCGTAGAGAGAACAGGGTGCCCAGAGGCTCGACGGATTCTGGGGGGAAGGCAGAGCGGTGACTTTTCAGCCTATTCTACCACCTGCTTCATCGCGTTCGACTTGCTGCTGGCGAGGTCCGAGTCACCGGCGTACACTGCCGTGATCGTCGTTGTGCCCACGGGCAGAGCGGAGGTGGTAAAGCTGGCCGAGCCGGCGCTCAACGTCCCCGTTCCCAGGACCGTTGTGCCTTTCTTAAACGAGACGGTTTCTCCATCCGGCGGCGCTCCATCGCTGGATGTGACCACGGCGGTCAAGGTCACCGCCTGCCCATTCGTGGACGGATCCGATGAAGACGAGAGCGCAGTCGTGGTCACGGCCTTCTTCACCTGCTGCTTTACTGCGTTCGACGTGCTTCCGACGAAGAGCGGGTCGCCGCCGTATACCGCCGTGAACGTCATTATGGCCACGGGCAGAGCGGACGTGGTAAAGCTGGCCGAGCCGGCGCTCAACGTCCCTGTTCCCAATAGCGTTGTGCCTTTCTTAAATGAGACGGTTTCTCCATCCGGCGGCGCGCCATGGACGGAAGCTACCACTGCGGTGAAAGTCACCGCCTGCCCATACGTGGACGGATTTGGCGAAGAGGTGAGCGTAGTCGTGGTTGTTGCAGGCACAGTTGCCTCGAACACCACGCCGTATCCGGTCGATCCGCCGCCGTAGGTCGTGCCATAGAGATTGCCGGCGCTGTCCGGAACGAGGCTGCCAAACGGCACTTGTCCGTCGGTGCCGTTGAAACTCCAGAGGAGCTTCTCTTTGTAGCTGCCGGTGCCAACCGGGGCCACGAGCTCGAAAACAGTTCCATCGCCGTACGCGCCGCCCGTCTGCGTTGTGCCGTAAATGTTTCCGGCCGCATCGAAGACAATCCCCGCCCACGGATCGCTGCCATCTTTTTTGCCGCCCTTAAAGGAGTAGAGGATCTTCTCTGTCCATGCTCCGCTCTCTCCGGGACTCAGCTCGTAGATCGTTCCTTTCTTGGTGGCGCCGCCAGTCAGGGTCGAACCGTAGAGGTTCCCGGCATTGTCGAGCACGAGCGAGCCTTGTGGCTGGTAGCCGTCTGCAGGCGCGCCAGTGAAAGTGTGGATCACAGTCGAAGTCCAACCACCGGGGCCGGTCGGGGACAGCTCGAATACTGTCGAAGATGTCGAAGCACCGAAGATGTTCCCAGCGGCGTCCATCGTCAAGCCGGCATACGCGCTGCCGACGGCGGCGATCGCTTGGGCCGTCCAGCCGCCATCGGATGGACTTAACTCGAAGACGGTTCCGTTCCCGCTGCCGCCACTATTGGTTGTGCCGTAGAGATGGCCAGCTATATCCATGATCAGACCGTTCACAGGATTGGCACCATCCGGATAGTCAGCAAAGCTGTACAGGACGTTTTCCGTCCAGCTCGTTCCCCCATGACTAAGTTCGAAGACGACGCCGCAGCCAAATGGGGCGCATCCCCCGCCGCCTTGGAAGGCGGTCCCGTAGAGGTTCCCGAGGTTGTCGAATATCACGTAGGAGTAGGTTGGAAGCGCCCCGTCCGCCCCTCCTGTGAAGGTGTGAAGCACGGTCTCGTTCCAGCCTCCGCTGCCGTTCGGCGAAAGCTGAAATACGGTCCCATATCCGAGTCCACCGGAATAGGTTGTCCCATAGAAGTTGCCAGCACCGTCAGAGGTGAGACGCGAGTTGGGGGTGCCTCCATCGCTGAATCCGGTGAAGTTGTAGAGCACGGTCTCGGTTTGGGCCTGGGCTGGCCGAGCGGCCATCGGCAGCAGAGCAAAAAGGACAGCCAGTACCAGAACGCCGCGGATGGCTGGGGCTGCGAGTCTTGCCGGGCCGAATCCCAGCCGGGCACCGGAAATGTTCAAACCGCCTTTCGTTCTGCTGTTCGCCCCGGCTGAATGCATGGCCCTCTCCTTATCGTTCTGTTCGTTGCTGGGAGATCTCGCTTCGTTTTGTTTTCGGTAACCGGTACATGGGGAGGCTTGCGCGAGCCGCACTTCAAGAGCGGGCGCACTCGCCATTTCGCCAACTCAGTCTGTCCATAGGGGGAGGGACAGATAAAACGAGTTGGTGAAACTCCTACTAGGGTAATTATCGCCACCCCTGCGGAGGGTGTCAAGGAGTTGGCCAATGGGGTGGAGTTGCTCCGAGATAATGTCGTCCCTATACAATTTGAATCCGGAATCGCTGTATCTCTATTTGCAGTTTGGGGCTAAAGTGACAGCATGGCAGTGATTCCACCTGTGGTGTTGACGATTGCCGGTTTCGACCCGTCTTCGGGCGCTGGCGTTACGGCGGACATCAAGACGATCGCGGCCCATGAGTGCTACGGCGTTTCCTGCATCACGGCATTGACCATTCAGGCGACGCAGGGAGTGCGGCGCGTGGTGGGTGTGGACGCGAAGATCGTCGCAGAGAC
>JBEKQG010000163.1:0-7205 GCA_049519955.1 Terriglobales bacterium
GCACCCGTTCCTCCGGCGACAAGTAACTGAATATATGGTTCTGCTGATCGTCTGCTCCTCGCATGCTTCTTCGTAACATACACGGCTGTGGATTGGGAGTAGTTTTTCAGCAGCGTGCTAAGGAAGAAGAACGCGCCAATTCCCGATTCTTGCGCGGAAGGCCCGTGCGTCCGCTCGCCTCTAGTCCAATAGACACCGGGACGGTGGAGTTAGAGACCAGCCGCAGAAGACAAAAGCGGCGCTCCCCGCGCTTCCCGCAGCGGGAGAGTGGACACAACGAAAATCCCGGTGGGCACAAAACCGGGCTCGATGAGAAAAGGGCCGATCCAAGATCGGCCCCAGAACATTTGGTGCGAAAGGGGGGACTCGAACCCCCACGGGTTTCCCCGCCAGATCCTAAGTCTGGTGCGTCTGCCAATTCCGCCACTCTCGCATGAGTTGAGTTGTCATTTGCGGACCAACTCCGTTCGTCATTAGTTTAGACGCGAAACGATGCCAGTTGCAATGTCATTGAACCGCGTTTGTGAAGCCTCACGGTGAGTGCCATCATCTACTACAACGATGTCCCGAGTCACCCCTTTTTCGACGCGCTCCTCGGGCCGCAACGGCGCCTCACTTCCGCCCCGCGCCGGCGGAGGCGACGACGGGCGCGGCGACGGCATGCCCGACTTTGTTCCCAATTCCATGCCGGACTCTATGCCGAACTATGGCGAACGCCTGCGCCGGGCGCGAATGGGCCTGGCCGTCGCCATGACGCCCATCGCCATGCTCTTTATTTCTTTCACCGCGGTCTACCTCATCGAGCGCGGATTATTGAGTCTCGACCCGAGCGACGCAGATTACATTCGCTCCTGGGTCCCGGTGCGCCTGCCCTGGGCCCTCTTGGTGGCCAACACAGCCGTCCTCGTTCTGAGCAGCGTCACCATCGACTTGGCCCGGCGCGAAATCACTCGAGAGGCCGCCCTTGCCCCGGTGCAATCGATTCCAGGCATCTCGCTCGGCGACGAGCGCCGCTTCCCGTGGCTCGCGCTGACAACTCTTCTCGGCCTCGCGTTTCTTGCCGGACAGCTTTTCCTTTGGAGCAAGCTCTCCTCCGCGGGCTTTCATCTCGCCGGAGGCGCCAGCAGTTCCTTCGTGTACATTCTTACGGCGATGCACGGTCTTCATCTCGCTGGCGGCATACTGGCTCTATTGTTCGCCAATGTCGCGGCTGCGCTGCATCGGCCGGTTGAAACCCGCCGCATCGTCGTTGACATTACCTCGTGGTACTGGCATTGCATGACCGGCCTCTGGATTTACATCCTCGTCTTGTTCTCATTCGCGGCACAGTAGAGCAGTCGTTGGCGAACCGCCGATCGTCGTTTGCCGGTCGTCCTTCATAACCTCGCCCCTTCTGCTCAACGCAAGGTTTTGCCGGCGATTGAGGACCATCCACCACCGGCGTTTTATAATAGAAAGATTCGGTACCGAGTTTTGATCCGTCTGTAGTGCCAGGGGAAGATGTCAACGGAAAGCATTGTTGTTCGCGGGGCCCGGATCCATAACCTCAAGAACATCGATTTTGAGATCGAGCACAACTCGCTGACGGTCGTGACCGGAGTGTCCGGTTCCGGCAAATCGTCGCTCGCTTTCGACACGATCTACGCCGAAGGCCAGCGCCGGTACGTGGAGTCGCTGTCGGCCTATGCGCGGCAGTTTCTGGAGCGCATCGAGAAGCCCGACGTCGATCTGATCGACGGTATCGCGCCCGCGGTTGCCATCAAACAGAAAAACTCCACGCGCAATCCGCGCTCCACCGTGGCCACGGCCACCGAAATCTTCGATTACCTGCGGCTGCTCTTCGCGCGCATCGGGCGCACTTACTGCCTGCAGTGCGGGCAGGAAGTAAAGAAAGATACGGTGGACGAAGTCGCCGACCGCTTGCTCGCCCTGGGCGACGGCACTCGGCTGCAAGTGTTCTTTCCGATTCAGGCGCACGTTTCTTCGGCGTCTTCTTTGTCTTCGGCTCCGCCTGCGGAAGAGAAAAGCGCAAAGAAATCTCCGCGAAAGAAAAAGTCGGCCGCCCCCAATCTGCCTGCGGATGCGATTAAGGCGCGGCTGTTCGATCTCCGCAAACGCGGCTTCAACCGCCTGTTTCAGAATGGGCGGGTCTTCGAGTTTTCGGCTCCGGAATCTTTGCTCGACGTCGACTTCTCCCAACCGGTCTTTGGATTGGTGGACCGCCTTGTCGTCTCCGCCAGCGAGCGCTCGCGCATTGTCGACGCGGTCGAGATCGGATATCGCGAGGCTGGCGAAGTGATCTTTGAAACCGTTCCGCGCGACGGCGCTGGCGATGTCGGTGGCGAAACGCCTCAGCGGCTGCGCTTTTCCCATCGCTTCGAGTGCAGGAACGACGGCAACCGCTACGAAGAGCCCGAGCCGCGCCTGTTTTCATTCAACAATCCTTATGGCGCTTGCCCGCGTTGCCAGGGCTTCGGCAACACCATCGACATCGACCTCGATCTCATTATTCCCGACAAGAGCAAGACGCTGAACGAAGGCGCGATCGAGCCCTGGACGAAACCGAAGTATAGGCCGCTGTTCACAGACCTCAAGCGCTACGCTCGACTGGCCGGAATTCCGCTGGACTTGCCGTGGTCGGAACTCGACTCCGGGCAACAAAAACTGATTGTCGAGGGCGACCGCGGATTCGGCGGCGTCCGCGGCTTCTTTCAGCACCTAGAACGCAAAAAGTACAAGCTGCACGTCCGCGTGTTTCTCAGCCGCTATCGCGGATACTCGCAGTGCTCCACTTGCGGCGGCACGCGGCTGCGCGTGGAAGCGCGGCAGGTGAAGATCGATGGCAAAAACATTTGCCAGGTGTGCGCGATGACGGTGGAAGAGGCGGCGCGATTCTTCGGGCAACTCACGCTCACGCCGCACCAGGCCGCGATTTCCGAACGGCTGCTCGTCGAACTTCGGGAACGCCTGCGCTTCCTCAACGAAGTCGGCCTCGAATATCTCACGCTTGACCGCCTCGCCTCGACGTTATCGGGCGGTGAAGCGCAGCGCATACAGCTTGCGACTTCTCTCGGCTCGCGGCTGGTCGGCACGCTGTATGTGCTCGACGAGCCATCCATCGGACTGCACAGCCGCGATACCCACCGGCTCATCAAAATCTTGCACGACCTGCGCGATCTAGGAAACACGATCCTGGTTGTCGAGCACGATCCCGATATCATGCGCGCCGCCGACCGCATTCTCGACCTCGGGCCGGGCGCGGGAGAAAACGGCGGCGCGGTCGTCGGCGCTGGCACTTACGACGAGATCGTAAAAATGCCGCACTCGCTCACCGGACGTTACTTGGCCGGCGAACTTCGCATACAGATCCCAGCGCGGCGGCGGCAGCCGGGAGCGCACAAACTCCGCATCGCTGGCGCCCGCGCCCACAACCTCAAGCGCATCGACCTGGAAATCCCGCTCAACATGCTGGTGGCGATCACGGGCGTTTCGGGCTCGGGAAAATCTTCGTTGCTGCACGACGTTCTCTACCGCGCGCTGGCCATCGCCAAGCGGCAGACCAATGGCGGCGCTCCCGGCGCAAATTTATGGGACAACATTGAAGGCGACGAGTATCTCGATGAGGTCGTTCTCGTCGATCAATCGCCCATCGGCCGCACTCCGCGCTCGAATCCGGTCACGTACATCAAGGCTTTCGACATCATCCGCGAGTTGTTCGCCGCACTGCCGGAAGCGCAGAAGCGCGGCTTTCCCGCCGGATATTTCTCGTTCAACATACCCGGCGGGCGCTGCGATAACTGCCAGGGCGACGGCACGGTCACGGTGGAAATGCAGTTTCTCGCCGATGTCGAACTGGTGTGCGATGAATGCAAGGGTTCGCGCTACAAGCCGCAAGTGCTCGAAGTGCGCTGCAAGGGCAAGAACATCCACGAAGTCCTGAACCTCACGATTCGCGAGGCGCTGAAGTTTTTCGCTGACCATCCCCGCCTTACGGAAAAATTGCGCGTGCTCGACGAAGTTGGCCTCGGCTACCTGCGCCTTGGCCAATCGGCGACCACGCTCTCCGGAGGCGAAGCGCAGCGCATGAAGCTGGCCGCGCATCTTCAACCCGGCGCGCGCCCGGTCAGCCGTTCCGGCGAAAACGGCGACGCACCCAAACGCAAGCCGCACCTGCTTTACATTTTCGACGAGCCCACCACCGGCCTGCACTTCGACGATGTCAGCAAACTGCTTTCCGCCTTTCGCCGCCTCATCGATGCCGGAGGCTCAATCGTCGTCATCGAGCACAATCTGGAAGTCATCAAGACCGCGGACTGGGTGATCGACCTGGGCCCGGAAGGCGGCGACCGCGGCGGCAACCTCGTCGGAAGCGGTCCGCCCGAGGCAATCGCTGAACTGAAAAACTCGTACACTGGGCAGTATCTGAAGCGGGTGTTGAACGGAAACGGCACGCGAAATCGCGAGGTAAACTGAACCTGCGTTTCTTGGACAGGCGTAAACAATGACAACAACCATGAAAAAACGAGCAGCACTTGTTGATGAAGACAATCGCCAATTGAAAGACCTGGCGGGAGTGGGGCCAGCAACCCTCAAGGACTTTGCTCAATTGGGAGTGCACTCGGTGCCGGAATTGGCGGAGAGCGATGGCACCGAATTGTATAAGAGGCTGTGCGATTTGACGGGCCTCCGCCACGACCCTTGCTGCCTCGACGTATTTCGTTGTGCAGTCGCCCAGGCACGCGACCCGAACCTGCCGAAGGAGCAGCGGAATTGGTGGTATTGGAGCCAGGCACGAAAAAATGAATCCCTGAAACCAGCCGATAGCGTCCTTGGTAAGCGTCGAAGTAACCGCCGTCTCTGATTCTGATAAAGATGGCCCACGCATGAAGCACACCTTCGCCAACGCGGTCCTGCTCATTGTTCTTGCGGCGTGGCTGCCTGCCTGCGGTCTGGCTTTTGCGCAGCAAACTCACACCACCGTCCGCCATCACAGGAAATTGGTCGACGACACGCCGCCGGAAATCGCGCAGGCGGAAGACGCCATCCAGAAAAACGATTTCGCGGCGGCGGAATCGCTGCTGAAAAAGGCGCTCGATAAAGATCCCAACAATTCTCAGGCATGGTCCTATCAGGCGTGGTTCGATCTTGGATTCACGCTGAACGGCCTCGGCCGCGCCGACGAATCCATCGCCGCGTACCGCAAGTCGGTCGCCGCCAAGCCCGACGTTTTTGAATCGAACCTCAACCTCGGCCTGATGCTCGTCCGCGCCAACAATCCCGACGCGGAACAATTCCTGCGCGCGGCCACTGGCCTCAAACCCACCGCTCATGTAGAGGAAGGGCAGGCCCGCGCCTGGCTTGCACTCGCGCATCTGCTCGAAAATAAAAAGCCAGAGGAATCGCTCCAGGCTTACCGCAAAGCTTCCGACCTTACGCCGAAGGACCCCGAGCCCCATCTTTCCGCCGGTCTGCTGCGCGAGGCGCGTAAAGAATTCTCCGATGCCGAGGCCGAATACAAAAAAGTCCTGGCGCTAGATCCCCACAACACTGATCCCCACAGCAGTGATCCGCACAAAAACGATCCGCACAGCACCGCTCCGTCGAACACCGATCCGCAAATCATCGAAGCCGCCATCGGCCTCACTAACATCTACATGAAGTCGGGACGCATCGGCGATGCCGAGCCATTGCTGCGCCGTCTGGCCGCTGAGCGTCCCGATGACGCCGGCATCCATCTGCAACTGGGGCGCGTGCTTGCCGCGCGCGACAAAACAGACGACGCCATCGCGGAACTCCAGACCGCGCTGAAACTCGCCCCAGCGGACGCCGGCGCCCAGCGCGACATTGCCGACCTATATGCGAGTTCCGGCAAGAACGCCCTTGCGGAAACCGCATATCGCGCGCTGGTCGCGGCCCAGCCGAAAGACGCGGAATTGCACCGCGGGCTGGGGAAGGCATTGCTCCTGCAAAAGAAATTCCCGGAAGCCGAACAGGAGTTTCTGACCGCGGTCCGCCTGAAGCGCGATTGGCCCGATGTTTACGTCGATCTGGCCTTTGCGGCCAGCGAGAACAAGAACTACGACCTGACGATCCGCGCCCTCAATGGACGCGCCACGTTAAATGCGGACATGCCTGCAATTTGTTTTTTCCTTCGCGCGTCCGCTTATGACCACTTGCACGATTACAAACAGGCCGCAGCCGATTATCATCGCTTCCTGGATGTGGCCAACGGGAAGCATCCCGATCAGGAGTGGCAGGCCACCCACCGCCTGATCGCCATTGAACCGAAGAAGCGTTGACTGCCATGCGCCGCCTTGCCTTACCCGTGCTTCTCTTCGCGCTCGCCTTCACCTGCGCCGCAGCCAGGGAAGAAACCGTCGAACAGCTCAAGTCGCGCTTTCAAAACGCGTCTCTCCACCTCGAAGACCGCCCCGCCCTCGCCATGCGGATCGCGCAGCGCCAACTTCTCGCTGCCGGCACGTTCTACCGCGATGGCAACGCCGGCCAGGCGAGGGCCGCCGTCGAGGACATCGTGGCCTACTCCGAAAAAGCCCGCGACGCCGCCACGCAAACCGGAAAGCACCTCAAGAGTGTCGAGATCAACGTCCGAAGAATGGCGGTGAGTCTCGCCGACATCAAGCGCACTCTCGCCTTCGACGATCAGGCGCCGGTCGATCAGGCCATCCGGCGGCTGGAAGACGTGCGCACCACTCTGCTCAAGGCGATGTTCGCCAAGGACAATAAAAAGGAGAAGCAGTGAATCGGGACTTCTGGTTGCACTGGCGATGGCGCGCCGCGCTCGGCTTGGCGCTTTTACTGTTGACGTTGCTCGCGCTCCCCCTGGTTCGTCCGCTTCCGGCCCAGCAACGCCGCGATCCGCTCAATCCGCTGGAAATCGACCAGCTCCGCGATGCCATGCTCGAACCCGATGAACGCTTAAAGCTTTACGTGAAGTTTTCGCGGGATCGCATGACAACGCTTGAACAAATGCGCAACAATCCGAAGACGACCGAGCGCGGACGCCAGACCCACGACAGGCTCGAAGACTTCCTCGCCGTCTACGAGGAACTCAACGACAACATCGACATGTACGTCGGCCGCAAGGACGATATTCGCAAGCCGCTGAAGCTGATCATCGAAGCCGACACCGAATTTCAGTCCAAGCTGCGCGCCCTCAAGAACTCCGCAAACGCCAACGCCGCCGA
>JBEKQG010000164.1:0-7081 GCA_049519955.1 Terriglobales bacterium
AAGTCTTTGTTCCGCGCGGCCCGATTGCCCATCGTGAAGCATGTGACCGTGTTACGCGGTCAGTTCGAACGCGATCCCACCAAGGTGCAAAAGCTGGTCGAGAGCAAGCTATGGTATCCCGTGTTCGTGAAGCCGGCGAACCTCGGATCGTCCGTGGGAATCTCGAAGGCGCACGACGGGAAGGAACTCGGCCCGGCCATCGCGGAAGCGGCGAAGTTCGACCGCAAGATCGTGATTGAGGAAAGCGTCGGCGGAAGAAAGAACCGGGCGCGCGAGATTGAGTGCGCCGTGCTCGGCAACGACGATCCCAAAGCGTCACTTGCGGGAGAAATTATTCCCTGCAAGGAGTTCTACGACTACGACGCGAAATATCTGGTGGAAGGCTCGGAAGGAATCATCCCCGCGAAGATAACGAAAGCGGAAATGAAAACCGTGCAGCGGCTCGCCATCGCCGCGTTTCAAGCCGTCGATTGCACCGGCCTGGCGCGCGTCGATTTTCTGATGGACCCAAAATCGCGCAAGATCTTTGTCAACGAGATCAACACCATGCCCGGCTTCACCGCCATCAGCATGTATCCGAAGCTGTGGGCCGCCTCGGGCGTCTCGTATCCCGAGTTGATCGATCGCCTGATCCAGCTCGGCATCGAGCGCCACCAGGACAAGAAGCGAAATCGGTACAGCCGATAGATTTCACCGCCGAGACCAAGAAGGACGCAGCGAAATAGCTCTCCATCCGGTTTTCGCTCCCAGCCCTGGCCGGGGTTTCTGTTTGAGCGGCCACGCGCCCCGATCCGGCGGCGTCCGGCGCAGACGTGCTAGAATCTCTTGCGGCAGGAACGCTTCCACCAACGTGGTGGCGCACCCGGCCGCTCCACCCTGGCAATGACGGACTGAAAACGTGGCCCAGAACCCCAACGCTCAAAACGACTCGATCACATACGCTGATGCCGGGGTCAGCATCGATCGCGGCAACAAGACCAAGCAGCGCATTAAGTACCTCGCACACAAAACATTCACCAAGGGAGTATTGAGCGAAATTGGCGGATTCGGCGGCCTCTTCGCGGTCGATAAGAAGTATTTGGATCCGGTTCTGGTGTCGAGCGTGGACGGCGTGGGCACCAAATTGAAAGTGGCCTTCGAGATGAAGATGCACCACACTGTCGGCGGCGACCTGGTGAATCACTGCGTCAACGATATTGCGGTGCAGGGCGCAGCGCCGTTGTTTTTTATGGACTACCTGGCCACGGGCAGGCTGGAGCCAGAAGTCGCGGAAAAAGTCGTTGGCGGCCTGGCGGAAGCCTGCAAGCACAACGGCTGCGCCCTGATCGGCGGCGAGACCGCCGAAATGCCGGGGTTCTATCCCGACGGCGAGTACGATCTTGCCGGGTTCATCGTCGGCGTGGTCGAACGCGATCGCGTCATCACCGGCAAAGCCGTCGAGGTCGGGGATTGCGTCCTTGGCCTGCCCTCGAACGGCCTGCACACTAATGGATATTCGCTGGCGCGCAAACTGCTCTTTGAAATCGCGGGCTATTCGCTCGAGACCTTTGTCAGCGAAATCAAGAACAAGGTCGGCAACGAGCTGATGCGGACCCATCGCAGTTACTGGTCGATCATCCGGAAAATGATCGCGGGCGAATGCGTCGCGGCTCTGGCTCATATCACGGGCGGCGGCATCACCGAGAACCTGCCCCGCGTGCTGCCCAAAGGCACGTCGGCGGTGATCGAACTCGGCACCTGGCCGGTTCTGCCCATTTTTGAACACCTGCAGAAACTGGGCAACGTCGCCGAGGAAGAAATGCTCCGCACTTTCAACATGGGCCTCGGCATGTTGATCGTTGTTCCGGCCAAGAAATTCAAAAAAGCGCAGATCCTGCTGGAGCGCGCCGGAGAAAAATTCTACAGCGTCGGCCGAATCGTCAAGGGCGATCGCAAGGTAGTGTTCAGTTAGGGCGGCTATTGGCCTTTCGCTGTTAGCTCCTGGCTTTTAGCGACCCCCTTTTGAATTGTCATCCCGAGCGGAGCGAGGGATCTGTAGTTGGTCGCAAAATGCAGTTCCTCGGTTCCCTTCGATTTTTCTCCGTGTCTCTGTGCCTCCGTGGTGAATAATACTGTCGTATGAAGAACCTCGGCATCCTGCTCTCCGGACGCGGCTCCAATTTCGTGGCCATCGCAGACGGTATTGCGGCGGGCAGCATTCCCGATGCCCGCATTGCCGTCGTGATTTCGAACCGCGCCGACGCTCCCGGCCTTGAAACCGCCCGCCAGCGCGGCCTCAACGCGTTGCTCATTCCATCGAAAGGCAAACCGCGCGAAGAGCACGACCGCGAAGTTGTGGCCGCGCTCACTGGCAACAAAGTCGATCTCATCTGCCTCGCCGGTTACATGCGCCTGCTTTCCCCCTGGTTCGTGCGCCAGTTTCCGGCGAGGATTCTCAATATCCACCCCTCGTTGCTGCCGTCGTTCCCGGGACTGGAAGCACAGCAACAGGCGTTTGCCTACGGCGTCAAGGTGAGCGGGTGCACGGTGCACTTCGTGGACGAGGAACTCGATCACGGCGCTATCGTCGTGCAGAAAACGGTGCCGGTGCTCGATTCCGACGATGAACACACGCTGGCGGCGCGCATTCTCGAGCAGGAACATATCGCCTACAGCGAAGCGATCAGGATTGTGCTGGACGGGAAATTTGAAATTGTTGGACGGCGGATGGTGCGCGCTGTACGACCCCGCGACCAGGAGCGATAACGCTGGCGAAAAGCAGATCCTTCGCTTCGCTCAGGATGACAAATTGGACATGGAGACAGGGCTTGCCCCGTCTTTTTCGACGTGGCGTGAGACGCGGCAAGCCGCATCTCTACATCAACAACTCGCCCGTTCCCCGCGCGATCGGGTGCTGCATCACCTCAAGCTCGTTTTTCACCAGATTCAATCCGTGGACGCACTGCTCAAACCTCTGCGAGAGTTGCTTGAAGAGCGGCGCAACTTGGGCGTATTCGAAGTACTCGAACTTCGAGACAATGTAATAACTCTCTTTCCCCGCCTTCACCCAATCCACGAAATTCTCCACCCGCTGGCGGCGCAGGCGATAGTGGTTGATGCTCTCGGGAAACATGCCGGCATAAAACAGCGTGTAATCGCCAATGTGCTTGCGCACCTCGCGCTCGCGGTCGAACGACGGCGCGGGGCCGTAGATGGGGTCCGACTCGACCAGCATCTCGCCCACATCGTTCAATGGCTTTCCCGACGCATTGCGGATTTTCAACAACTGCCCGGCATCGCAGAATTCCGAAAGCAGATGGGCAACGTAGTTCGCCACCTGGGGATCGCGAATGCCGATGTCCTCGGCATAATGACGGCCGACCAGTTCGCGAAACAGTTGCTGCAGCAGATGCGTCTCCGGAATCGTCGCCATGGCCCCGCTCCTTCCGCCAATCGCGGCCCCACTTGTTTCCATCGGAACAAAATGCTGTGTGCATTAGATATCTTGAATTCCGATCCAACGCAAGTGACCTTTGAGCCAGTACGGTGGTTAGAAACCCGCACGGGGCGCGGCGTTTCAGGAGTGTTTGCTGGCAGCCAAGGCAGGCGGCTGCCAATGAAGCGCGACGCGCATCGAAAACAGCATATGTTGAATCTATTCAACCTAAGAGAACCACGAAATCGGAGGCGAAATGGAGCGAATCAACATTTATAGCGGAGCACCTTGGGAGCCGATGGTCGGTTACTCCCGTGCGGTTCGAGTCGGCGCACATGTGCACGTTGCGGGCACCACCGCAACTGGGACCGACGGCAAAATCGCCGGCGTGGCCGATGCCTACGCGCAGGCGGTGCAGGCCCTCAAGAACATTGAAAGCGCGCTGGCGCGGGCCGGAGCTTCCATGAAAGATGTAGTCCGCACGCGCGTTTTCCTTACCAACATTGCGGATTGGGAAAATGTTGGAAGGGCACACGGAGAGTTTTTCCGCGAGATTCGCCCAGCGTGCACGATGATGGCAATCGCGGCCCTGGTTTCTCCTGAAATGCTCGTGGAAATCGAAGCGGAAGCGATCGTGCCCGGGCAAGAGTGAGCATGATGGCGGAAGCCGGTACGCGGACCGGGCTTCCGCCACGATTACGATTTCCGCTGGCGCGGACCGCTAACGGCGGCCTTTCTTGCGGACGACTTTCTTCGCTGCCGCTTTCCTGGCTGGTTTCTTCGCCGCTTTCTTCTTCGCCGCTTTGGCCTTCTTTTTAGGAGCTGGCTTTTTGACGGCTTTCTTCACCGGCTTCTTCGCCGCTTTCTTTGCGGGAGCCTTCTTGGCGCGCGGTTTCTTGGCAGGCGCTTTCTTCTTCGGTGGGCCGCTCTTCGATCCGCCCGAGGGAGTTACAGGTTCAGGTTCCGGCATCGGCGCCGGCACCAGAATCTCGTCGTCTTCCTCGACTAGAATAGGCTCTTCTTCCTCTTCTTCCTCTTCGTCCAAATCGTCTTCCAGCGATTCGCCGTAGGCGCCGCTGTCGCTGTACTCATCCGTCTCATCGTCCCGGCCGTAAAGGGTCGGATCATTGAAGCGCATATCTCCTCCTGCGTATTTGTGGTCACCGGCGCGCTTGCGCACACAGGGCCAGGGAATTAGGACAACCAGCCGCGAAACTGCACTGCTTTGCGTACCGGCGCGTGATTATAGCACGGACAGTTTCACCGGGCAGTATCGTGCATTCTTCGCCGATTTGCGAGGAAAATTATTAAACGGGAGGCCCCCAGTTCAGCGCCTGGCGAATAAAACGCGAAACTTGGGTCGGACATCTGGCCTATTCGTAGGCTAGCGCGTCAATGGGGTCTTTGCGCGCCGCCTTGAACGCCGGATAGAGCGCGCCAGCGACCGCACTGGCGATGGCGATCAGGGCAGCCCGCGCAATCCATCCGCTAGACACAATCACCTGCAACAGGGGCAGTTTATGGGCGAGAATGGCGCGCGCCGTCAGGCTGAACGCGACACCCAGCACGACGCCTCCCAAGGCGAGCAGCACCGTCTCCCGCAGCACCACGTCCACGATATACAGCCGCGAAGCGCCCATGGACTTCAAAATGCCGATCTCCCGCGTTCGTTCCATTACGGCGGTGTACATCGCTTGAAAAATCACAAGCACTCCAATGACCACCGATATCCCGATGACGACCCGGAGAAACGTGGAGAGATACGGATAATTCGTCGGCGTCATCATGGAAAGGTAGGTGGCCATCGAACTCGCCACGTAGCGGTCCATGCCCGGCACGTGCTTGACCTCTTCCACCACCGCGTCCGCGTTGGCCGGATCGTCCAGCTTTAGATACATCTGCGAGGCCTTGTCCTTGGCCCCGGTCAGGTCCTGCAAGGTGGTGAGGGGAAGAAACTTACGTCCGCCTTTGCCGTGCTCGACAATGCCGGATATGCGGAAGGGGTTGTTGAGAATCTCGATCATGTCCCCGACCTTCGAGTGCTTGGACTGGGCGAAAAGATCGTCCACAATCACATCGTTCGGGGCCTGAAACGGGCCGCCCTCCTTATAGTGGAAGCCGCCCGACAAGTTCTCGTAACTCTGCAAGTCGATGCCCGTGATGATCTCGAGCGTCCCGGCGGTTGAGACTTGCGTGATAACCGGGGCGACCTTCTCGACATGCGGCAGTTTGGCCAGAATGCCCGCCACTTTGATCGGCATCGGGCTGCCGGTCAGGCCGGCAATAAAGGACGATCCCGGAGGCAGAACGATCACATCCGCCCCGATGCCGGCGGCCCGCGTCTTTTGATCCTGCAGCATCCCAACGCACAGCCCCACGATCAGCAGGATGAGCGTCACCTCGAGCGCCACGGCCACAATGCTGATCAGCGACCGTACCGGCCGGTGCACCAAATTTCCGACGATCATGCGATTCATCATGTTTTTCCCGGAAAACTACTGGCTCTGGTGACTCGGCGTTGTCGCCGCGTTGGCGTTGGCCGGATCGATGCGCACCACCTCAGCCCCAGACGGCTGCTCCAGCGCGAACTGGTCGTCGGTCAACGCTTTGTTGATTTCCAGTTTGATCATGTGCAGGATGATGTCGTAACCCTCTCGCGGCCGCTCGATCCGGATCGTACTCGGGAATTGGCTGTCCGCGTAGTCTTTGTAATCCTGGTAGTGGACGTCGGTTGCGACGTTTCCGTGCTGGTCATAGATCGTTTGCTGGTATGGCAAAAGGTCGATTCGGCTGAACTCGATCCTGCGCGCCAAATACCAGCCTTGCGGACCTTTGCGGATCACCAGCAGTCTGTAATTGGGCTGCTCGACGCGATGCTTCTTCGAGTCGAGCACTGTTTCATAGCCGTTTTCCAGTGCGGCGATTTCGTCCTGGGATATTTCCGGCAGCAGCAGCGCGTCGTAAACGTACTGCGGCCGCAAGCTCTCGAGCCGATGGGTGGGCTGGTAGTTTTCGGCGTCGTTCGATCCCATCACGAACTTATTTCGCGGAGGAATCGAAACCTTGAATTCCCGCCCGTTACTCACCATATCGAAGGCCGTGTTGCGCACCACCGGCAGCAGGCCCTTCATGCGCAGCATCGCCGGTTTGCGCGCCAGCACGTAACCGCGAATCTCCTTGTAATCGGTGGCCTTGCCGTTTTTCAGGTCCGTGGACGAAGCGTCAATATCCACGGTCGCCTGCAACGACTGGATCTTGGCACCCTCTCGGTTGACGAATTCGATCAGTTCCTGCTGGGTCGCCGCTTTCAGGGGCCGGTCGGAGAGCTGACGGTCGAGAGTACGCGTACGGAACAGGCATCCGCTTAGCGGAAAGACGACCGCCGACAAAAGCAAAAGCAAAAAAAGGCGCAAAGGGGAACGATACATTCTTGTGTCATTACTCAGCAAGACTTTTGCCGCATTGCCATCGTCTTAGTATAAAGCAGCGCGGGGATTGGCGCTTAGCGCGGGCCGAGCGGATGGTTGAGCGAGCGGCGATAGGCCGCCACGTTCCGATTGTGTTCTTCGAGGCTGCGGGCGAAGCGGTGGCGCCCCGTGCCATCGCTAACGAAGTAGAAGAATTTAGTGTTGTCGGGGTGCAGCGCCGCTTCCAGCGCGCTTTTTC
>JBEKQG010000165.1:0-6966 GCA_049519955.1 Terriglobales bacterium
TCCGCGTGAGATTTCCAGAGCCTTGGTCCTCAACCTCTCTGGCGAAACAAGCGGTGCAAAAACACCGCCCAGGAGAAGTTTGCCCTTGACAGAGCCTTCCCTCTTATCGAGGGCCACCCGCCCGGCGAAACCGGGCTGCCGCAGGCTATTTATTGGGCGAATTGTAAGGATCCGTCCGTGATGCATTCTTGACGTTACTGGCCCACCACTGGGCGAGCGTTTCCGTTTGCGATGGGGATTTGTCGAGAAATTTCTGGTCGTCCAAGGTGGCGATAAGGCTTACCTTTGCCGTATGTAACGCACTTCTCAACGAATCGAGAGCAAATGGATCGGTCATGGGCAAGGCCGGGTAAGTCTTTTTGAGGCGTTCCATAGCCAGCTTGAAATCTTCCGGCAGCTTTGGCACCGCCTCCCGGATCATCTCCAGCTTGGATTCGTCGGATGCGTCCATGGCGATGATTTCGTCGACGCACGGCTTGATCTGCTCCCACTCGGTCCATCGCCCCACTTTGGTGGCAGCCATGAAGGACGCCCACTTCAGGCTGCCTTCGTAGCTTCCGTCATCAAAGAGAGCCGCGTCGACGAGAAGGCCATTCTGCTCAGATGGTGGCATCGAAAGTGTAATCGTACCGCCTGGCTTGATGGGACCGTCGACAGCTCTGCCTTGGCCTTGGCCTTTGACCGGAAAACCGCCAGCGCTGACATCGGTCGCGACATGCGATGACAGATTCTTCAGCAGAACACGGTACATTCCAGAATTCTGATCGAGCCCGCCGAATATAACCTGAATCGACGGAGCATGGCTCCCCAGTCGAAGGCCGGCGGGCGCATCCTGTGCGCACACGGACCCGCACCAGAGCAAACACACAACAGCAAAGAGTGGGAGGAGCTTCGCCCGGTTAGTTTTAGAACCAGCATCGTGGAGCAGCAGCGCGAGAAAACGAAACATAGTCAGCCTCCCACCAAAGTACATCAAAGTTCGATGTCCAACTACTCAGTAGAACAGATACTTTCTCCACTTGTCATCCGAGTGCCCCATCAAGCGCATGATGTGGCGGCTGGTGTGGAGGTTGAAGGCGCGGGGTTCGCGGGCGGGCCTCATGCCGGCTTCGTGAGGGAGCTGGTTGCCTTTG
Organism: Terriglobales bacterium; assembly: GCA_049519955.1. GTDB lineage: Bacteria > Acidobacteriota > Terriglobia > Terriglobales > Acidobacteriaceae > Acidiflorens. The sequence goes on from JBEKQG010000165.1 coordinate 1,134, forward strand.
CGGCGGTTGCAGGAATGGCAGCAGGCGACGAGGTTCTCCCAGGTGGAGAGGCCGCCGCGGGAGCGCGGAATCACGTGGTCGAGCGTAAGTTCGCCGGAGGGAAGCGCGGTGCTGCAATACTGGCAGGTGTTGCGGTCGCGCAGCAGGATGTTCTTGCGCGAGAGAGCGCGCGACTGGTGCGGAATGCGGCGATACTCCAGCAGGCGAATCACGGAGGGCACGCGCATGGCGACGCGGGCGGCATGCAGGAAGTGTCCGTTTTCTTCTTCGGTCATGGCAACGCCCTTCAACACGAGCACGATGGCGCGGCGCGCGGCGCAAACGTTGATCGGCTCGTAGGAGGCGTTGAGCACCAGCACGGGCTGATGCAGCGCGTGGCCCTCCCGATCGGAATGGACGCCCGAAACGAGCATCGAAGCTGGCAGGTGCGGCCGAATGCTCTCTCCGAAATTGTGCAAGCGCAACGACATAAAGTCAGTTCCCAGTTCTCAGTTCTCAGTACAGATGGGCGGGTTCACTGAGAACTGAGAACTGGGAACCGAGAACTCTTTTCCCGATAACGATATGACATCGTAGATTTTCAAAGTCCGCGCCACCGTCGCCACCCAGACGCGGGCCGCTCCGGCGCGCAGAAGGACCCGCGCGCACTCCGAGGCCGTGGTTCCCGTGGTAAGCACGTCGTCGACCAACAGGATGTCGCGGCGGAGGATCCGCGAGGGATCGCCCACCGCAAAAGCGCCGCGCAAGTTCTCGCGCCGTTGATGACTGGTCAGGCCAATTTGGCTTTCAGTTTCGCGGACGCGCAGCAGGACTCCGGTGCACAGATCGAACCTTTGCGGGCGCGAGAGTTGCTTGAGCGCGCCCCGTGCGACGATCTCTGCCTGATTGAACCCGCGCTGCGCCTGCTTGCGCGCATGCAGCGGAACGGGAACGACAGCGATGGTCCCAACCGGCATCGCGGGTTCCAGGTTGGCAATCGTCTCCGCCAACATGCGGCCCAGAACTGCCGCTGCGGGACGCACCTGCTGGAATTTGAGCAGATGAATCAGGTCGCGCAGGGCGCCGTCATAGCTGCCGTAGGCAACCGCCCGTTCGAATGGAGGCTCCACGCGGCGGCAGAGGAGGCAGCGCGGGTCTTCACGATCCGCTTCTGCGCCATCGCTGTAGGCCGGGAGGTGTAAGACTTCTCCGCAAATGGCGCAGTACGATCCCTGCAGCGGGCGCAACCCGAGCAAGCAGCTTCGGCACACGGGAAGCCGGGAAACATTAAGAAGTGGGGAACCACAGATACGGCAATCGGCAGGGAAAAAAGTGAAGAATACAGCCGCAAGAACTCGCTCAGCCCAGCCAGCGAACCCATGATCCGCCAAACTCCTGTCAGCCAAATCACGATCCACCGCTTGGCCCTGGGTAGCCGGTATTCGAAACCCGGTACTGCTGAAGACGGCCTCCCGCACCCGACCAGCCGACGACGCTTCGCCGGGCTGCACAAAGCCAGTATAGACGCGGTGCGCGCCCTACGCAACGCGGCGACGGAACGGTGGAGGGGGCGAGTGCCTTTCTGCGCGAGGATTACATGGTAGAGTTCCATCGCCGCTTTAGTGCCGCCAGCGCCTGAGAATGCAGCGCACGGGGGCCGCTGCCATGGCATCGCGAGATTTTCGACCAAAAAACCCCTGCCACCCAGAAGATGGCAGGGCAATTCTCCAGTACTCGCCAGGAGTTATTTTCCGTAGAAGAAATCGGCGAACGCTTGGGCGTTCGGAGTTCCCACGCCGGTGACGTTGTCCCAGCCCTTCTTCGTATGCAAGGCTGCCGGGTCGGTGCATGCGGTCCCGTCATAATCGTATTCGGGCAAATCCGCGCAATCGCTGCCGAACGAAATCGCGAGCGCAGTGAATTGCAATTGCTCGTAATCCCAGATCGCGCTAACGAAACTCTTGGCTGCGGCGCCACCCATTACTGCGTCCGCGTTGTAGATGTTCGTGCCGGTTGGTTCCTGAATGGACGCCGTCACGTTGTGCTTGGAATTGACCGGAACGATGTCGTAGATAGACCCGGCCGGCATGGAGTAAAGATAGGGCGCAGCCTGACCGAGCTCGGTTCCGCCTCCAGCCAGAGCTTCCTGGTTGGCGATGGCCCACAATCCGGAGAACATCGGAGTGGCCAGGCTCGTGCCGCCATACACCTGCCACACTTGTTCCGGAAATTGGCCGGGAATGCTCATCACAATCGCAGCCCCGGTGAACGGATCCGCCAGCCATGAGATGTCCGGCAGTTGGCGATATTTACCGGGCAGCTTCTTTTGATACGACGGCTTGGGAAAGCCGCCGAGGCAGTTGAAGTTAGAGTCCTGGAAAACGCAGTTACTGGCGCCTCCGCCCCCACCAAAGTCGAACCCGAACGAGATCGGCGGATCGAAGATGACTCCCGTCTCGGAGAGCAGGACTTCATTGGTTCCCCAGCCCGATTGCCAGGCAATCGAGTTATCGGCATTGAGCGACAGGCTTATGCCCCCAACGGCCGTAGCCCAGGGAGAATCCGCCGGCGCGTTGACCGAGGCAGGGATTCCGTAATCGGTATAGTCTCCGTCATCGCCCGTCGCGTAGTTGGTGGAAATGCCCACGGCAGCGCCCATCTCGGAAATCAGGCTCTCCGTTTCCAACTCCGAGGTCGAAGTGTACGACTCGATGGAGCCAAAGCTGCCCGAAAGGACGTTGCCGAGACCATTGTTCACAACGTCAAACTCGCCCTGGTTGACATCCTGGAAAAGATTCGACGGCGGAACCACGAGGTTAATGTTGGCGCCGGGCGCGATGGCGTGCGCCCACTCCACATCCAGGTTGATTTCAGCCTGTTCATAGGCGATGCAGAGACTGGGTGAGGTGTAGATGATGTTAAAGTTCGACGAAGTGAGCTGCGGCAGCCCGAACTGCGCCGAAAACACATTGGCATCGGATTGGATGGTAAACGAACCGCACCAGTCGACGATGGCAATGGTCTGGCCCGTGCCATCGTAGCCCTCGTTGTACAAGCCGGTCAGATTGTAGGCGGTCGCGATCACCGGCGGCGTGTAGGCACAGCCCGGGCCGGTCTGGCTTTCCAGATTCAGCTTGTTGCCCGAGAAGGTGCCGATCGGCAACTGGCCGTCATTGTTGGTGGAAAACGACTCTGTCTCGGTGCCGGTGAAACACTGCGACGAAAAGAAGTCGGCTGGACTCACCGCCTTCGCCGGGACAGCCGCGGGCTTGGCGCCACTGAAGCTGGTTGGCCGGGCAATCAATGGATGCTCGAACGCGCCCGTATCGAGCCCCGATACCGCTCTCACCAACGCCCCCGCCGCTCCGTCCACATAAGGGTCGCTGCTATTGGCGCGGAGGGTTTTCCCGCCGACCTGATAGTTGTTGAGCTGCACCTGGAACGCTTTTTCCACGTCGCCCACCGTGCCTTGCGCTCTAACGTAAAAGTTGTTGGGGCCCGTCTTGACGACCTTCAGGTTGTGGGTTTTGAAGAATTGTTGTACCGTCTTGGCCTCTTTCGCGGTTGGCGCAAAGCGGGCGGCAATATCTTTCTGCGTAAGCCAGTGATGGTAGTTGGGAGAAGTGGAATCATAAAGCGACCGCGTCAGCGCATCGAATTGGCTCTGGTTGTGAAGCTGCAGCCAGAGGCTCACTTCGATCACCTTGGCTGGATCCTCCGCCCCGAGATTCTTCGCCGTCGCCACGTAATTCGGCGTGTTGTGCGCAACGAGTTGGCCGCCCACGGTACTGGCCGACAACAGGGCGCAACTCATTGCCACCACCGCCGCGACCGCTAGCCAGTGAATACTGCCACCGGCATTTGCTGCCTTGTTCTGGTTGTTCATTACTTCCTCCTGGAAAGTGAAGTGAAGCCCGAAACTGAAGAGCCAACGCGCTTGCGACGCGCCCGCCATTCCGATCCAAGACTTCAAAAGCGATGAGAGTTGAGGCTTGAACCTGAAGCGTCACGGCTGAATGCGGCCCCATGGCCACTCCAACCCGTTGACCAAGTGCCGCAATGGTAGCCCGTTCTCACGCGATTGGCAATACGTCCGTTGAGGTTTTTTCTGGGCAAATTGAAATGTCCGCTCTTTGCGGCAGGTAAAATGTCCGGTTCGTTAATCGCCCGTAGCCGCCGAGGCGGTGGGGAAGTGGGGATCCCGCGCACTTTGCGGGAAGATTATCAATCGTTTTGCCACGATTTAATCACGGGACATGCGCCGCCGCAATCGCGAAAAAGGGCGCGATCGCTCGTGCCCTGAGGTTGTGCGGAACTTCGCTCCGCTGGACGGGCGAGTCGCCCGTCCCCACACAAGTTCTAGTCCCGAACCCCATCCATGAACGCGCGCAACTTGCGCGAGCGGGAGGGATGGCGCAGTTTTCTTAGCGCTTTCGCTTCGATTTGACGGATGCGTTCGCGGGTTACTGCGAAGGACTGGCCGACTTCTTCGAGGGTGTGCTCGGAGCCGTCTTCGAGGCCGAAACGCATCTTGATTACCTTTTCTTCGCGCGGGGTCAGCGTGCGCAGCACCTGCGAAGTCTGGTCTTTGAGGTTGACGTTGATGACCGCCTCAGCCGGAGAAACCACGCCCCGGTCTTCGATGAAGTCGCCGAGGTGCGAATCTTCCTCTTCGCCAATCGGCGTTTCGAGGGAGATCGGCTCCTGCGCAATCTTGAGGACCTTGCGGACCTTGGCCACCGGGATGTCCATGCGCTTGGCAATTTCTTCCGACGTAGGTTCGCGCCCAAGTTCCTGCACGAGCTGCCGCGAAGTGCGGATCAGCTTGTTGATGGTTTCGATCATGTGCACCGGGATGCGGATGGTGCGCGCCTGATCGGCGATGGCGCGAGTAATCGCCTGCCGAATCCACCACGTGGCATAGGTCGAGAACTTATAGCCGCGGCGGTATTCGAACTTGTCCACGGCTTTCATCAGGCCGATGTTGCCTTCCTGAATCAGGTCGAGGAACTGCAGGCCACGGTTGGTGTACTTCTTGGCAATCGAGACGACGAGGCGCAAGTTGGCTTCGATGAGCTCGCGCTTGGCGTGCTCGGCGTCCATGTCGCCCTGGATGATCTCGCGCTGGGTGCGCTTGAGCTCCTGGAACAACAGGCCCGCTTCGGCTTCGAGCTTTTCGAGCTCTCCGCGGACGGCGCGCGCCTGCTTGCGATATTCCTTGCGCTGTTCTTCGCTGCGCGTGGCCTCGGCGCGCTTCTCCAAATTTTGGATTTGGCGGTCGAGCGAGCGCATGCCGTCGACGGTGCGGTTCACGCGGTCGATCAGCCGTTTGCGTTCGTTGTGAGTAAAGCCGAGCTTGCGCACGGCAATCGAGGTGCGCACAATCGCGTGCGCCAGGTGGAAACGGTACCGGCGATGGTCGCGCGGCCGCTTCTTCAGATTTACCGCAGCCAGCTTTTCCTGGAGCGGCGCCACCTTTCTATAAAGCTTGTCAAGGGTGTTGATCTTGACGAGGAATTCCTTCAGGCGATTCTCGACGATTTCTTCCGTGATTTCCTCTTCGTCGAACGTGACCAGCTCTTTGATGGAGCGGACGCCCTTCTCGAGGTCCTCGCCCAAAGCGAGGAGTTCACGGATCACAATCGGCGAACGCGAAAGCGCCTTCAGAACGCGGTTCTGCCCCCGCTCGATGCGCTTTGCGATTTCCACCTCGCCTTCGCGGGTAAGCAGAGGGACCGTCCCCATCTCGCGCAAATACATGCGGACGGGGTCGTTGGTTTTTTCCATGGCGCCGGGGGTTAGGTCGAGTTCGACGTCCTCGGAGCCCTCTTCCACTTCTTCGAATTTTTTTTCC
>JBEKQG010000166.1:0-9151 GCA_049519955.1 Terriglobales bacterium
GCTTCAGCCAGGGATTCAACGCTTGCAGTTTGCTCTGCGCCTGCCGCAGTGAAGCGTCGAAACCCGCCTGGTCGTTCTTGTCAAGAGGAGAAAAATCGATGGCGTGGACCGCCGCGTCGAGTTGCCGCTGGCGTTCCGTTCGACCCTCCTCGTACGCCGCAATCATGGGACGCGCCGCAAAGATCTCCGTGCGCACGATCGCCGGGTCCGGCCGGCTGGCGCCAGGTTCAATGCGCAACTGAGCGTGATGAAACAGCGTCTCCACTTCCGGAGCGTCGATCCGCACGGCGATCAGAAACTTCTGCCCCGGCTGCGCGTTCTCCGTCAACAGAATCGGCTGCTGCATGTCGTCATCTCCTCGCGACACGAGCGATCCGTTCGAGAATACGGAAATCATGACTGGGCCCTTGTTGTTCCACATGAAATCGAAACTGAGGTCCAACTTGGCGCGGGCGCCCAGCACTCCATAACCGTGGAGCCTTTCCGGAATCTCGATCCAGCGGCGCAGCACGCGAGACCCGGTCGACCATTTGTCCCCAACTTTCACCGTTTCCCAGCCCGAGTCATTCAAGGACGAATCTTCAGGATGTGGTACGTCAGCGTGAAACCGCCACGCGGGCAGTGGCAGAATGGTAAGCGATTCCAGGCGATCCAAAGTCGGCTGGTACGGATCGGTCGCTTTCTGACTCGGAAATGGTTGTTGGGCGGAGACTAACCTGGCTGTTACGAGTGCGAGAAGTGCACACACGATCCGTCGTTTCACCGGACTTTCCTCCCTACATTGGATTCGCCTGGATGAGAAATTTGCATTGCAGGCGCTGTTCTCAGCCGCAGGCTTATGGTTGAATTTTCGAACTCCAGCGATTTATGGATATGGCATCTGAAAAGAAACTGCCGGGTGCAGCGAGTCGGCATTGGCAGATCTGACCACTCCCGTCGTCATCAGGATGCGGATCTCGAAATCGTCCTGCGTTTCAGCACGAAGTTCAACGTCCCATATTATCGGTTGTATGCGGTTGTGAACGGGAAATCGTATTTTCTAACAGATCGAGGAAACAAGGAAATACAAGAGCTGGCGAGGTTCATTTCATTCCACACAGGTTGGCGGGGCGTGTCACGCCACGTTCAGCGACGCGGAAGCGATTCCGGACGAGTTGTCGGCTAAGCGGAAGTAATCCGAACGCGTCGACACTTGGTGAGCGAGATTTTGCCGGTGGACGGCATCGCCACCATGCTTTCAGTGCCGGCAAAGTCAAGTCGCTTGCGCCACGTCATCGATTTGTGATCGCATTGCATGCGCCGGAAGGAGGCATTGAAAGCGGACTGGTCGTCTGCCCCCCAGAGAAAAAGGCGCGGAAGCTCGCCTGCGGAGTTGACTGCGACACTTTTTCCGGTCCGGTTTTCAGGGCGCGGGAGGGATTCACAATATTTACTTAACACATTTATATTCAATACGTTGTTAATATTCCACTTCGCAGTTACCACGTTTCTTACCACGATTTTGGCTTCGATGCACCCCAACCAGCTTGAGATCTACATCGCCCCCTGACCAAGCAATTGGTCGCCGCGTTACATGGTCTCGGCAGCCAGGCGTTGAGGGGAAGAAGGGATTCGACACCGCCTCCCGGAACGCCTCTAAACACTGGCTAAAACACTGATATTAAAGAGCGGCTCAGTGCCGACTCCAAATTTCCCAGTTGAACTGGGTGGTTTTAATATACCCCTGCGGTAGCCGTCCCGGTAGCCCGCTTCGGTGTAGCCACACCTACACACACGTGTAGTTTCTTCAGGGCAGAAGTTTGGACTGCGCCACGGCTGCCTTCGGACGGTTGCGGTCAATTTCAGCCCACTGCTTGGCGATGCCGAGGAATTGTTCGATCACTTCATACCGGAATAGAACTTCGTCCACATGCAGCTCCGTTTTATTCGGCCTTTCGCCCCCTGTTTCGCAGAGTTGGTCACTAGGCCACGGGTATACCTTCGCACCACCAAGAACGCCTGTACCTCTCGGCATTTGCTGCGAAGTGTAATAGACCGCTTTCAGTAATTGCCAGCGTGGCACTTCTGTTTCACCGCCACCAAAAATAATTGTTTACTTCTCGGAGAGAAGCGTTATGGTGAGCGCGTTGTTAACCATTAAGTCAACAGGAGGGATGACAATGAAACGAGTTAAGAACACTTTCACCGAAACCGAACTCACCGAAATCACCAACATTCAGAAGTCCACAGGCGTTACTCGCAAGACAGCCATAAAGAAGATGCGGGCTGCGCCGCGAACGACAAGAGCCATGGCGTGGTGCTGGCCGTGACCCCGATCAAACCGAATCAAGTGCATGGAACCGGGCAAAACAGAACTCCCGCTGGTCGCGCACCCAAGCAGGGAGTCATCGCGTTAAGACTGACGCCCGAACAGGTGAGCAAGAACCGCTCCGAAGGTCTCCGCCTCTTCAAGCTGGCGGGTCGCCCGACGGCCGATCAGTTCATCAAGGTGTTCGGCGCTAACGGTGCGAAGCAGACTTGGGAGCAGCGCGCCAAGGTGGCGCAGTTGGCTTCGGCTGACGAAGCCGCCACGCCGTTCCAAACGCTCTTGGCGAAGGTGCAGTAATGAAACTCATTATCAAAGAAGTCCTGCTCTTCAATAGGACGCAGCAGAAAGATGACGTGCTGGCAGAGAATCTAGCAGAATCTATAGGCAACGCTATCTGTCAGGTTCTCTCCCAGAAAGGCATCTTCCTAAAGGACTCTGAGACCCTAGTAGAACGGGTGCAGTAATGACCGGGGTCGAGTTTCCTCCCGGCTCTATTGGAGCGACGCCGGGAGCGTTGATGGCATTCGAGGCCAGCGGCGATAACCCGCTGGCCTTTTTGTTTCGGCACCTTGCCCGGGACTGGGGCGCACTGGATGAGGATGACCGCCGCGAGAACGAACTCAGCGTTCGAGAGGGATTCCGAATCCTGTCAGCCTACACCCTCAGCAACGGCACCAAAATATGGCTCATTGCCGAAGCGGACCGCTCGGCCACAACTTTTCTGTTGCCAAAGGAATACTGATTTGCTAGCGGGTATACAGAATGCTCGGGCGTGCGGCAAGGCACTTGGCCGTCCGCGCCGAAGCATAGAGCATGACGGACTAATCCAATGGAAATCACGGTCCACAAAAGGCACCCGGACGATGGCGAGCGCACGGCCGACGGAGGGTGCCGCGGTTGCACTTGCGGCATGATGATGGAAGGGGCCGAAAGGGGAGACGCTCCCGCGCCACGGTGCATGGCTTGCTATCGCGTGACTATTCGCCGCAGCAAGACCCACACCGGTCGTGGGCAGGCTTGTAACCGGGCTGGCGTGCAGTCGGGAATCTCGCAGCGATCCGACGTGGTGTTCCAAAGTGAACAGTGCGGATTCTCCCGATTCACTAATATGACAGTGCGTCACGTATGTCTCGATCCGAAAGTTCTGGGGAAACGATGGCTTCCGGCACTGCCAAGTCGACGGTCCTGGCGGGAACGGGACAAGCTTGCGGTGAAGATAATTTGTCGCGCGGTCTCAGCAGCGATGAAGCCCGAGCGCGACTGGCGAAGTACGGCGCAAATGCAATGCCGGACACGGCCCTGCGACCATGGCGCAGGGCGCTGGCCAAGTTTTGGGCGCCGGTTCCGTGGATGCTGGAAGGCGCGATCGTCCTCCAGGTAGCGCTCCACGACTATGTCGAAGCAGCGGTCATCGCTGGGCTGCTGGTGTTCAACGCCGCTCTCGGGTTTTTCCAGGAGGGCCACGCTCAGGCTACGCTTGCTGCGCTGAAATCGCGGCTTGCGCTTACGGCTTCAGTGCAGCGCGACGGCGCTTGGAAGAACGTTCCCGCTACTGAACTGGTGCCGGGCGACACGGTGAAATTGTCGCTGGGTGGCGTGGTTGCAGCCGACGTGAAGTTGGTTGGGGGATCGATTCTGCTCGATCAGTCCATGCTCACCGGAGAATCGGTTCCGATCGAAGCTGGAGCGGGATTGGAAACTTATGCCGGGGCGCTGGTGCGGCGGGGAGAAGCCACGGCGACCGTCACGGCAACCGGGGCAAACACGAAGTTTGGCCATACCGCGGAACTCGTGCGCACCGCCCATGTCGAGAGCACACAGCAGAAAACCGTCGTGCGCGTGGTGCGAAATCTTGCCATTTTCAATGGCATAGTCATCGTCTCGCTGGTGGCGTACGCCCATGCCCGCAAAATGCCGGTTGGCGAGATGATTCCGCTGGTTCTCACGGCTGTTCTGGCGTCGATCCCGGTGGCGCTGCCCGCTACGTTTACTCTGGCGGCGGCACTGGGCGCAAAGGCCCTGGCACGGCTGGGTGTACTGCCAACGCGATTGTCCGCGGTGGACGAGGCGGCAACGCTGGACGTTCTTTGCACGGACAAAACGGGGACGCTGACGCGCAACGAACTGGCGATCACGGCCATCCATCCTGAGCCCGGGTTCGATGAAGCGCGCGTGCTGGCAATGGCGGCGGTTGCCAGTTCCGATGGCGGAGAAGATCCGGTAGATGCAGCCATCCGCGGTGCTTCGGCGAAAGCAAACGCCGCCAATTCGCCGGAACTTACGTTTAAGTTGACGCGGTTCGTTCCCTTCGATCCAGCGACAAAAATGTCCGAGGCGACGGCGGTGGATGCGAAGGGCGGCCCGCTGCGTGCGGTGAAGGGAGCGTTTGCGGCGGTCATCAAACTGACTGGACCCGTGCCAACGGCGGCCGCGACGGAGCACGAACTCGAAGAGAAGGGCTTCCGGGTCCTGGCCGTCGCTGTGGGCACACCGGCGCCGATGCGGCTTGCGGGACTCATCGCGCTGAGCGATCCACCGCGCGCCGATGCGGCCGAGCTTATCAAGGAACTGCACACTCTGGGCGTGCGCACCGTGATGGTGACCGGCGATGCACCGGCGACGGCGACGATCATCGCGCGAGAGGTGGGACTCGATGGAGCGATCTCGCCGCCCGGGCCAATCCCGGAGCGGGTTCGTGCGCGAGACTTCGCGGTCTTTGCCGGAGTGCTTCCGGAAGATAAGTACCACCTCGTGCAGGCGTTTCAGAAGAGCGGCCACACCGTCGGCATGTGCGGCGATGCAGCCAATGACGCGCCGGCGCTGCGGCAGGCGCAGATGGGGATCGCGGTTTCGACGGCGACGGACGTGGCCAAGTCGGCGGCCGGAATCGTGCTGACCAAGCCAGGACTAGAAGGTGTTGTGGACGCGGTAAAAGAAGGCCGCGTAACGTTCCAGCGCATCCTGACCTATACCTTGAATTCCGTCAACAAGAAGATTGTGCAGGTCCTCTTTCTGGCGGTGGGTCTGATGATGACGGGACATGCGATCCTGACTCCAATGTTGATGGTCATCATCATGATCACCGGCGATTTTCTGGGCATGTCTTTGACTACGGACAACGTGCGGCCGTCCGCGACGCCCAATGCGTGGCGAGTCAGTAACTTGACGATTGCCGGCGTTTTCGTGGGTCTTTCCGAGTTGGTGTTTTGCACCGCCGCACTGGCCTGGCCATCGGCAAATATCGTCTAGGCTTTGGAATTGACGCACTGAGAACTCTCGCGTTTCTGGCGATTGTGTTTGGCAATCAAGCAACCACCTATACGAATCGAGCTCGGCAGCGCCTTTGGTCGACGCGCCCCAGTTCCTGGCTGGTTCTTTCATCGGTAGCCGATGTATTGATTGCATCAACCATGGCGAACCGCGGGATCGCCATGGCGCCTCTGCCGTTGCTCGCGATGGGGACAACATTGGCGGGAGCAGTTGTCTTTGCATTCTTGTTAGACACTGTTAAAGCTCCGATCTTCAGCCGCTTCGGAATCGCCTGACAATTAGGAACTCCTGCGAAGATATGGTTCCCGGCCGCAATCCGCCAAACAGGCGATGATTGCCCGAATAACCGGCTTCGTCTCATGGGGACCCTGAACTGGGATACAATCCACACCTGCTTCTTCAGCCGGATAGTCATTCCCTCCTACAAAAATGGCATCTCCTATGAACATCATTTCCTGCAATGAAATGCCAAGGAGGTCGCGCAGTTTTCGGATGCCGTAGGCTTTGTCGATGCCGGGTTTGGTCACATCAATCGATGTCGAGCCGCCCATTCGGACAGAGAACTCGGGAATAAAAGTGTCGAGAATCGCTTTGATCTTCTTCCGCTTGGCGTAATCGGGGTCCCATCTGTTCTTTTCTTCCAAGGGGGCCTGCTGACCCAGTGCCGAAAACGTTATTTGGCTTCCCCGGTCTTCAATTACTTCTCCCCAGACCTTTTCGACCCTGAAACCTGCCACTTCGAGCGCCTTATTTAAGGAGCTGACGATCTTTCTTTTTTCATCCACGGTGAGGTCTTCTGAATAGATCATTTTCCAATCCGCCGATTCGTGCCGGTAGAACTTTGTTCCACATGTAGGAAGGAGGAAGAGATTTGCCAGGCGTTCGTCATGAAGAAGGTTAGAGAGCAGCTGTTTGTCAAACTGCGGCCAACCGCCCCCGGAAATCACGGCCACTTTGACGATTGCGAGAAGGTCATGCAGCAATCCCGACATTTCGGCATCAAGGGACGACTTGCTTTCGGCAAGAGTGCCGTCCAGATCGAACACAATCAGTTTTTTCACAGTTCTTCCGCCGATGAATTCTTGCGGCCTCAAATTGGAGGATTCGGCCTTCGATGCCCCTGTGGCGATAAGAGTCTATGGAACTCTACGAGTTGCCTGCGGCGCTTTCCTCGGTTGGCCGGAAGGCACCAACGCCAAGTTGTCGCTCATGACATAGACACTGATGGCCGCGAACATAAGAACCACGCCGACCCAGAAACGCCAATCATGATGGGCGCGTTTCCAGTAAGGGCGGTCGTCATGATGCACACGGTCGTGGTCCGGCCCTTCGTGCCGGTGGTGGCGTTCCTTGCCTTCATTGAGCAGTTCCATTTTTTCTCGATTCCCGAGTTAGACGGCGATCCTGGAAGTGGCGCACTCGCGCCCGGCATCATGCAACCAATGCGGCGGGCGGCCGTAGTGAAGGTGGAGCCGATCCTCATACTCGCGAGCGATCGGCGCGGAGCCGTTGAACTCCGGGGCGGATTGGATGGCTTCACGGGAAAGCCCAATGCAGACTTTGGAATCTTCCCAGCTCACGGGTTGTATCGTTTGCCGGTTTCTTTTTCCACGGCGTCGGCTGCGGACAGCTTCCGGTCCCGGTGTGGCTCGGTGCGCGGGGCGCCCGTATGCAGTTCGCAAACTTCGCCGACCGCCGCGCCACAGGTAGTGCAATGCACGGATAGGATCTGTTTCGGGGTAAGTTCTTTGGTCTTCACGAGTAGATCATGCAATGTTCGGGGCAGGGAGGCTGCTCAATATTGCTCATGTTCAATCATTCGCGAAGAAGGACGTGTCGTTTAGGTCCGCTGGCTGTTTGCCAATGGTGTGCAAAAGTGAGCAGTTTCCGAGATTTCAACTGTGGCAGCATACTTAGAGAGTGTGCTCCGCTCCGGACAATTCCATGATGGCAGCAACCGCGTTAGCCGAGAAAAGGCGCGCCTTCGACCCGACGGAATTTCTCGCCACGATCGGCGACAGCCGGAGAACCGTGGCTTATGCGAAGAAACAAACAATCTTCACGCAGGGGGACGCGGCGGACGCAGTTTTCTATATCCAGGAAGGCAAGGTCCGACTCACGGTTGTATCCAAGATCGGCAGGGAAGCAACCCTGGGCATACTGAGCGACGGAGAGTTTTTCGGAGAAGGTGGCCTGGCCGGACAGCCTTTGCGCATGGGGTCTGCAGCCGCAATGACGGACTGCGAACTTTTGCGCATTGACAAAAAGGCCATGATGCTTGCACTTCACCGGGAACACGAGTTCTCCGATCTGTTCGTAGCGTATTTGCTGGGACGGAACATTCGCTACGAAGAGGAGTTGGTGGACCAACTCTTTAATTCCAGCGAAAAGAGGCTGGCTCGGATCCTGCTGTTGCTTGCCAGTTTCGGCAAGGAAGGCGTGCCCGAGTCGGTAATCCCCAAGATGAGCCAGGAGACCTTGGCGGATATGATCGGCACGACCCGGTCGCGGGTGAGTTTCTTCATGAACAGGTTCAGGAAGCTCGGCTTCATCGCCTATGACGCCGGCAGCGGGTTGCAAGTGCATAGTTCCCTTCTCAATATCGTTCTTCACGACTAACTTCCCGCCGGCGAAATCAATCTCACACTTAAATCGTCCTATTACTCGTTCATTTTGGCCAGTAGGGCGGCCGGAATGCGAGGCCACCAAAGACCGGTGAAAGGCTGGGCCGGTGGCGCAACGGCATACGTTGAGCAATTGTGAACAGCTTTGTGAGCGGAAGTGTTGAGAATAGTTCTTGACGGTGAACCATGCCCCTATCCGAGTGTCCGGGACTGCAAAGCGCAGTCGTTCTTTGCATTGACGATAACGAGGAAATGCTGGAATGCGAGAAGGCGTTCCTGGAAAGCTTCGTGTATACCGTTCTGACCGCTCCAAACGGGAGCAAGGGATTGGAACTGGCCGCCCTGCACGCGGTTGACGTTGTGATCGTCGACCACCTCATGCCGAAGATGAACGGATACGAGGTTGCGATTGAGATGAGGCGCCTCAGGCCAGAAGCGCCGATCATCCTGCTCACCGGAACAGCGGATGTTCCGAGGCGCACGTTGGATCTGGTAGACGCCTTCATTGCCAAAGATCGATTGGCCAGCGAGTTGTTGCCGGCGATCGCACAATTGCGAGGATGTGGCCGGAGCACTTTACCTTCCTATGATGCATGACAGGGGAGAAATCGCATATGAAAATCTTGTTGTTCGCAGGCCTGCTGTTGGTTGTGCTGGGCATTGCCTCGCTGGTCGTGCCTATTCCTCACAACGAGACTCATGGAATTAAAGCCGGGGACATGAACATTGGCGTGCAAACCAGCCACAGCGAGCGCGTTTCGCCAATGGTGAGCGTGGTGCTGATTGCAGGCGGGATCGCGCTGGCGATTGCGGGAACGCGTACACCACTCTCTAGCACGCTGCTGAAAAACTACTCCCAATCCACAGCCGTGTATGTTACGAAGAAGCATGCGAGGAGCAGACGATCAGCAGAACCATATATTCAGTTACTTGTCGCCGGAGGAACGGG
>JBEKQG010000167.1:0-6880 GCA_049519955.1 Terriglobales bacterium
GTTCGTGGCCGCGCAATTGAGAAGGGCTGGGGCTGTAATCCTGGGCAAAACGAATCTCAGCGAGTGGGCCAACATTCGCTCCAGTCATGCCACCAGCGGATGGAGCGGGCGCGGGGGGCTGACTCGCAATCCTTATGCGCTCGACCGCAACCCCTGCGGATCGAGCTCCGGCACCGGAGCCGGCGTTTCGGCAAACCTGTGCGTCGCGGGTGTGGGCACGGAAACGGACGGATCGGTGGTCTGCCCGTCGGCCATGAACGGCGTGGCCGGGCTGAAACCTACGGTGGGTCTGGTCAGCCGCAGCGGGATCGTTCCGATTTCGCACAGCCAGGACACGGCGGGCCCGATGGCGCGCACGGTGCGCGATGTCGCGATCCTTCTCGGAGCGATGGCGGGGGCGGACCCCGAAGATTCCGCGACTGCCGACAGCCGGGGCAAGGCGTTTTCCGACTACACGGGATTCCTCGATCCCAATGGACTGAAAGGCGCGCGCCTGGGAGTGGTGCGCAAATATTTCGGCTTCAACGATGCCGTTGACCGGCTCATGGACACGCTGATTGGCGAGATGAAACGGGCGGGCGCTGAGATCGTCGATCCCGCCGACGTTCCCACGATTGGCAAGTTCGACGAGAGCGAACTGACCGTCTTCCAGTACGAACTGAAGGCGGACCTTGCGGCCTATCTGGCGCGCCGCGGCAGCTCCGCGGTGAAGAGTCTGAAGGATGTGATCGAGTTCAACGAGCGCAATCGCGATCGGGAGATGCCTTACTTCGGGCAGGATATTTTTCTTAAAGCGGAGGAGAAGGGGCCGCTCAGTGCAAAGGAATATCTCGATGCGCTGGTCCTGAATCGCCAGCTCAGCCGGACCGAGGGCATCGACCTGGTCATGGAGAAGTTCAAACTCGACGCACTCATTGCTCCCACGGCAGGCCCCGCCTGGGTCACCGATCTGATCAACGGCGATCACGACACGGGAGGCAGTTCGAGCGCGGCCGCGGTTGCAGGTTATCCCAATATCAATGTGACAGCCGGATATCTCTGGGGACTGCCGATCGGGATGTCGTTTTTCGGATGCGCCTGGAGCGAGCCCACGCTGCTCAAGATCGCCTATGCGTTCGAACAGTTGACGAAGGCCCGCCAGAAGCCGAGCTTCCTGGAGACGATTGACCTTTCCGCGTCCTAAAAGGCTGCCGAGGAATTCTTAACCACGGGGGACACAGAGGAGCACCGGGGAACCGGCGGCGTGTTGTTCCGCGGTGGACGGAGTGTGCCGTGCTGGGAGCTTTTGTCGCTCATCGCTTATCTCTTCGGTTTCAAATTCGGAGACTTGGCGAGGCTCGCCTTGCCTGGCGCGGCTGAAACTGGAACGGCAGGCGCGGCCAACAGCGGGTCGGGCAGCGAATCGGGCTACTACTGCGCTGGTGAAGGCCGGATGCCCTTGGCCTCCACAATCGACCATCGCCAATCTTCATCGGGGCCGGGAGTGATGCCGATATTTTCGTGGAACGATGTGGTGCTGAAGGGCTTGGCCGCGGCCTTGAGGTGATAGAGGAGCGTTACATTGGAGCGGCGTTCGACGGTGGCTGGCTCGAGGCCTTGAGCGGCCGGAATAACGCGCGCGTGAGCCGCCACTTCGGCATTCTCTCCGGGCTTGCGTTCGAGCGTCAGGCCAACGGTGATTTCGCGAATGTCCCAGTCGGTCCCGTTGAATATTTCGAGCTGCAGATTTTCCTCCTGAATCGAACCGGGGCCGTCGAGCTTGACCAGTTCGGGGAGCGGCAAGTCTTCCATCAAAACCGGCTTGACCAGCAGCGAACTGGCCCGCGCGTTAAACGACAAACTACAGGTCACATCGGGTGACGACACTTTTACCGTATTGCCGGAAGGGTCGATGGAAAACACGGTCTTGTCTTGTTTCACCGGCCTAGCTTTTCTGGCATCTTCCATGACCTGGGCCAGATTGTCGTTATCAATGACCGCGGGCGCCGGGGTGGGCTGGGGTTGAGCCAGTTGCTGCGATTTGGTTTTGCGGAGATTGCGCGCGAGGTCGCCGAGCGAGGGCCCATCGTCTTGCGCCAAGGCGGCCATAGGAAACAGCACGGCGAGCAATACCGAGAGCGCAACCAATCGTAAGCTGGGGAGTTTGGGCAGCATGTTTTCGCTTGCCCGAGGCGCGTGCACGCGCAGCGGGCCTACACAGAAAGTTTAGGCGAGATGGAACGGAAAAGAAGTTACGGGAGGAACACGTTAGTGCTAGCACTTCCGGAGACGGCGAAATAGGAAGGCGAACGGGGCATGGACGCGCGAAAGTTGATGCGCGCAACGGGGCGCGCCCATGCCCCTTTCACTCTTCGTTACTTAGAGCAGGCCAGAGGTACGAAAACGGGTGACCGGATCGGGCACCGCCTTTGCTTGACGCCGAAAAATCCAGCGCGCCACCGCCATCCCGAATGCCGCGTAGCAGAGATGCAAGATTTTCATACCATCGCTCCCCACGCCGGACCTTATACCGGGGAGAGACCAGGAAGGTGCCGTCGTGAATTAAAGCTAACGCTGGTCTATCGGCCGGTCTAGCCCACAAAAGTGCCATGAGACTGTACAAAAGTAATGGTTGGTGACCAATGCGAGGTAATCAGGTAGTGGAGAGAAACTGGCGTTTAGCCGGGCGGGGCGCTCGGCTCTCCACCATCAGGGCCTATCGCGTGGTGTTTTCGATCCACCCGCCGCCGACAACCATGTCGCCATCGTAGAAAACGGCGGCCTGGCCGGGAGTAATCGCGCGCTGCGGCTCGTCGAAGGCAACTCGGACTTGGTCCGGCCCGGTGGATTCAATCATGGCGGGCGCGGGCGAATGCTTGTGGCGGATCTTTACCGTGACCCGCATGGGCGCGCGCAACTCGGCCGTGGAAATAAGGTTCACGCGCCGAGCGTGGAGAGTGCGCGAGTAAAGCTCCTCGTCCCTGCCGACCACGACTTGCCGCGTGTCGGGATTGATCTGGATCACGTAAAGCGGCGAGCCGGTAGCGACACCCAGTCCCTTGCGCTGGCCGACGGTGAAGTTGTGAATGCCGACGTGCTCGCCGATCACCTTGCCTTCGCTGGTGACCATGTCGCCGGATGTCTCCTTTGGCGTTTCGCCTTGCTCGGCAAGATAGGCTTCGAGAAAGCTCTTGTAATCGCCACCCGGGACGAAGCAGATTTCCTGAGAATCGGGCTTCTCGGCAATTGCGAGGTGGTGCTGGCGAGCGAGTTCGCGGGCTTCCGGCTTGGTCATGCCGCCGAGCGGGAACAAGGTGCGGCTTAGTTGCTCCTGCGTAAGGCCGAAGAGGAAGTAAGTCTGGTCTTTTGATTTATCGGTGGGGCGCTTCAGCAACCAGCGGTTAAGCGGCTCGTCGAACATTACCTGGGCGTAATGGCCGGTGGCGATTTTATCGGCACCAATCTGGCGCGCTACGATAAGAAGCTGGTCGAACTTCAAGTGATTGTTACAGAGACTGCATGGGATGGGCGTGCGCCCGGCGAGATACTCCTCGACGAACGGCCGCACGACATCGCGCTCAAAACGCTCTTCGTGATTGACCACGTAGTAAGGAATGCCGAGGGTCTCGGCCACGCGGCGGGCATCGTACACGTCGTCGATCGAACAGCAGCGGCCCTGGACGGATTCCGTGATGCCGGCGTGTCCAGCGAGGCGGCGCTGGTTCCAGAGCTGCATGGTCAGGCCAATGACGTTGCGGCCTTCGGCGCGCAGCATGGCCGCAACGGCCGAGGAGTCGACTCCTCCCGACATGGCGACGGCGATGGTTTCGGTGGACGGCATTTAGCAATTAGCACTTAGCAGTTAGCTCTTCACACACGGATTTGGCCAAATGCTAAGTGCTAACTACTAACGGCTGTTATTGGTCACACCGGCGATAAACCCCGCAAACGAGCTACGATTTCCGTGACCAAGGCCAGCGCGATGTCCACATCTTCGGACGTATTTTGTTTACCCAGACTGAAGCGGATGCTGGCTTTCGCACGCTCGGGAACGAGACCCATGGCGAGCAACACATGCGACGGTTCGATCGTTCCGGAAGAGCACGCCGCGCCGGTCGAGACCGCCAATCCCTTTAGGTCGAGCGCGATGACCAGCGCCTCGCCCGCGATGCCATCGAAATAAATGTTGGTCGTATTCGGCAGGCGCGGCGCGCGTTCGCCATTCAAGTCTGCGCCGTTCAAGCCGGTCGCTTCGATGGAGAGCAGTTCTCTTTCCAGGCGGTCACGCGCGGCGGCCATCTTCGAAATGTCGCCGCTTTCGAAGCCAGCGATGGCAAGTTCGGCGGCCTTGCCTAAACCGACGATGCCAGGAACGTTCTCGGTCCCGGCGCGGCGCGAGCGCTCGTGGCTGCCGCCATACAGCATAGGCTCAAGCAGAGTGCCCTTGCGCACGTAGAGCGCGCCGACACCTTGCGGGCCGTGGAACTTGTGGCCGGAGATAGTGAGCAGGTCGCAGCCGATTTCGTTGACATCGATCGGGATCTTGCTCGCCGCTTGCACGGCGTCGGTGTGAAAACAGACGCCGACTTCGGCGGCTATTTTTCCAATCTCGGCGACGGGCTGGACCACGCCGGTCTCGTTGTTGGCGAACATGATCGAGATCAGCTTCGTGTTGGGACGGAGGGCGCGCTTCACATCCGCCGGATCAACCAAGCCGCGGCCATCGACGGGAATGTAAGCGACTTCGCATCCCGTCGTTTCACGATACTTAGCCAGATGGTTGCACGCATTGAGTACGGCGTGGTGCTCGATTGTGGAAGTGACGACGTGATCGCCCGGCCGCGCCTTCCCAAAGACCGCAAGATTGTCGCCCTCCGTGCCGCCGCCGGTAAATACGACCTCGGAGGCGCGGCAGCCGAGCAGAGCGGCCACCGATTCGCGCGCGCGCTCGACTGCGGCACGCGTTTCCTGCCCATGATGGTGGATGGACGACGCGTTGCCAAAGCGCTCGCCAAAGTAAGGCCGCATGGCCTCCAGCACCTCGGGAAGTAACGGCGTCGTAGCGTTGTTGTCGAGATAGACGCGGCGGATCATGCTGGATTCTATTGTACCGAGGCGCGGTGCGTGTAGAAACGCGGCAAGCCGCGTCTCTACAGGGAATGCCGCTTCCCGGCACCCGCAACCACTCAGCGTTTCTCGACTGGCACGTATTTCTGCGGATACGCCGGGCCGACGTAATCGGCGCGCGGGCGGATGAGGCGGTTATCGTCGTGTTGTTCGATGACGTGGGCCGTCCAGCCGCCGACTCGGGAGACGGCGAAGATGGGCGTGAACAGGTCCACATCGATGCCGAGCGTGTGGTACGTGGACGCCGAATAGAAGTCCACGTTGGCGTTGAGCTTCTTGTCGCCGCGCACGAAGTCTTCGATCTTTTGCGAGTATTCGAACCATTTGGGATCGCCGCTGGACTGGCCGAGGTCGCGCGACATCTGCCGCAGGTGCGTGGAGCGCGGATCTTCGGTGTGGTAGACACGGTGCCCGAAGCCGGGGATTTTTTTCTTTTGCGCCAGCAATCCCTGAACGTACTCGACGGGGTCGGCGCCGTTGGCGTCGATTTCCTTGAGGATTTTGAAGACAGCCTCGTTGGCGCCGCCGTGCAGAGGCCCCTTGAGCGTGCCGATCGCCGAGGTGATTGCCGAGTGCATGTCGGAAAGCGTGGCGGCCGTGATTCGCGCGGCAAAGGTGGAAGCGTTCAGCTCATGGTCGGCGTGCAAAATAAGCGCGGTGTCGAGTGCGCGCTCGGCGGTCTTCGAGGGCGGCGTGCCGTTGAGCATGAGCAGGAAATTCGCCGCGTGCGAAAGCGACCGGTCGGGCTCGACCATCGGCTTGCCTTTGCGAATGCGGTCGTAGTCCGCCACCAGCATCGAGATCTGCGAGGTGAGACGGATGGCTTTGTTGATGTTCGCGTCGTGATCGTTCTTGCTGCATTCCGGATCGTAATACGAAAGGGTGGACACGATGGTGCGCAGCATATCCATGGGCGTGACGTGCCGGGGAATGAGCTGCAAGCGGTAAAAAATCGAGGCGTCGAGCTTACGCTCTTCCGCCATGCGCCACTTAAGGTGCATGAGTTCTTCCGCGTTGGGCAGCCGCCCGAACCACAGCAGGTAGCAGACTTCCTCGAAAGTGGAGTGGTCGGCGAGATCGTGAATGTCGTAGCCGCGATAGGCGAGCACTCCCTGCTCGCCATCGATGTAGCAGATGCTGGAAGTGGCGGCGACAATGCCTTCCAGCCCTTTGGGGGCGTGCGGGTTCTTAACGGTGGACATGGCTCCTCGCTTAGAGTACGGATGGAAATAGGATGTTCGCGCGCGCAATAAAGTCGCGTTGCGTCATTATTTTATACGCTAAAGCTGCGGTGCATTCCAAGCGCGCGTTTGGATGGGGAAGCGCGCACGGCGTAGAACGGCCGGTTCGCCCTTTGGCGCTGGAGCGGGTATGCTCCGGCGGATGTTCCAGTTCGCGGCGACGACGCAGAGAAATTGGGTAATTTTGAAATCTCGTATTCTTGTAATTTGATCCCGCGTGCGGTTAACTGCGAGGGGATTTTCAAATTGGCAAATTACGCGATGACAAAGTTACCCATTTCCTATTCCGGCCAGATCGAGGCCGCGGTCTTGCTGAGAATCTGCTCGCGCGCCTCTGCGGAGATGGGCAGGGCCTTGAATTCGTCGAGGTTCCGCTTGATGTCGGCCACTCCCGGCCCCGGCCAGTCGCTGCCAAACAGCGACTTGTGCGCGATCTCTTCGAGCCGCGGAAAGCACTTCAGCAAACTCCTCGGCGGAATGCTGCTGATGTCCAGATACATGTTCGCGTGGCGGCGGAGGAGAAAAAACGCGGT
>JBEKQG010000168.1:0-6783 GCA_049519955.1 Terriglobales bacterium
CCAGTTTCAGCCAGCTACTCGAGATCCAGCGGCGCCGTTTGGGCCCTGAGCATCCCGCCACCATCGACGCCATGAAGAATCTCGCAAGCACCTATAGCTGGCAGGCCAAGTACGCGCAAGCCGAAGCGCTCTACATACAGACTATAGCGATCGCCACCCGCGTGTTGGGTCCCGAGCATCCCGACACGCTCGCCTGCATGGGAAACCTGGCTGGCGCTTACGACGATGAAGGCAAATACGCGGAATCCGAAACTCTGCAACGCAAGACACTGGAACTCCGCCGCCGTATTCTCGGTCCCGAGCATCGCGGCACGCTTTGGAGCATGCAGAGCCTCAGCCAGGCGTTATTTCACCAAAAGAAATTCGCGGAGGCGGCGGCCCTTGATGAGCAGACTCTCGAGATTCAACGCAAGGTTCTTGGTCCCGACCACCCCGATACGCTGGACACCATGAACAGCCTGTCCATCATGCTTGAGCAACTCGGAAAGTTCCGCGAAGCCGAAACGCTCTCCAGCCAGGCGCTCGAGATTCAGCGCCACTCACTGGGTCCCGAGAGTCCCGACACCCTGCAAAGTATGGGCACTTTGGCCCAGTTCCAAATGGATCGGGGGGAGTATGCAGAGGCCGAAGCGCTCTGCCGTCAGGCTCTGGTAATCCAGCGCCGCGTTGTTGGTTCTGAGCATCCCGACACTCTTCTCGTTATGCTCGACCTAGGCCTTGCTCTGACGTATCAGGGCAAGTATGCGGAGGCCGAGCCGCTGCTCAATCAGACCCTGGAGATCCGGCGTCGCGTATCGGGCGCGGAAAATCCCGATACCCTGGGCGTCATGCGCGCTCTGGCATCTGCTTACCAGCGGCAGGCGAAGTACGTGCAAGCCGATGCGCTCTACACACAAATCCTGGCCGCCCGCCGCCGGGTGTCGGGTCCGGACGATCCGGACACCCTGGATACGATGGCTGACTTATCTTCGAGCTATCTTGCGCAAGACAAATTTTCGGCAAGCGAAGCGCTGTCCCGCGAGGCCGTCGACGGCGGCAAGAAGGCTCGCCCCGATAGCTGGCAGACTTTCTTCGCGGAGAGCCTGCTCGGCGCCAGCCTTGCGGGACGCAAGAAATACACCGAAGCCGAACCCTTGCTGCTCGAAGGCTATCGGGGGATGCTGGCGCGGAGAGACCGTATCGCCGCTCCTGATCAATACCACGTTGAACGCGCCCATCAGTGGCTTCTCCAGCTTTACAAGGATTGGGGAAAACCGGATAAGGCGGCCGAAGTGGCGAAAGAATCAAATTAGCCGCAGAGGTTCCGGACGAATCACGGGCAAAACGGAAGCTGATTGTTGAAATCGGGCGATAGCACTCATTGACCTAGCATCGTAACTTTCGTCAACCGTGTACTTCCTCTAACGGTCACTATTGAATGGCATCGCTTGCCTCCAGAAACGCGGCTGCAATTCCTTCCGCAACGTTGCGCGTCTGGTATTCCACAAATCGCTTTGCCCAGGTCGAGGTGCACTTCGGCTTGGCGCTTCGCTCTTTCCAGGTTTGGATGCCGGGGCATGGAACAGCCTGTATACCATTTTGTGTACCACGGCGAGAGCGAATTCAGGTTAGGGAGTGTCAGCACGCTTTTGGAATAAAAAGAAAACCCGCTGATTTAGCGGGCTTTAGCGGAGGATAGTTGGTAGCGCTACCGGGAATCGAACCCGGGTTTGAAGATTGAGAATCTTCCGTCCTAACCCCTAGACGATAGCGCCACGCGGGGGGATTGCGGCGAAATCCGATTATAACAAAAGCTCGTCCTTGCCCAACCGTGGGTCTCGGGCCGCGCGTCTTTTGAGACTTGGAAGCCACCGCAACGCATTGTAAGTCTTCAAGTTGCGCTTCTGGCCGATGTTCGGACTGAGGATCGGCAACGAACCGCTTGACAAACGCCGCCCAGAGAGGGATACTTCCGTAGGCGAAGAAAAAACGAACATCGTAACCCTCGCCCGGGCCCACCCGCCCTCCGCGTTCCCTGACAATTGCGAGTACGTTATGTCTGCCTCTCCGATTTTTTCAGCGGCGGCCACGGGCCGCCATTTTAATTTTTCTCCCCCGTCTTCTCCGCGCGCAACCACGGAGACCGCCGCAAAGATTCTGGCCCGCGTGGGCGCCATCCCCAGGCTGGCTGCGGTCGTTCCCGCTTCGCGCCTCGCCGTGCGCCCCGCGCCGGAAGTGGTTTCGAGCGGCATTCCCCAGCTCGATTCGCTGACCGGCGGCCTCGCTCGCGGCTGCCTCACCGAAATCTGCGGCACGGCTTCCTCGGGAAGAACCAGCGTGCTGCTCTTCGCGCTGGCCCGCGCCACCGCGCGCGGAGAAGTCTGCGCGCTGGTGGATGCGAGCGCTGCCTTCGATCCCGCGTCGGCTGCGGTTGCCGGCATGGAGATGCGCCGTTTGCTGTGGGTGCGCTGCGGAGAAAAATATCCGCCGCGTAAACATCCGTCGCCGGCTCGGACCGGCTGCGGAAAAACTGGCGATTCGTATCACGGCGTGCCTGCACGCGATTCGTATCAGGGTATGCCTTCAGGCATACCGCGAGGTTTTTGGGAAGGGCACGACTTCAGTCGTGCCGTAAGTCCCGCACAACCATTGCCGGCTTTAGCCGCTGAGGGCAGCCGGGGATTGCAACGAGGAAATTTTTCGAGATGGAAAAATCCGCAAGACCAGCGCTGGGAATCGCAGCTCGGGCAACTGTTGAAAGTCACCGACCTGCTGCTGCAAAGCAATGGTTTCGGAATGATCGCTCTCGATCTTGGCGATGTTCCGGCCGAGAGTGCCCGGCGAATTCCTCTGGCCTCGTGGTTCCGCTTCCGCCGCGCGGTTGAGCGCACGCCGACCGTGCTGCTGGTCTTGGAACAGCAGCCGATTGCAGGCAGTTGCTCGTCGGTGCTGGTGAAGGTGTCAGGTCGCAGGTCTCAGGTCCCAGGAAATCAATCGGTGCGTTCGGAGTTACCGCATTCGGAATTATTGGACCAATTCGAAATCACCGCCGAGTTGTTGTGCTCGCGCTTGGAACAAAAAATGAAACGCAAGCCGGTGCAATCGACGGCAAGTTTCAGCAGTCGAGCCGCATGGCGGAATAGCCATTCAGTTCTCAGTTCCCAGTTCCCAGTTCCCAGTTCCCAGTAAAGGCGGATTCGTGGAATGACGAGGACAAGGAGTCGAGTCTGCGACCTGAGACCTGAGAGCTGACAGCTAATAGCTGGTTTCCCATGTTTGCCTGCATCTTCATTCCCGATTTTTCCGTGCAAGCGGTCCTCCGCTTGGAGCCCGAGTTGCGCGCCCGCCCGGTCGCGGTCCTCGCCGGACGGCCGCCGCTCGAAAGAGTCGTGGCGCTCAACCAACCAGCGCGGCAAATGGGCGTGGAACTGGGCGCAACGAAATCGCAACTGGAAGCATGGCAGCGCCTGGTGCTGCGCCCGCGCTCGGAGTCGCGGGAAAAATCCGCGCACGCCGCCCTGCTCGATTGCGCGCAATCGTTCTCTCCCGAAGTGGAAGACTCGTCGCCCGGCGCCGTGCTTCTTAACCTTGCCGGACTCGATCCGTTGCTCGGCCCGCTGCCAAAGATTGCCCGCGATCTGGCGCGTCGCGCCGCTCACATGGGACTGGAAGCGGACGTTGCCGTGGCCGTGAATCCCGATGCTGCTTTGCTCGCGGCCCGCGGTTTTCCCGGCGTGACCTTGATTCCCGCGGGCCGCGAAGCCGGACGGCTGGGCGATCTGCCGGTGGATGTGTTGCTGGAAAGTTTTTCCTCCGATGCCGCGGAGACCGCGCGCTGGGCGGAAACCTTCGATCGCTGGGGCATCCGCAAGCTGCGGGCGCTGGCCGCCCTTCCCGAAATTCTGCTCGGCGAGCGTCTGGGCCAGCGCGGAATCCGTCTGCAAAAACTGGCGCGGGGCGCGGCATTTCGCAACTTGCGCGTGCTGGAGCCGCAACCGGTTTTTGCCGAGACTGTGGACCTGGAATATCCCCTCGTCTGCTGGAGCCGCTGGCGTTTCTGCTGGACCGCATGTTGCAGCAACTCTGCGCGCGCTTGCAAGCGCGCTCGCTCGCGGCCCAGGAGCTGCGTCTGAATCTCACGCTCGCAGCCGCGCCGCCGGACCATTGCGCATCGTCTACGCACACGCGCGCTCGCACCTTTACTCGCACTCTGCAACTGCCTGCGCCCATGCGCGACGCAAAAAATTTTCTCAAGTTGTTGCAGCTCGATTTGCAGGCGCATCCGCCCGGAGCTCCTATCGTGAAGGTCCATCTGTCGGCGCATCCGGCGAGACCGCGGGCCCTGCAGAGTGGATTGTTTCAGCCGGTTTTTCCCGAGCCCGAAAAACTGGATCTCACGCTGGCCCGCATCGCTGGCATTGTCGGCGAAGGAAGGGTGGGGTCGGTGGAGTTGCTGGATACGTATCGCGAAGGCGCGTTTGCCCTGCGCCACTTCGCCCCTGCAGGGCCCGCGCCAGAAAATGACTACGCATGTCAGGCCGTAGAAAAGCTTGCGGAAGAAGCGAAAGAAAAAATGAGCGCGGTGATCGCCCTGCGCTTGTTTCGTCCGCCGCTCGGCGCGAGCGTTGCTTTGCGCGAAGCGAAGCCGGTGCGCATGCGCTGCCCCGAGCGCCCGGACATTGCCGGCGAAATCGTCTGGACCGCCGGCCCCTGGCGCTCTTCCGGCGACTGGTCGGAGCCGGAAGCCTGGTCGCGCGAGGAGTGGGACATCGCCCTGCCCGCCGAAACTGGACTGGTGCTGTATCGCTTAGTGCAGGACAAGCTAAGTGGAAACTGGTTTGTAGAAGGAACGTATGACTAGGAAAAGTTCTCAGTTCTCAGTGTTGTGGGAGCTAACTGAGAGCTGAAAGCTGATGTACCTTGAACTCCATTCCCGCTCCGCGTTCAGCTTCCTCGAAGGAGCTTCCATTCCCGAGGCACTGATCGCAGTGTGCGCGAACCTCGGAATGCCGGCGATGGCCTTGCTCGATCGCGATGGCGTGTACGGCTCGCCGCGCTTCCATCTCGCCGCAAAAAAGGCGGGGATCAAGGCGCACATTGGAGCGGAAGTGACGTGTGCTGCATTTTTGCCATGGAGACATCCTTCAGACTGCGAGCTGCGAGCCGCGAGCTTCGAGCAAACTGGTTGCCCGCAGCTCCGTGGTGAATTCCGTCTTCCGCTTCTCGTCGCTTCGCGCACCGGCTATCAAAATCTTTGCCGCCTGATTACGAAAATGAAGTTGCGCGCCGGACGCAAGGAAGGAGCCTGCGCTTCGAGCCGGGATTTTACCGATCACGCCGGCGGTTTGATTTGCCTGACTGGTGGCGAAGAAGGCCCGCTGGCTGCCGCGCTCGCGCAAGGCGGCCCGCAAGCGGCGTTCGCAGCGCTGAAGCGGCTGACCGGAATTTTTGGCCAATCGAATGTTTACGTCGAATTGCAGCGCCATTTTCATCGCGAGGAAGAATATCGAAACCGGGTTGCCCTCGAGATTGCGGGAGCTCTGCGCCTGCCGCTGCTGGCAACCAATGGCGTGTACTATTCGACGCCTCGCGAGCGCGAGTTGGCGGATGCTTTCACCGCGCTGCGGCATCGTCGCACGCTCGCCACTGCCGGACGCCTGCTGGCACCGAATGCCGAGCGCTATCTCAAACCGCCGGCGGCCATGCGCTCTCTCTTTGCGGACGTTCCGCAGGCCATCGCCAATACTCTCGAACTTTCCTCCCGCCTTGAGTTCACGCTGAACGATCTCGGCTACGAGTTTCCGCGCTATCCCGTGCCCGGCGGGGAAACCATGGTGTCGTTTCTGCGCGAGCGCACGCGGGAAGGAATGCAGAGTCGCTATGGCCGGGCCGATGCGGAGCTGAAACAGCGCGCGCGCCGCCAGATCGAGCGCGAACTCGCCTTGATCGAAAAACTCAATCTCGCCGGATACTTCCTGATTGTCTGGGACCTCGTGCGCTTCTGCCGCGAGCAAAACATCCTGGCGCAGGGCCGCGGATCGGCCGCCAACAGCGCGGTTTGCTACTCGCTCGGCATCACGGCGGTCGATCCGGTCGGCATGGAATTGTTGTTCGAGCGATTTCTTTCCGAGGAACGCGGCGAGTGGCCCGACATCGATCTCGATCTGCCCAGCGGCGGCGAGCGCGAGCGCGTGATCCAGTACGTCTATCGGCGTTATGGGCCGCGCGGAGCGGCCATGACCGCCAACGCCATCACCTATCGCCATCGCATGGCCGCGCGCGAAATGGGCAAGGCAATGGGGTTCGACGCGGACACGCTGCAACGAATTTCGGCAGCCGCCGCCACCTGGGAATTCAAGGACGAAAACGATGCGCTCGACCGCCGCCTGCGCGATGCCGGGCTCGATCTCACGCATCCGCGAATCAAAAAGTATTTCGAGCTATGTCTGGCCGCGCAGGATTTGCCCCGCCATTTGGGCCAGCACTCGGGCGGCATGGTCGTCTGCGAGGGCCACCTCGATTCCGTCGTGCCCCTCGAGCCCGCGTCCATGCCGGGCCGCGTCGTCGTGCAGTGGGACAAGGAGGACTGCGCCGACATGGGCATCGTCAAAGTCGATCTGCTGGGCCTGGGCATGATGGCGGCGCTGAAAGATTCTCTCGAACTGATTCACAACCATTACCACAAAGAAGTGGACCTGGCGCATCTTCCGCCCGACGATCCCCTCGTATATTCCACGCTGCAAAAGGCCGACACGGTGGGAATGTTTCAGATCGAGAGCCGGGCGCAGATGGCGTGCCTGCCGC
>JBEKQG010000169.1:0-6745 GCA_049519955.1 Terriglobales bacterium
CCGCTCCTGCCTTGGACGGTCCGCAATTTTCGCACGTTCCATCATTTTCAGCCGCTCGCCCCGCGCTACGCCAACGAACCGGGCAAGTTCGTCCCTCGCGGTTTCAACCGCTGGGCCAAGACCTGGATCGTGGAATACGTTTCCGTGGAAGAAATCTACTGGGCCGTTCCCGGCGACAACATTGACCCGCTGAAACTGCCCTCCCGCGCCATCGAGAACGCGGCGCAAGAAAACGCTACCCTGGCCGCCATTGCCGCCTACAACCAGTCGCAGGAGATGACGCCCGAACTCGACGACCGCTTCGCCGAAATCGCCGCTGCTCGTATTCGCGCCCATCCCCTGCGCTACTATGTTGTGCTGCCCGCCCTGCGCGTCGCCGACATGTGGCTGCGTCCGCGCACCGAAATTCTTCCGCCCGACATCCGTTGGTGGGAATTCAACGACGACGCCCCGCAGTCCGCCATGGCAATCGGATTCGGCCTGTTGAACCTTGCCTACCTGGCTGCGGCCCTGCTGGCGATAGTTCTCAGAAAGTCTTCAGGATCGCTGGGAATCCGCTGCGCTGGATTGCTGCTCGGCTTCCTGCTGCTGCGCTCGGCGTTTCTCGCCACGCTGGAAAATCCCGAGCCCCGCTACACCCTGGAATGTTATCCCGTCGTCATCGTGCTCGCGTCTTCTTGGCTGGCGCGGCGTTCGGATCATTGAGTCATTGAGGCATTGAATCATTGAGGCCTGGGGCGCCCGGTCTCTCGTGTTTGCTTATATCAAAATTGAGGGGGGATTGTATACTCAGGCCTGAGGTAGACTAATGCGAAATTACGTGGTTCAACTGTTTGACACTACGCAGATCAATTCCGAACCGAAATATAAGATCGCGCTTTCCCCGCACGGTAACGGAGCGCAGGGAACGAAGGATTATTCCTCGAAGGAAGCTTTCGCCAGCGACTTGAAAGAACGTCTCGGGTGTTCAGAACGTTTCATTGAAGGCTTTTTTACTAACCCTAAGACGAATAACGTCATACAGGAGTGTCCGTTGACCGACGAGGATGCAGCATATTTCGGCTGGAATCATTAGTCTTTGCGCTACATTTAGTGCACTCACTCTCTGACGTGAAAGGGGAACCTCGTGAATCGTTTTTCAGTCTTTCTGGTACTCATTTGTTCTACCGTTTGCCTTGCTCAAGCTCCGCAAATCAAAAGCGGGGCCACCGTCTACATTGAACCGATGAGGGGATATGAAACTTACTTGACCGCCGCTTTCACGAAAAAGCATGTACCGCTAATCGTGGTTGCCGACAGGAGCAAAGCCGACTACATCATCACAAGCACCGTCAACCATCGGACTCCGAGCCAACCTGCGGTCGTTGTCAACAACAATGTCAACGGGAATAACGATGCTTACGATAGGGGCGTCCAACGGGAAACAGCTCGGCAGGCTGCTCGCGGAGCAACCAGTGCCAGCATTTCCGTAATTGATGCCCAATCTTCCCAGATCGTCTTTGCCTACGCAGTTGGTAAGGCTAGCAATACGAACCAGATACAGAGCACGGCTGAAGCATGTGCCAAGCATCTGAAAGAATTCATCGAGAAGCCAAAGAGGTAATCGCTCCGAGTCAGCAAGCGAGGTGCGAGAATGGTTCTGCGATTTCAAGAGCTGGATGATGTTGATCGGGAAATACTGAAAAGTCGGCGACGTCTCGAATTTGATTAGCGATAGTAGACCTTAGGTACCCACCCTCGCCGCATCTTAAATTTTTGCCGGGTGCCGAGTGCCCCAGGCCTCAATGATTCAATGCATCCGTCAGCTCCACGGCGAGTCGGTCATGCGGAACCGCGTGCGGACGTGTTCGGACAGCAGCTCGATGGCCCCCCGGTTGGCCACCGGATCGGCCTTCGCCAAGTACTTCATCGCTTCCACCAGCATCTTCTGCCCGTCCACGTAGCGCGGGTCGGAAACGCGTTCGCGCCTCTTGCGCGACAAATCCGGCGGAACCGTGATGGTGAACATCTTGGCCATGGGTATTCGACTTTCGCAGGTCTTATGCAGTATATCGCCGCGGCCCGCCTTTTTCAGCTTGTTTCTGTGCCGCCGATTATGCCGAAACTCCCGCGTAGAGACGCGGCTTGCCGCGTCTCCCGTCGTGTCCAAAATAAACGGACCAAGCCCGTCTCTACTGTTCCGGCCCGCGCCTATCCCTGCGGAGTCACAAACTTGGTCTTCTTCGTGGTCTTCAGCTTAAAGACGTCCTCGGGAAGCTTCTGATTGACCTTGATATCGGAATATTTCGCCAGCCGGTAGTCGCCGCCCGGCTCGAATAGCTGTTGCTGCACCAACACTCCCCGCACCGGGTCGATCCACAGCCAGATGCGCGCGATGTTGTTCCGCAAACGGTCCGACTTCGGAATCAACTCCAGTTTGTCGGCTGCGACGCCGCCCACGGTCTCCGTCGCCACGAGCCTCAAGACGTATGACTTGAACAAATCGTGCCCCCCACCGCCGAAACCGAGCACCAGAAAGCTCTCCACGTCGCTCCGGTTCTTGCCCGGAAGGTATTCGTTCACCTGATCGATCTTCGGCTGGTACACCTGCACTTTGCCGCCGCTGTACACGACCTTCTTGTCGGGCTCGGTGAATTCGGCAGCCATCTGAATTTCGCCGCCTTCCCGCCGGAAATAAACCTTGCCCCTCTGCGTTTCGATATCGTCGATGACTTTCTGATATTGGTCGGAAACCAGAGTCGCCTCGGTGGTCTTGAAGCTCTTGCCTGCGGCATCCATCCTGTCGAGGACCCGCTCCAGCTCGGCGGATTCGCCGACAATCTGCGCCCCACCGGACGCCGCAAAAAGCCAGCCGATGACCACCGTCCCGAGTACCAGCGATTGCAGCGTAATTCTCATTGCTATTGATGAAGCTGAAGATATTGCTGAAGATGAACTTCGAAACCCTGCAACTCTGAAACCTCGCCCTATTCCTTTTCCACCCAGACCTTGTAACTCTGCGTGTGTCCAGATACGTCTTTGACGGTCTCTATATTCGTAATGCCGACCGCTCCCGAGATGGGCTCGATGATCCGCTCCAACTGCCGGCGCACGTCCGCTCCCGGCGCGTCACTCACCGCCGACGCCTGGATCTGATAGATCAGTTCACCCTTGGCCCCCGGAATCACCACCACGCCCGTAAGATGCGGAATGTGCTCGACCGGCTTGTCTTTGTAGTTGATGAAGTACGGCGAAACAAAAACAAACACGAGAATCAGCGTGACCATGATGTCGTAGTGCAGGCTGCCCCGCTCGTACGACCAGAGAATGTATCCGCGAATTGTGCGCCAGATCGCGCCCATGGGAGAAACGGCGCTTTCAAGCGCCGCCGAGGCCATTTCAGGTTGTTGCAAGTGTATTTCGGAATTCATGTGATGGCAAATCGTGGAGTGGCCGAATTTCGTATCGCCTGATAAAGAGGCTGCGAGCTACGAGCTCCGGGCCGCGAGTTGCAGGCTTCGAACTGCCAGGCATCTGGTTTGCTCGAAGCTCGTGGCTCGCAGCCCGCAGCTCGATGCAAGTTCACGCGCTCCTCGTTTGCGCCGGTATCCGGTCGGTGCCCATATAAGGTTGCAGCGCCTCCGGAATGCGCACGCTGCCGTCGGCCTGCTGATAGTTTTCGACCACCGCAACCCATGTCCGACCCACCGCCAACGCGCTGCCGTTCAACGTGTGCACAAATTCCGTCTTGCTCTTGCCCTCGGGACGGTAGCGAATATTCGCCCGCCGTGCCTGAAAAGTCTCGAAATTCGAGCACGAAGAAATCTCGCGAAACAGGTTCTGCCCTGGCAGCCACACTTCAATGTCGTAAGTCTTGGCCGCGGAAAATCCCATATCCGCCGTGCACAACGTGACCACGCGGTAATGCAGACCCAGTTTCTGCAACACTGCCTCGGCGTTGTGCGTCAGCTTTTCCAGTTCGTCGTACGAATTCTCCGGACGCGAAAACTTCACCAGTTCCACTTTTTGAAACTGGTGCTGGCGAATGATCCCGCGCACATCTTTCCCATAAGATCCAGCTTCGCTGCGAAAACACGGAGTGTACGCCGTCAGCGAAATCGGCAACCGCGCCCCGTCCAGCACTTCGTCGCGATACAGGTTCGTCACCGGAACCTCAGCCGTCGGAATCAGCCACAGATCTTTCTCGCCGTGCGGCACGCGGAATAAATCCGCCGCAAATTTCGGCAATTGTCCCGTGCCATACATCGAATCGGAATTCACCATATACGGCGGCAGCACCTCGGTATACCCCTGCTCCCGCGTGTGCAGATCGAGCATGAAGTTGGCCAGTGCCCGCTCCAATCGCGCACCCAGCGCCCAGTACACGGCGAAGCGTGCGCCCGTCAGTTTCGTGGCCCGCTCCAGGTCGAGAATACCCAGATGTTCGCCCAGCTCCCAGTGCGGCTTGGGCTTGAAATCGAACTGCGGCGGCGCGCCCCAACACCGCGCTTCCACGTTGTCCTCTTCACTCTTCCCCACCGGCACGCTCGCGTGCGGAAGATTCGGAATCGAAGTCAAAATTTCGCGCAGCCGCGCCTCTTGTTCCGCAGCTTTTTTCTCGGAATCCGCAATCTGCTCGCGCAGTTCTTTCGTCTCCTGGATCTGCGCCGCCGCGTCCTGCCCGCTCTTCTTCAGCTTGGCAATCTCCTCGGAAGCCCGGTTGCGCCGCGCTTGCAGCGTTTCCGCCGCCGTGATCGCCTGCCGCCGCTCGCCGTCGATCGCGCGAAAGTCTTTCAAAACCTCCGCCGGATCCATCCCGCGCCGCCGCAGGTTTTCTTCCACCACCGCCAGATTGTCGCGAACAAAATTAAGGTCAAGCATCGTGCTCTAACTTTAGCTGAAAACCGCTGTTCCGTGCACGCCTGCGGCCTGGCCAACGCCGGCAAAGACCTTCAGCGCGGAGGACGCAGATACCAAAGCAGAGATCGCTGAGGTTTTTCGTTCCTTCTTTCTCCGCGTTCTCCGCGTGATTACTCCGCGTCCTCCGCGTTAAAGGCCCTTCTGCGGTAAACTAGCTCGCGATGAGACTCCCCCGTTCCCTGTACGCGCCCTTACTGGCAATCGCGTTACTTTGTTCGCTCCCCGCCGCCTTCGCCTCCGCCTACAATGCCCGTCCCAAGCTCGTGGTCGTCATCGTGATCGACCAGTTCCGCGGCGACTACCTCGAACGCTATCGCGACCAGTTCGGCGACGCCGGCTTTCGCCTCTTTCTCGATCGCGGCGCTTATTTCACCGACTGCAACTACGACTACGCCAACACCCGCACCGCTCCCGGACACGCCACCCTCTTCACCGGAACCTACTCCAGTGGTCACGGCATCGTCGCCAACGAATGGTGGGACCCGCAGAAAAAGAAGCGCGTGACCTCGGTCGAAGACGACGCTACAAAACTTGTCGGCCTAAGTGTTGACCGCTCCGGCCCCGGCGCGTCGCCGCACAACCTCCTCAGCGACACGCTCGGCGACGAACTGAAACTGGCCACCGGCGGCAAGGCGCGCGTCTTCGCCATCTCGCTGAAAGATCGCGCCGCCATCCTGCCCGCTGGATTTTCCGGCGATGCCGCCTACTGGATCGATCCCAAAACCGGCGACTGGATCACCTCCACCTACTACCGTCCCGATCTTCCCCAGTGGGTGCGCGATTTCAACGGCAGCCATCGCGCGGAAAAGTACTGGAACCGCGAGTGGAAAGACCGCGACGGCAACGCGCTCGGCTCAACCGCTCCGCGCACCGGCAATAACAAAGACGGCGCGCCCGCTGGCTTCTACGAGGTCGTCGGCTCCACTCCCTTCGCCAACGAATACCAGCTCGAATTCGCCAAAGAACTCATTGTGTACGAAAAGCTGGGCACGGGCCCGGCCACCGACCTGCTCGTCGTCAGCCTCTCGGCCAACGATATTCTCGGCCACCAAGTCGGCCCCGACTCCCCGAAAATGCGCAGCATGGCCCTCGAACTCGACCGCCAGCTCGCCGACTTTTTCGCCTTCCTCGGTCATCGCATCGGAATGGCCGACGTGTGGATGGCGCTTTCCGCCGATCACGGCGTCGCCCCTCTGCCCGATTTCGCGAAAACTCTGCGCTTGCCAGCCGCCAATCTCGACACCAAAGCGCTGCGCGAACAGATCAACTCCTCACTCTCGAAGAAATATAACCAATACGCCGAATATGTGCGAGATCTCGACTATCCGCTGGCATGGCTCAACGAAGGCGCGTTTCACGGAGTGCTCTCCGGGCAAATCGAGGCCAAGGCCGAGGCCGACGCCGGCGAAGCCATGAAGCAAGCCGGACTCGCCGGATACTTCACCAAGTCGCAACTGGCGAGCGGAGAAACTCCCGCCACCGAAATCGGCCGCCGTTACGCCCATAGTTACTCGCCCGAAGGCGGTTGGTACGTGATCGGAATCCCCACTCCATTCAACGTCGGAATCGCAAAAGGTACCGATCACGCCACGCCTTTCTCCTACGACACTCACGTGCCGCTCGCTTTCTATGGCCTCGCCTTTCAAACCGGCACCTACCGCACGCACGCCGAACCGGTTGATCTCGCCGTAACGCTGGCCTCCTTGCTCGGCATCAACCCACCCGCAAAATCCATCGGAAGAGTGCTGGCCGAGGCCCTGCCGCCGCCGCATCATGCCGCCGCGCCGCCCGCTGGAGATACGCAATGACGCCGACCGCCACTCCGGACTTGCGCGTTAGCTTCGCC
>JBEKQG010000170.1:0-6640 GCA_049519955.1 Terriglobales bacterium
CCATGACGCCGAGTCGCACCCGCGAGTGGATTGGGCAAGCGCCCGGCGATTGGGCGTGCGCTCGATCCTGGTCGCTCCGCTGCGCCACTTCCGGCGAACGCTCGGCGTTTTCGAAGTGCTGTCGTCGACGCCCCACGCCTTCGACAACAACGATATAGCCACCATGCAGTTCCTCTCCGGAATGATGGTGGCGACAATCTCGCGTCTTTCCAGCTTGCAACCCGCGCCGCCCGTGGCCTCGGGCGAGTAACATGACCAGGTGGCATCTGCTCCCGGACTTACTACCGCGATGACGATTGGCGCATACGGAGAACCAACTACACCGGCACCGGCACGCTCTCCACGATCTCGCGCAGCACTTGCTCGGCTTGCTCGGATTTCTTCAGGGTGGAAGTGTAGAGCGAACTTACCACTACGCGGTGGGCAAACACAGAGACGACCAGGGGCTTGAAATCTTCGGGAGTGCAATAATCGCGGCCATCGAGAAACGCCATCGCTTGCGCCGCGCGGTAGAGCATCTGCGAGCCTCGCGGAGATACCCCAAGAGATAGATACTCGGACTCGCGCGTCTTGCCAACGATATTCAACATATAAGTAATGAGCGATTCGTCCACATGGACTTGCGCGACGGACTGCTGGATTTCGATTACATCGGCGGCATTGAGCGCTGGGCGCAGGTTATCGAGCTGGGCCGAACCGGCTTCCGCGCGCAGAATCTCGCGCTCGGCGTTGCCTTCGGGATATCCCATGCGAATTCGCATCAGGAAGCGGTCGAGTTGCGACTCGGGCAATGGATAAGTGCCGTGGTGCTCGATGGGATTCTGCGTGGCAATTACTAAGAACGGTTGCGGCAGTGGATAAGAATGCGCGTCGATTGTAACTTGCCCCTCGTTCATCGCTTCGAGCAGGGCGGACTGCGTCTTAGGAGTCGTGCGGTTGATTTCGTCGGCTAATAAGACGTTGGCGAACACCGGCCCGCGCTTGAACTCGAATTTCTGCTCGATGGCGGAATAGATGGAAATGCCCAGCACATCCGAGGGCAGCATGTCGCTGGTGAACTGTATGCGCTGAAACGTGCAGTCGATGGCGCGGGCCAGCGCCTGGCCGAGCGTGGTCTTGCCGACTCCGGGGACGCCTTCGATCAGCAGGTGGCCTTTGGCGAAGATGGAGACGAGCGCGAAGCGGACGACTTCGTCTTTGCCGCGAATGACGCGGCGGAGGGATTTCTCCAGTTCGGCGGCGCGGCTAGAGGCGGCGGTCGCTACGAGTGCTGACATTGGTTGAATTCTACTATGTAGGCGGCGGGGAAAACGGTTACCGGAGTCATAAGCGGGGCTTGGGTGAAGTTTGTTGTGGGTAGCTGAAGTTAAAAATTGCGCACGTCGATCTGCTTAAGCTCACGAGCGCCTTCTCACATCCACAATGATCGTCTCTGCCAGGCGGTCCTGGGCACACATGCGGTTCGGATCCCAGAAGAACTGCAAGAAACCGAGTCCCCCTTCGAGCACTGCGGCGCCATAGCCCAGGGCTCGCTCTATAGATTGCCATGCCCCCATTCGCTCACTCTTCAGAGACATTGCCCTGGTTCGCGAAATCAATTTGCCGGGTGTTTGGCCGTTGCCCCAATAGTTTCCCAATCCAAAATAGATCAGGACGACGATGACGTTTCCGGCCTCGTGGAAGTCAAACTTCATGTTGATGGTTTGTTCGTGCAGCACGAAACGCCGCCATACCTACTCGGACGGAAGCCAAAGCAAAACACAGAGGAGCAGATCAATCCAATATCCGAGCGCCCGCTGCCAGAAGGTTGCGAGCGGCAATCCCTTCAGCGCGTTCACACGAGGATTTTCATGACTTGAAAAGGTGTGCTTTACCAGACTCGATGCTCGGCTCATGGAGATGAACTATAATTCATCGCAATCGAACAAGTCACCCGCAGTCGATTCGAAGTGGATCATTCCACAACTTATTGTCCAAAATCCGCCGGCCTCCCCGTCAACCGCTCGATTCGCTTGGCCGTCGGCGGATGCGTCGAAAACAGGTTGCCGAAACTCATCCCACCCAGGAACGGCGCAATGATGAAAAGATGCGCGGTCGATGCGCTCGCAAGCAGCGGACGCTGGCGGGAATAGGCGTCAATTTTGGCCAAGGCCGTGGCTAGGGCGTAGGGATTTCCCGTCCAGTGCGCTCCGGTGTCGTCGGCGCCGTATTCACGGGAGCGCGAGACGGCGAGCTGGATCAACATGGCTGCGAACGGGGCGAGGAAAATCATGGCAATGGCCGCGATGCCGCCGCCGTTGCGATTGTCGCGGCTGCCTCTCATGCCGCCAAAAATCATGCCCCAGCGGGCGATGTGGGCGAGAAAAGTGATTGCTCCGGCTAAAGTCGCGGCGATCGAACTGATGAGAATGTCGCGATTCCGCACATGGCCGAGTTCATGCGCCAGCACGCCTTCGAGTTCCTCGTCGGTGAGCAGCGCGAGAATACCCTGAGTTACGGCCACGGACGCATGGTTCGGATTGCGTCCGGTGGCAAAGGCGTTGGGCGAATCGGTCGGAATGACGTACACCTTCGGCGTCGGCAGGCCGACTTTTTGCGCCAGGCGCTCGACGATGTTGTAAACCCGCGGCAGATCTTCGCGGCTGACGGGCTTAGCACGGTAAGTGGCGAGTGCAATCTTGTCGGAGAAGAAGTAGGCGACGAAATTCATGACGGCGGCAAACGCGAGCGCCATCAGCATTCCGTTCTGGCCTCCGAAAGCGCGCCCGGCCAGCATCAGCAGCAGCGTCATGACGGTGAGTAGAAGAGTGGTTTTGAATATATTGCTCATGCCGATTGCCTCAATATGATTTCAGTAATTAGATGCTGAGCGCCCGCTTTGGGCTCCTTGTGTGGGCAAGGCAAGGCCTCAGGTCGCAGGTATCGGGTCTCAGGACATTCATCGGCGGCTGAAAACCGATAGCTGACGGCCGCACTACTCCTGCCGTTTCAGCGCCCGGTCGAGCGTTTGGTCGAGCGCAGCCTTGGCTCTTTCGTAATCCGCGAGCGCGATCTTGCCCTGCTTTCGTTCCACTTCAAGTTGGAATAACTCTTCCTTCAACGCTTCGAGCAGCGTCGACGATTTTGCCGCCGGCGTGCTGGGTGCCGGGGATGCAGCAACCGCGGCGGCCGCTGTTGCGGGCTGGCGTCTCGTGACCATCCATCCGCCAAGGGCGAGCAACAAGCCAAATCCTCCGAGGATCAGCCATTGATATTTCTGCAAAGCATCCGGCGCGTCGATGGGAGCGCCCAGTCCTCCGCCCGGCCGATTGTCACTAGAACGATTTTCATTCGAACGCATGTCGCCACCCTGCGGCGGCATCTGTTCCTGCTGCTGCGCCGCGCCGGACGCGGTTTCTCCCGGAGACTCGGTAATCACGCCATTGCCCTTCAGCGTGAAGCCGAGCGCCTGACCGGGCTTCGTCTGCTGCGCCACTTCCACGTTGCTGTCGCCCTGGCTCGGATCCTGCATGGACTGGAAACTCGCCCCATTCGCCGCCGTGAACTGCATCGTCTTCGGAAGAACGACGACGACGTGTTCGGCGGGATAGAGCGGCTTGGGATCAATCTTGATCTCGCCCGTGTAGGGCAGCGTGTACTCCAACTGAAACTGTGTTTCTCCGGGGCGCAGCGGAAACGCGATAGCGTAGCGGCCCTTCTCGGCCTCGGGTGCGGCGTCCGCGGGGATCGGCTGGCCGTTCGGAGCGCGTGCTTGTAACTGCTCAATCTTCGCGCCGGGTGGCAGATAGAACTCGAAATTGCGATCGCCCATCTGCGTCGTCGCGGGAGAAGACGTGTTACTGACGACGAACAGGCGTATGCCCTGCAGCGTTCCGCCGCCAGACTGGAAACGCATCACATCGGCGGTCACGCTGAGACCGTTGACTTTTGCCGCAACGTCATACACCTGAACGTCAACCGAGTTAGTGCCGGGAGGCGCCATCTGATGATAGTTGACTCCCTGATGCACGGCGCGAATAAGATGCGGCCCGGCGCTGTCCGTGAGCTTGAAGCTGAATTTGCCGCTGCTGTCGGCCTTGGTGCTGCCCGCCACGTCCATGCCGTTCGCGATGTTGATGAGAATCACTTCATCGCCCGCGGCGGCCTTGCCGGTGGTGCCGTTGGTGACGGTTCCGGTGAGGGTCTGGGTGAAGGCCGAGGCGAAGGCTAGCGAGAGGATGGCGGCCAGGAATGCGGACTGTGCGAGTTTGGTCAAAACAGCTCCTTTGATCAAGACAATAGCTCAGATTGCAGCTACTTGGAGGTGCTGCCTTCTGCTGAGCTCTACCTTCGTTGGCTCTATCCATCCTTGCTGGAAGCCCGAAGTTCCGATGCGATGGCTCGCAGGCGATCTAGCCCTTTTTCGTTACACCAGCCAACACGGCCAGTGCGTGGAAATTCTTGCTCAACGTTAAAGCATTCTTTCTGAGCCCAGTTGATCATTTCGTCTTCAAAATGGGTGCTGATGAAGTAGTCCCAATCCCAACGCCCACCTGTGCCGTTAGCGAAACCCTCAATCAGCGTTGCGATCTCGTCCGCTGTCTTTGGTGGGGGTTTGCGAGCAAAAAAGCGATCGAAGATTTTCATTTTTGTTGCTCGTTTCTATGGTAGTTGATGTTAACTGGCGCTTACACCACCAGCCCTGCCGCCAGCTCCAGCCTCGCAATCTCGACCATGATCGCCGCCGCTTCTTCTTCGAGCGATGCGCGCATCGACTGATAATCCGCATCCGGAACCTTGCCTGCCTTATATTCAAAATTCAAATCGCGTAGGTTCTCATACACTGCTTCCTTGCGCTCGCGGAGATAGCCGAGCCGCGTCATCTCTTCTCCCGCATAAACCTCGCCGGGAAAAAAGAAAACGTAATAGAGCGACGCTATCGTAATAACGGAGCAGAAAAAAATAATCATACGTCGGTCTCCTTGCGGGCCTTCTTGCGAAACTCATCCAGCTCTTTGCCATGTGAAATAACAATGCCATCGGCAAGCGCCGGCGCGGGCCGGTTCTTCCACGAGCGCACCACGTAAATCACGAACGCGATGCCAAGCCCCAGCGCGACAAAAGGCATAATCCAAGCCACGCGATTGAATCCGGTCGTGGTGGGCGCGGCGATCACGGTCGGCCCGTATTCCTGCACAAAGCCTTGCAGGATAAGATCGTCGTTATCGCCCCGGTCGAGCGCGGCCTGCAATTGGTCGCGCATCTTCGTGGACGCCTGGCAGCCGACGTGATTGCATTCCAGCAACACCTGGCCGCATCCGCAAGTACACATCAGGCGATGGCCCAGGTCTTTGAAGCGCGCGGAATCCTCCCCGGCGCCCATGCAAACAACCACCACCAGCACGAGCGCGGCGACCTGCAACCAGCGGCTAGAGCGAATCCAGAGTTGCCGTGGCCGCCGGCAACTGCCGAGCTGCGCTCGGCTTGGACGGGCGAGGGCGCCCGTCCCCACACAAGACCATGAATCCGCTCTAAACAAAATCGACGATTTCATTTCACTCCCCCGCTCCCACCTGTGCCGGAGCGCGCGCCGTCGCGATTGCCGCCACTTGCGCCGCCGCCGCATTCGGCACCAGCGCCACGATGGTCCCAAAGACCATGATCATCAGCCCGATCCAAATCCACGGCACCAGCGGATTCACGTGCGCTTTAATAATGGGCTGCCCCGTGGTTTCATTCTTGCCTTCATAGACCAGATAGACGTCGCTCACCAGTAATAAATCCTGGAGAAAGCTCGGGTAAATCTGCGGCAGCGTCTGCGGTTGTCCGCTGGCCTTATAGAAACGGCGCTCGGGATACATCGTCGTGATTTGCTTGCCGCCGCGGAACACATTGATAATCGCCTGCTCGCTCGCGTAATTGGGATTGTCGTCCTGTGTGTAGGACTGGCAGACCAGCGTGTAGGGGCCAATGGAAATCTTGTCGCCAAAGCCCATTTCCTTTTCAACTTCTTTGTTGAAGGGCGTTCCTAGTATCCCAATAATGACCAGCGCCACGCCGAAGTGGACGATGTATCCGCCATAGCGCCGCGTGTTTCTGTGGCACAAGCGGATCATGGCGGAGAACAAATTCTGCCCACTTTTGCCGGCGATGACGCGCCCTCCGCGAATGAACTCGAAAATCACGGTAAAGATCACCAGCGCCGAGAGCACAGCGGCCATCGTGGCGTAGAAGAAAGAAGGATCTTCCCAGGGCCGCACGCCGAATAAAATCATGATCGCACCGACAGCCAGCGAGCCTATCGCGGGGAACAGAAAATTCCGCTTGAGGCTTTCGACGGAAGTCTTCCGCCACGCCAGCAGCGGCCCAACGGCAGTGAGCAGAAGCAACAACAACGCCACCGGAATGGCTACGCGATTGAAAAACGGCGGCCCGACCGTGACTTTGTGTCCCTGGGCGAATTCCGACAGGATCGGGAAAAACGTTCCCCACAGAATCGTGAAGCAGACAACGAGCAAAAGAAGGTTGTTGAAGAGAAAACTGGATTCGCGCGAAACCAGCGACTCCAGCTTGTGCTCGCTCCTGAGGTGCGACCGGTTCGCGATCAGAAAAAATGTGCAGACCGCCAGCGTCAGCAAAATAAAGGTCAGGAACCACGTGC
>JBEKQG010000171.1:0-6630 GCA_049519955.1 Terriglobales bacterium
GCCGGCTCAAGAGAGACGGCTTGGTGCGTGTGGATGGAGACGGCCGCGTGGGCTTGACCGCTGCCGGACGAAAGATCGCCCGCAAGCTGACCGTCCGCCACCATTTGATCGAGCGCATGCTCGCCGAAATTTTCGGCATGGAATGGTTCAAGGTGCACGACGAGGCGGAGCGTTTGGAACATGCCGTCTCGCCCGATTTCGAGGCCCGCCTACTTGCCAAACTCGGCACTGGCATCGCCTGTCCCCACGGCAACCTGACGGAAGTCGAGAGTCCCGCCAGCCGCCGCCGCCGCGGCCTGCTCCTGCTGGCCCAGGCCGAGCCGGGACACGACGTCCAGGTGAGCGGGATTTATGAACGCGACCGGCAGTTGCTCGAATTCCTTGAACAGCGCGGCATCCGCCCCGGCGCCAAAATTCATGTCGCGCATTGCAATTATGACCGGACGCTGACGCTGACGACCGGCGCCGGCCGCGTTTCCCTGGGTGTCTCGGCGGCGGAAAAAGTCTGGGTCAAGCCGTTGGATGCGAAACCAGCCTCCAGAGCCTGAACTCGGTTCCGTGCCCCGCACTCCCTCAACCACCGTTTCGTTACAGTCAAGCGAAATTGCAGCTGCCCAATCTCGGGTGAAGATCCCCAGCCGATCGGAAACAAACCCTGAATCTGGTGGCGGCGGTAGGACTCGAACCTACGACCTACGGATTATGAGACCGTCGCTCTAACCACCTGAGCTACACCGCCAATCCGGAAATACGCGGGAGGAAACGAGGGACAGCCCGGAAACGGGCACAGAATCCCGCAGACGCGGGTGGGCGCGTCCCTGACTCATTCTAAAAGTGCATGGATTGCAGTGTCAAACGACAGCAGTGTCAAACGAATGCACTGTCAAACCGCACGGCTCCATGCGAAACTGGGCGCATGAGAGTCGTTGCTGTAATTCCGGCGCGGCTGGCTTCTACGCGCCTGCCGCGCAAGATGCTGCGCGAGATCGCTGGCGTCCCGTTGCTGGCCTGGGTGTATCGCGGAGTGCAGCGGTGTTCGTCGCTCGATCAGGTCGTTGTCGCAACCGACTCTGATGAAATCATGCGGTTCTCGGAGCGGCAGGGCTTTATCGCGCGCATGACTTCGGCGGCGCATCGCTCGGGCA
Source organism: Terriglobales bacterium (assembly GCA_049519955.1). Classification (GTDB taxonomy): domain Bacteria; phylum Acidobacteriota; class Terriglobia; order Terriglobales; family Acidobacteriaceae; genus Acidiflorens. The sequence continues at coordinate 1,146 of JBEKQG010000171.1, forward strand.
CCGAGCGGGTGCACGAGATCTCGACTGCGATTCCGGCCGATGTCTATTTGAATGTTCAGGGCGATGAGCCGCTCACTCGGCCCGAGCATATCGACAGCTTAATCACAGTGATGCAAGGAGCCGGAGTCGAGGTGGGGACGCTGAAGACGCCGGCTGCGGAGGTTGACGTCAACAACCCGAGCGCGGTGAAAGTGGTTACGGACACCACTGGCCGCGCGCTGTATTTTTCGCGGGCGGCAATTCCTTATGACCGCGATGGCGCCGGTCCGCAATGGTACAAGCATCTTGGGTTCTACGGTTATCGCAAGGAAGCGCTCGACAAGTTCGTGCGCTGGCCGGAGTCGCCGCTCGAGCGCAGCGAACGGCTCGAGCAGTTGCGCTTTTTGGAAAACGGGGTTCCGATCTACCTAGCCGAAACTCCGTTCGACACCATAGGCGTTGACACGGAAGAGGATTTGCGGCGAGTGGAAGAGATTATGCGGCGAACGGTGCCTGCGTAGGGGCGGACGCCCTCGTCCGCCCGGCCGGGCGAAGCTCCACAGTCCACGCCGCCCGTCAGTGCGACTTCGCCCAGGCTTCGGCAGCGGCGACTCGCTTTGCGATCGCGGGATGCGAGTGCAGCAGCCACTCGACCCAGCGGGCGGGCGTTTTCTCCGCAAGATTCTGCTCGGCCAACTTGTTCATCGACGAAATGAAGGGTTCGACGCTGGCCACGGACTGGAAGCAATAGCGGTCGGCCTGCCGCTCGTTGAAGCGCGAGAAGGCGTTGAGCGCGGGCATCAGCAAGAACGAGAGCACGGCCGAGACCAGAATCAGCAGCGGCAGATTGGCGAAATCGGACATGGTCTCGAACATGTTGCGGCGCTCCACGGCGTAAGAGAGGACCGCGTTGGCCAGCCAGAAGCCGACAAGCGTGATTCCCGCCTGCACGAAAATACTCTTCAGAATGTGCCGGTGCACGTGATGCCCGAGCTCGTGCGCCAGCACGGCTTCGATTTCGTCGTCGGAATAGTTGTCGAGCAAGGTGTCGGAGATAATGATGCGCCGGGTCGCGCCGAGTCCGGTCAGCGCGGCGTTGGCCTTCTTGCTCTTTTCGGACAGATACCACTTATAAACGCCGCGCACGCGCGTGCCGGCGCGTTCGCCGAGGACGATCAAGCGGCGCTTGAGTTCCTCGTTCTCGAGCGGCTCGAATTTATAAAAAATCGGCAACAGCACAACCGGCGCGAGTTGTGCGAGCAGCACAAAGAGCCCGAGGAAAACAACCCACGCCACCAGCCACCAGTGCTGGGGAGTCTGGCGGATGAGCATGTAGAGCACTTCCACCACAATCGTGGCCATAACGAGGCCGATCAGCAGACCCTTGAATTCGTCCCATAACCAGGACCGGAAGCGCTGGTTCGAGAGGTTATAGCGGTGTTCGAGCCGGAAACCGTAGTAATCGAGCGGAGTTCCAATCGCTTTGGCGATCAGCATCAGCATCAGCACGTAGAGGAAAACGGCGTAAGAATAATTCTGCGAAGCGCCGCGCTCCGCCAGATCGCGCAGCGTTCGCGTCCAGCCGCTGGCCAGCAGCGCGACGAGCAGCCCAAAGCCGATTGCGAAATCGGCGACGCCCAACCACCGCTGGATGCGGTTGTAGCGGCGCGATTCCGCGGAATCGGCGAGAACGGGCGTGCCTTCCTTGGTGGCCATGATTATGAGATTGTCACTATCCTATCGCGATCCGTGGCTGTCCCTACGCCAGCCGCACAAATCTTTCCCCAGCTTCAAGAATCTCTTCGACCAGTTCGGGCGTGGCCGCCTCAACATAGCAGCGCAGCATAGGTTCGGTACCGGAGGCGCGAAACAATACCCAGGCATCGGCGCCGTTGCCGTCCTTGGGAGCGACAAGGTAGAACTTCACGCCGTCGCGATCCTCCTTGCGCAAAATGGAATAGGCCCCAAGCTTCGTCGTCTGCGGATCGGCGGCGCGGCGGATGGCGCCGCTCTTGACCTCATCGGAAATGTGCAGATCGCGTCGGCCATAATAGTGCGCGCCGAATTCTCGCTGCAAATCGGCAACCAACTGGCCGAGCGGTTTCTTTTCTTCCGCCATGACATTCGCCAGCAGCAGCGAGTTGAGAATGCCATCGCGCTCGGGAAGAAAACGGCCGTATCCGATCCCGCCCGATTCTTCGCCGCCAATTAGAATTTCATGCTCCATCATCAGGTCGGCAATGTACTTGAATCCAATGTTGCACTCGTACAGCTTGCGCCCGTATTTGGCGGCGATGCGGTCCATCATGCCGGTGGTGTTGAAGGCGCGCACCACATCGCCCGGCCACTTCTTGCGCACCAGCAGCCAGTGCAGCAGAACCGACATGCACTTGTGCGAATCGACGAAGCTCCCGTCTTCCGCTACCGCGCCAATGCGGTCGGCATCGCCGTCGGTCGCCAGGCCCGCGTGGCACTTTTCTTTCACCACCGTTTCCTGAAGCAGCGCGATGTGCGGCAGAATCGGCTCGGGATTGATATCCGGAAATAGCGGGTTCGCTTCCTGGCGAATCGCGACATAGCGGATGCCGTGCGCGTCAAATATTTTCGCCAGGACCCCGCGGCCGGAGCCGTACATCGAATCAATGGCAAACTTGAAATTCGCGCGGCGGATGAGATCGAGATCGGCAAACTCGGTGATCGCTTCGACATACGCCGGCTTCAGATCCACCACTTCGATTCGCGCGGGTGCCCCATCCTTGCGCGTTTTGTGCGCAAGGGTGGGAGACGAATCTGGGGGCATTGTCTCGGCATCCAGTCCCCCTTCGATCGACTTCATGATCTCGGGCGTGGCCGAGCCTCCAAACTTCGCCTTGAACTTCACCCCATTCCAATTCCACGGATTGTGGCTTGATGTAACCATCACGCCGCCCGCCGCGCCCAGCTTTTTGACGTTGTAAGAAACTGTGGGCGTGGGCACGGAGTCGTCGGCCAGCAGCACAGGGATTCCCGCTCCAGCGATGACCTCAGCAACGGCACGGGCGGCGCGGTCGGACAAGAAACGCGTGTCGTAGCCGACAATGACGCCGCGAGTCGGATCTTCATGCTCGAGGACGTAGCCGGCAATCGCTCCAGCCACGCGCCGCACATTGTCGAAAGTAAAGTCGTCGGCGATGAGGCCGCGCCAACCGTCGGTACCGAATTTGATTGGGGTCATAGGTCGTCGTTAGTCGTTAGTCATTGGTCGTTCGCGGCTTGCCGTTCGCTCTGCGCTGTTTGTCGTTCGCAAATGCAGATCCCTCGCTTGGCTCGAGACACAATCCAAAAAAGGTCGCCAACGACCACCGGCTAACGACCAACGACTGCCTTTTCACACCAATTTCTTCAGCTTCTTCTCATCCAGATGCATCACTACTTTGCCCACATCCTGCGACTGCTCGAGCGTGGTGACGAGGAGCGCGTCTTCGGTCTCGACAATCACGAGGTTGCTCACTCCCACCATGGCAACAAATTTTCCGGGAGCGTGAACGTAATTGTTCTTCGCATTGAGGGCAAAACTGCCGGACGCCGAGACCAGGCTTCCGTCGCCCGGTTTCGCCTTCGCCATGTGGTGCTCATGCAGTGCGGTCCAGGAGCCGAGGTCGTTCCATCCGAAATCGGAGGGCAGACAGAAAATGCGCGACTGTCCTTCTCCCTTGGCCGAGCGCGGTTCGAGCACCGCGTAGTCGATGCTGATGTTCTCGCATTTCGGGTAGAGCTTGCGAAAGGTCTCCGCGAATTTTCGCGTGCCATAAGCGGCGGCAATCTTTTCGAGGAGCGGAGCCGTCTTCGGAAGATGCTCGCGCAGTGCGTTCGCCAGCGTGCCGGCGCGCCAGAGAAACATGCCGCTATTCCAAAAATAATTGCCTGCTTCGAGAAACTGCCTGGCCGTGGCCAGATCCGGCTTTTCGGTGAAGCGGCGCACGCCCAGACACAGTGCTCCGTCGCGATCGGGCGCGTCCGCCTCTATGTAGCCGTACCCGGTCTCGGCGCGAGTCGGGCGGATGCCGAGCACAACGATGTTCTCTCCCGCGGCAGCGATCTCGATCCCCTGGCTGAGAGTCGTGCGGTATTGCGCACGATCGGCGATGACGTGATCGGAGGGAAACAGGCCGAGCACCGCATCGGGATCGTGACGGAGCAGAAGAAACGCCGCCAAACCAATCGCGGGGGCCGTGTTGCGTCCGGTGGGCTCGGCGACGATCTGTTTCGCGGGAAGCTTTGGAAGCTGCCGAATGATGGCGGGGCGCAGGTCGCCGTTCGTGATGATCCAGAAGCGATTCGGCGCAGCCATGGGCGCGAGGCGCGCGACGGTCTGCTGGATCATGGTCTGCTTTCCGTCGAGCGCGAGCAGTTGCTTGGCACGCCGCTTGCGGCTCAACGGCCAGAAGCGCGTGCCTCGTCCGCCAGCCAGAATCACGGGATAGAAGTGCGGGTTCGTCTTCACGGTCGTAGAAAGCCTACCACTTGCGCGCCGCGCGGCGAAAGGCGTGACCACAAGAGCGCTGTTGGCTTTTGGCTCTTCGCTCTTAGCTAAAAGCCAAAAGCTAAAAGCGATTTTTCCGCACGTTGTTACAGCCGTGTCGCGGGCTCAGGCACGGTCCCGCTGGGCACGCAAGCTTTCAAAAACTCGACCGCCCACTGCGGACGCACCTGGAACGCGCCCAACGCGGCCGGAACCACAACCGCATCGCCCTTGGCCAGCGTCACCGGATCGCACCCCTGCGCCTCGACAACTCCGCAGCCTTCGATGGCAACCAGTATCTGCACTGAAGTTTTGCCTAAATCGCCTTTTGTAGACTCGGCCGTTGAGAATACCTGCGGCTCCTTCAATTCAAACATGTCTACCGTGAAGTAGGGAGCGGCAATCATCGCCGACTGCCGGCTTTTGCCGCCGTAAATGCTCACCGGCGCGGTCCGGATCACTTTGCCCGCGGCAGTGCGCTCCTTGATCGAGGCGAGGCCGCGCTCCAGATTCAGCGCCCGCCCGCGACCGTAGTCGTAGAGACGATACGTGGTGTCGGATTGCTGCTGCGTTTCCACGATGACGGCCCCCGGTCCCAGCGTATGCACCGTTCCGCCGGCAACGTAAATCATCTCGCCCTGATAAACATTGATCCAATTGAGCAGCTCTTCCGCACGCTTTTCGTGGATGCTTTGCTCGAATTGAGCCACCGTCACGCCGGGCTTCAATCCCAGCGCGATCTGCGATCCGGGCTTGGCATGGGCCACATACCAGCATTCGGTCTTGCCCCAAGGCTCGCCAAATCGCTGCGCGGTCGTGTCGTCGGGATGCACCTGGACAGAAAGTTTCTCCTCAGGAAACAAAAACTTCAGCAGCAACGGAAACCGATGCGGATCGCACGCCGCTGTTCCGACAAGTTCGGAGCCGAATTCTTTGCTGAGGTCGGCAAGCGACCGCTTAGCCAGCGGGCCATTTGCGACCACGCAATCGTCGCCCGTGAGCCAG
>JBEKQG010000172.1:0-6358 GCA_049519955.1 Terriglobales bacterium
GCACGTCAAGGAGCGGGCAGATCAGCCGTCAGCCATCAGCCGTCAGTAAAGACATCTCCGTCCTGATTTAGCTGACGGCTGACGACTGATGGCTGCTTAGTCTACCTGCACGTCGCCCGATCCGGTGTGTACGGAAATCGTGGGGCCGCCGCCGTGCACTTTGCCCACCACGCTCTTCCGCGACTCCTGGATGCGGCCCTGGACGGTGGTTGTCACCGGATGGCCCAGCGTGACGGTTCCGGAATTCGAGGAGATGTCAACGTCGAAGGCGGCGTCGGAGGGCACATGCAGGTTCACGTTGCCGGAGCCGGTGCGGACGCTCCACATGTTCTTGGGCAAGCCTTTGGCGTGAATGTCGCCGCTGCCCGCTTCGGCATGGAATCCGCCATTGATGCCGTCCACGGTGATGTTGCCGGAGCCGGTGCGGATGTCCACATCGCCCGCGCCCGTTTCTTCGATTTCAATCTCGCCGCTGCCTGTTTTAACGCGCGCGGGGCCGGAAAGCTCGCGTCCGCGAACGTCTCCCGATCCCGTCTGGAAACGCATTTCACCGGTGAGGCGCGCCAGTTGCAGGTCGCCCGATCCACTTTCGAGATCGATCTTGCCCTTAAGGCCTTCGATCTTCTGATCGCTGCTGCCGGTATGGGCGCGCAGCGCGGTGTTCTCCGGGACGGTGATTTCGTAGTCGATCGAAATGTTGCTGAAATTGACGTAATCGATGCGGATGCTGTTGCCGTTCTGGCGAATCGGAGGATGGTTCTGCAGCTCCTGCACTTCCGCCTTGTGATCGCCGCCGAACCAGGAAGTGGCGGCGTTAATCTTGGCGTGAATGGAAACCGTGCCCGCGGCGCCGTTGCGAACGGTAATGTCGCCAGAGCGCGTCAGCACTTCGAGATCAACGGGGCCATTGACCTGGTAGGAGCGGTCAAAAGTACCGATGACGCCGGCGAAAGCGGCGAGTGAGCTGGCCAAAATAAAGACCAGCGTGCGCATGGCGCGATGAAAGCAAATCTGAGTCATAGCGATTCATCTCCGGGAAAAATGAGGTCTCAGGTCTGAGGAAAGGCGCATTCACCTGCGACCTGACACCTAAGACCTGAGATCCTTTCCTATTGCAGCACCACCTGATCCCCTTCCTTCAGCCCTTGCAGCAACTCGGTCTTGGCGCCATTCGAGATGCCGATATTGACGGCAACCTTTTTCTTGCCTTCTTTGGCTTTCGGGTCCGGTATCTCGACCGATGCCTTCTTGTCCTTGTCGTAAATGATCGAACCTTCCGGGATCTGGAGCACGTTCTTGTGCTCTTCGAGAATGATCTCGGCATTGGCGGTCATCATGGCCTTGAGCACACCCTCGGGATTGTTGATGGAGACGCGCACCTCGAAGGTAGTGACGTTGTCTTTTTCCACGCCCATCGGAGAAATCTTCGTCACTTTGCCGGTGAAGGTCTTGTCCTTGAACGACTCGACTTTGATCCGGGCGGGTTGTCCCAGATAAACCTTGCCTATATCGCTCTCGTCCACTTTGCCCTTGACGTAAACTTCGCTGGTGTCGCCAAGCGTCATGACCAGCGTGGCCGACGAACCCAGCACGAGGATGGAGCTGACGGCATCGCCAATTTCCACGTCGCGGGAAAGAACGATCCCGTCAATCGGCGATTCAATCGTGGAGTAGCCGAGCTGTTCCTCAAGTTGTTTCAGATTGGCGCGGTCCTGCGCCACCTGCCCTTGCGCCTGTCCGATCTTGGCCTGCAAGACCTGCAACTGCGCCTTCGACACATTTTGCTTGTTCAGCGACATTTCGTAGTTCTTCTCGGCGTCGTCAAGCGCGGAAGCGGAAACCACGCCATCCTTCGCCATGCCCTGGGCGCGGTCATAAGCGCGTTTCAGCAGTGGCACGTCGGGGCCTTCGGCATCGACTTTGGCGCGCTCCAGGTCGGCGCGCGTGCCGTTCAGGCTGGCGCTCGAGGTCTCCAATTGCGCGCGGGCCTGGTCAACGCGGGCCTGAAGTTCTTCCTTGTCGAGTTCGGCGAGCACTTGGCCCTTGGTGACTTTGTCGCCGTAATCGACGTAGAGTTTTTTCACGATGCCGCTGGCCTTGCACTTGACCTCGACCTTGGTGATGGGCTCGATCTTGCCGGTGGCCACCACGCTTTTCGCCAGGTCTCCTTTTTCGACCTTGGCGAGCTTCGAGGCGTCGATCTTGGTGCCGCCGCTGGATGCGATCAGCGCTCCGGCAACCGCCAGAATCAGAACGACTGTGATCGAGCCGTAAATAATGATTCGCTTGCGCCGCTTCTTTTTGCCATTGCCATTGCCGTTGCCGTTCACGCCCGCCTCCTGCTTCGATTCAAATCTTAGAAGTGCCATTCACCTGTTGTTACGCGAGAAACACCGCAATAGTTCCTCAAAAATCCTGGGATTCGCATCGGGGTACCGCTTGGGCGATGCGGTAAATTTCTTCCAGGTAGAGACGGAGCAAGCCCCGTCTCTACAGAAAATCAGATGCCTTTTGGGGGCTGGGCGTCGTCATAACTTCTTCCACAGCCTGCTCATCCGCCTGCATGTACTTAGACCGCCAAGTCACGAAAAAGAAAGCGACGAACTGCGATGACAAGCAACGGATCATTTGATTGTACCGCCTGCGAATTGCCAAACCGGGGGATTATCCCTTTGGAATGTTAGAATTAGAGTTCCATGACTGCCTATGTGCTGCTGCGGGTGTTCGTCATCCTGCTCCTGGTGGCGGCCAATGCCTTCTTCGCCGCGGCCGAGTTCGCGCTAGTCAGCGTGCGCGAAACCCGCATCCAGCAGCTCATCGAAGCTCACCGCGCGGGCGCTCGCACGGTTCTGAAGCTTCACCAGCAACTCAGCCGCGTGGTGAACGGCGTCCAACTCGGAATTACGGTGACCAGCCTGACCTTGGGCTGGCTGGGCGAGCCGGCGCTGGCGCGGCTGTTCGAGAGCCGGATCGGAGAGGTGCCGCACGCGGCCATCTACGCTCATGCCATCGCCGTCGCGGTGGCGTTCGTACTCATCACCGGACTGCATGTGATCCTGGGCGAACTGGTGCCGAAGTCGCTCGCGTTGCAGCGGACGGAGAGTGTCGCACTGGCGGTCGCCGCGCCCATGGACGTTTTCCTGACCGTTACGCGTCCCCTGACGGTGGCGATGAGCGGCGCGGCGGGCTTTGTTCTGCGCGCCTTTGGAACGCGCGACATCCGCCACGGGTCGGTGCACTCTCCCGACGAACTCAAGCTGATTGTGACCAGCGCGCACCACTCCGGGCAGCTTTCGAACGCGCAGGAAGAAATGCTGCTGAATGCGCTCGAACTGGACGACGTCACAGCGCGTCAAGTGATGGTGCCGCGGACAAGGATTTTCTCGCTGCCCTCGGACCTGAACCTGGACGAGGCGCTGTCGCGCGTAGTTGACGAACAACATTCGAGGGTCCCAATCTACGATCCGCAGCGCGGGCCCGAACATATTGTCGGCGTGCTCTACGCCAAGGACTTGATGCGTTGGACGCGGCTGCGGCTCGCCGTCATTGCCGCTCCTCCGTCCGCCCAGCGCATTTCCCAGATGAAGATCGGCCAGATCATGCACGATGTGCTGGTGGTGCCCGAGACCAAGTCGTTGCTCGATCTGCTCGGCGAATTCCAGCAGCGCAGACGGCACTTGGCGGTGGTGGTCGACGAATTCGGCTCGACCGCCGGAGTGATCAGCGTGGAAGACGTGCTGGAACAACTGGTCGGCGAACTGGAAGACGAATTCGACATCGCTCCCACGCAGCCCGAAGTTACCGACGCGAATGGGCCTCTCGTGCTCGACGGCGCGGTCAACATTCGCGACCTCGAAACGCAATACGAGTTGAAGCTTCCGCAGGACGAAGGCTTCGAGACCCTCGCCGGATTTCTGCTGTCGAGGTTGCAGAAGATGCCCGCGGGCGGCGAGGCCTTCGATTACGAGGGACGGCGCTTTGTCGTAGAAAAAATGGAAGGCCATCGCATTGCGACGGTGCGAATCGAGCCGGTGCCCGCGATTTCGCCGACGATAGTTTCAGCCCAGAAGGTGGGAGATTGACATCCGGTGCGGCACAAACCGCGGCCTTCAGTATGAGCACCACGGGCTGACACGGTTCACCGGGACTGGGAACTGGCAACTGAGAACTGGGAACTGCTTTTATGCCGCGATACATCATCTCGCGCGTCCTCTACACGCTGCCGGTCATCTGGCTCGTCGTGTCCACCGTTTTTCTGCTGATCCACTTCGTCCCCGGCGATCCCATTCAGCAGATGCTCGGCGAAGGCGCGGCGGCGGGCGACATCCAGGCGGCGCGACACGCTTACGGACTCGATGTGCCGCTCGGCGAGCAATACTTGAATTACTGGCGCGGCGTGCTGCACGGAGACCTCGGCAAGTCGCTACGCTTCAATCAGGGAGTTACAAGCCTGATCGCGCAGCGCTATCCGTTTACCTTGCAACTTACACTGGCGTCGTTATTCGTCGCCATTGTGCTGGCGATTCCGGCGGGCGTGCACTCGGCCCGGCGGCGCAATCTTTGGGATGACCGCGCCCTGAGCGTGGTCAGCCTCTTCGGCCTGTCGTTTCCGAACTTCGCGCTGGGGCCGGTGCTGATCTTGCTTTTTGCGGTCAAGCTGGGATGGCTGCCCGTTTCCGGTTCCGGCTCTCTTGCGCATCTCGTGCTTCCGGCAATCACCATGGGCGGAGCCTTGGCCGCGATCCTGACCCGCATGGTGCGCACGTCGATGTTAGAGGAGTTAGGGCAAGACTACATTCGCACGGCCCGCGCCAAAGGCCTGCCCGAGCGCACCGTAGTCTATCGCCACGCTCTGCGCAACGCCATGATCCCGATCCTAACCGTCCTCGGATTACAATTCGGCGCGCTGCTGGCCGGAGCGATCGTCACCGAAACCATCTTCTCCTGGCCCGGCATCGGACGCCTAACCATCCAAGCCATCGCCAACCGCGACTACTATCTCGTGCAAGGATGCATCCTGGCGATTGGACTGACTTATATCGCCGTGAACTTTTTGACCGATCTGCTGTACTCGGCGGTGAACCCGAGGATCAGACAATGAGGTGGGCGGAAGAGTTGTCTTTTCTTCTCGCGCGGGTAGTTTTAGAAGCTAATATGACACTATACATACGATCCCTTGGCATGAAATTATTGTATTTATAGGGAGATTCAAATGATCCCATCCTCAACTGAAGAAGTAACATGTTCCAAATGCAAAAAGCCGTACACGTTCACGCAAGTATCACCCACGCAGATTAAGTCGAACGGCTGTTCCTGTAAACCGCCACGGGAACCAGCCGAAATACCCGTAGGTGCGGAACTCACCAATTTTGGCGGAATATGGGTGATACGGCGTCCTAAGATATCCTCCTAGCAGTAAGGCGAGAGGGACGAGCAGGGGACAACGAGGGATTTACCTGCGCTAATACAATATTGATCTCGGGAGACGGGATGTTCTACGGCACCTTCAATGGCTCAGTTTGGCACGCATTTTGGGTGCTGTTTCTGTTGTGGCTTCTCATCTATTTTCTGGTACTCTACAGTCTTCCGAAAGGTCTTCACTATCTCTTTGATCCCAAACACAACTTGGATCGAAGGCTAAGGCAGGAGGCAGGCAGCTACGAGCCCCATATTGCACGCTACCAAGATCTTTCGAAGATCATAATAACCCTTTCGGCTGCATCGATTGCTTTTTTAGTCAACACCCTCACAAATGACAAACCCGCGCCATCAGCGTTCTCCCTTAGGATCCAGACCGTTGCTCCGATCGTGATCGGCTTCTTTGGTTTCAGCATCGCGATGCTCGTTGCCTTCGCTGTGATACAGTCAATTTGTTACGAGGCCTATTGTCATTCCGCAGATCACTGTACGTACAAACGCTGGAAATACGCTTTGAATATGAGCTTGGGATTTACTGGGTTACTTTCTTTCGCGATCGGGTTTGTTTGGCTGGCCCACAACCTGTTTAACTGACGGAACTGCGCGTGGCCGGTTGCCCGTCGCTCCAGGGCGAGCATGCAGCGTTCCGACCGATGCTGTTCAGCACCGGCGTGCGGTATGGGCTTGATGGTTTCAATACGGTTAGGGAGTATGCTAGAAAAGCTTAGGGCTACCGGATCACCCGCTTGGATGGTCTGCAAGGTCGGTGGAGGATAGCAGAGCTATGAGACTAATAAAGGGTTTTCTCCTAACGGCAGTGTTCGCTGCAGTTGCGCCTTGCCTCCTACTGGCAGAGACTCGTTCCGCCAAGGACATGGCGAAGGAGTGCCGGGTCGCCCTTGATGTAGCTCAGGGACACGCCGAGAAAACGTTCGAGAAC
>JBEKQG010000173.1:0-6265 GCA_049519955.1 Terriglobales bacterium
AAGCCTAGAATTTCCTTAGGGGCCGCTCGGCGCGATCGAGCAGAAGACCGGAGGATCTATGGGTGAGGGACTATTTTCGCCGTTGCATATTCTGTTGATCATCGGTATCGCGCTGCTGCTTTTCGGGCCGAGTAAGCTTGCCGACTTAGGCAAAGGATTGGGCGAAGGCATTCGCAATTTCAAGTCCGCGGTAAAAGAGGGCGAGGAAAAGCCCAAAGAGCCGCCCAAGCCGCCCACTCCATAAAGTTCGCAGTTCCCGGTTCTTAGTTCTCAGTAAGGACTCAAGATCTGCTGGTTTTCTGAGAACCGAGAACTGGGAACTGAGAACTGCTGTCGCGCTCCCGCAACATGCGCCACACCAACGCCACCGGCAATCCGACCACATTGCCGTAATCCCCTTCGATGCGAGGAATCCAGCGCGACGCGATGCCTTGAATTGCGTAGGCTCCAGCTTTGTCCATGGGTTCGCCGCCCGAGACGTAGCTGGCGATGTCTTCGTCCGCGATTTCGCTAACGGTAACGAGCGTGGTTTCACTGGCCACCGAACACTGGCCGTTGGCCACTAAGCAGACTCCGGTAATCACCTGATGCTCGCGTCCGGAAATCAGGCGCAACATGCGCGCGGCATCGGCGGCATCGCGGGGCTTGCCCAGGAGCTCGCCATCCACGACAACCACGGTGTCGGCGCCGAGCACGACGTCGTTAGTGCGCAAGCTCGGACGCTGACCCGCCACCGCGAGCGCCTTCTCCCGCGCCAGCCGTTCGGCGCAGGCTTTCGCGTCTTCTCCCGGCAGCGGGTCCTCGGCGATATGCGCGGGCTGCGCTTCGAAGGCGATCCCGGCGTTGCGCAGCAATTCTTGGCGGCGCGGCGATGCGGAAGCTAGCACTAGCATAGAAGCTTGATTCTAAAACAGACGGGGTTCTTGAAGTTCAGCGGTTTGTCGCCTGGGACAAGGCGGACTCAATTCGCAGCTCACAAATGCACTATTTAGCGATTGTTGGTGGAATAGCGGTGCTACGACAGTTAGCACACCATCCGAGTTTCTTACATCTCTTTCTCTTTCGGCTTGCGTGGCCACCAATTTCGTGGCCACCAACGATGGGCGTCAACTAAAACCATCGCGACAGAACTGCCTAAGAAAAAAAGTATCAGAAGCGCGACGGTGAGGAAGGCCAGCATTTTTCCCCAACTAAATACCTAGTATAGCTCAGAATCCACGGTCGTTTTCGTGACTGTTGTAACCAAGCGGTTGCACTTACGATACAAGTAGTTGGTTTGATCTGTGCAGGCCGAGGGGAATCGCCCTACTCCAGAGCTTCGGGTTCGATGGAAATGTTCTTCTCGCCCTGGGCGCGCTTTTCCCAGTACTTCTTGACCCAGGCTTCGTAGCTTTTGCCGGCGGCGGTGTCGCGTCCGGTAAAGGCGATGGCGGCTATTTCAGAGTAGGGGATGGCTGGGCGCTCGCTGCCCGTGGCCAGCATCAGACGAACCACAGAGTCCGCCAGCGTCGGCCCGATGCGGCGGTCGAAGAGATAGCCGGTGATAGCGGGGCCGCTTTTTCGAGTAATGGTCACGTCGCCACGATAGTCGAAGGCTTTTTCAATGACGGCGCGAACATCGGCCGCGGTGGCGAGCTGCGGAATCCATCCTTGCAGATTTTCGCGCTCGAAGCCGGGAACAACTTCGAGATGGTCGGTCGCGCGCGCTTCGGGAGCCACGGCTGGCGCGGCGTGCGGCGGGGCGGGATCGTGCCCATGTTCCCGTCCGCTCATACGCGGCTTTCCTCGGCTGGGGATTCGGCTTGCGCTTGCGGAGCGGCAGCCGTCGCCTCGATCTGCGCGTCGATCTTGGCGTCTATCTGTACCAGCGGATTGTAGGAGTACACGGGGCGCGTCTCGTGCTCGAGATCGGCGAGCGCGTCCTTGTCGGGATAAAGCGAGAACGTGGCCTTCACCGTGTTCACGAATCCGCCGAGCGATCCGAAGGTGTCGTCCACTGACGAAGGTTCGTAACCGCAATGCACCATGCAGTTGGCGCACTGCGGATTGCCCGACTCCGTGCCGTAACTCTCCCACTCCGTCGTTTCCATTAACTCTTTGTAAGATTCGGCGTAGCCGTCCTGCAGTAAGTAGCAGGGCTTCTGCCATCCGAAGATGTTATAAGTCGGCATACCCCAGGGCGTGCACTTATAGGTGCGCTTGCCCATCAGATACTCGAGAAAGAGCGGTGACTGGTTGAAGCGCCACGTCTTCTTGCGGTTCGAGAGCATGGCGCGGAACAGGCGGCGCGTGCGGGCGCGTCCCATGAAGTGCTTCTGGTCGGGCGCCTTGTCGTAGGAATATCCGGGCGACACCATCATGCTCTCGACGCCCACGTCCATCATTTCGTCGAAAAACTCGCGCGCGCTTTTGGGATCGGCGCCATCGAACAGGGTGGTGTTGGTGGTCACGCGGAAACCGGCTGCGACGGCCGCGCGAATGCCGTCGAGCGCAATCTCGTATCCGCCCTCGCGGCAGACGGAAAAATCGTGGTGCTCCTTCTGCCCGTCCACGTGCACCGAAAAGCTCAGATACTTGCTGGGCTTGAACAGATGCAACTTCTCTTTCAGCAGCAGCGCGTTGGTGCAGAGATAAACATATTTTTTGCGCGCGACCAGTCCCTCGACAATATCGGCGATCTGCGGATGCATCAGCGGCTCGCCGCCCGGAAGCGAAACCATCGGCGCTCCGCACTCATCGGCCGCTTTCAAGCAGTCTTCCACGGAGAGGTCTTTTTTCAGGATGTGGGCGGGGTACTGGATCTTGCCGCATCCGGCGCAGGCCAGGTTGCAGCGGAACAGCGGCTCGAGCATGAGCACGAGCGGATAGCGCTTGCGTCCGGCCAATTTCTGGCGCAGAACATAGGAGGCCACTGTCCACATCTGGGATACAGGAACTGCCATTGCCCCTCCGGAAAGAACGTTGCTCTATGATACCGGATTCCGGTGGCGGCCGGTCGTTGAGCGATGGTCGTTAGCAATCCGCGCACGACCTGCGCTTTTGTTGAGAAGTCGCGGCCTTGCCGGCACGAAGCTGTTCGCTCGCAAGCCCCTTGTTGCTCTCTTGTCGATGGGATACCCGCTTACCTTTTATCTATCGTCCGCCAACCGGTCCAGCTTATCCATCGTGCGCACTCGGCTCTCGCCGTGACTCTGGTCACGCAACAGGAAATCGCCGCGCACTCGTTATAATCGGCTACGTGAACGCGCCGCGTCCCAATCTGTCGCAAATACCCGACCGCCGCTCGCTGATTCTCGACGGCCGTACCTGGGCGGAAGTTTCTCTGACCGCGCTGGGAGAGAATTTTCACGCCGTACAAAAGCACGTTGACAAGGGCGTCACCATCTGCGCCGTGGTCAAAGCCGACGGCTACGGCCACGGCGCGGTGGAGTGCGCGCGCGCGCTCGAATCCGAGGGCGCCGAGTGGCTGGGCGTGACCAACTCCGCCGAAGGCCTGGCGCTGCGCGACGCCGGTGCACAGGCCCGCATCCTGCTCATGACGGGAATCTGGAAGGGCGAGGAAGATGGCATCGTCGCCCACAATCTAACTCCCACGATCTGGGAGCCGTGGCACATTGAGTTGCTGGAAAGAGCGGCGCAAAGGCGGCAGAGCGATTTGCCGGCACATCGGTTGCCCGTGCATCTGAAGCTCGACACGGGCATGAACCGTCTGGGCGCGCCGAAGGAGGCGTTGCCGCGTTTGTGCGAGATGCTCTCCGCGTGCGAGCATTTGACGCTCGAAGGCGTGAGCACGCATTTCGCATCGGCGGAAGTGCTCGACTCCGAAGACGCCGTGCGGCAGATGAAGCGCTTTGAAGAAGGACTCGAAATCCTGCGGAATTACGGCCTCGATCCTCGGCTGGTTCACATGGGAAATTCCGCCGCCATGAGTGCGCGGCCCGACACCTGGAAGACCATGGTGCGCCCCGGCATCGCGCTCTACGGATATTCGCTGGCCTTTATGCGCGGCGGCGAGCCTGCCGCCGTGGCGGAACTGCCGCTGCGTCCGGTGCTTTCGTGGAAGACGCGCGTGCTGACGATCAAGGAAGTCGCGGCGGGCGAAGCCGTCGGCTACATGGGCACGTTCGTGACCCATGCGCCGAGCCGCATCGCGGTGCTGCCCGTCGGTTACGCCGACGGTTATCCGCGGCTGCTTTCAAATCGCGCCCGCGTGATCGTAGGCGGCGAATACGCGCCGGTGGTGGGGCGCGTCTCGATGGACTTGACCATCGTGGACGTTAGCCACATTCGCGGCGTCGCGGTGGGAGACGAAGTCGTCTTGATCGGCAGCAGCGGCGCCAAGAACGTGGACGCCGTGGAACTCGCGCGCCTGTGCGAAAGCGTGCCCTACGAAATTCTCTGCGGTTTGTCGCAGAGAGTGCCGAGAGTTTACCTCTGAGCGATCAGCATTCAGCACTCAGCATTTGGTGTACTGTTCAGTGCTGAAGCTGACGGCTAAGTGCTTAAATCCAGCCGTTGAACCGCCCAGATTCGCCAATTTCCGCTGCTTGTTGTATTTCTAGAACAGACATGTCTTCTCGCTACGCGCAAT
This sequence comes from Terriglobales bacterium, assembly GCA_049519955.1. Taxonomy (GTDB): domain Bacteria; phylum Acidobacteriota; class Terriglobia; order Terriglobales; family Acidobacteriaceae; genus Acidiflorens. Next base: position 4,592 of record JBEKQG010000173.1, read on the forward strand.
GGATGAACGACTGGGAGACCCGGCTCACGTCGGTGGACAATAACCGCGTGGTGCGTCCGCTGGACTGGGGGCTGGACTGGACCGCTGCCTGGCCCGGCCGCAACGGCGGACCTGCCGGGCAAAGCTCGCGCGATCTGATGGAATATTTCTCGCGCTTCAACGACCGCATCATTCGTTCGAGCGACGACTTTTACTCTTATAAGAAGCCCACGGATTTCCGCCTGGAGCGCCGCGAAGTTCAAGTCTTCAGCACGCGCGAAGTGCCCGACCCGCGCCTCGAAGAAAAAGTCCGCGGCACTCACGCCGAGTTTTTGCGCTTCACCTCGCCGGTGGCGACGCCTTTTCCCGAAAATAACTTGGTGAACGCGCGCTGGTTCCCTGCTCGCGGACGCCGCGCCGTCGTCCTCTTGCCGCACTGGAATTCCGACGCGATTTCCTACACCAGCCTCTGCCATGCGCTGAACTGGATGGGGATTGCCGTGCTGCGGCTGACCATGCCGTATCACGACATTCGCCGTCCGGCGGAAATCGACCGCGCCGACTATGCCGTATCCGCCAATATCGGACGCACGCTCGATTCCGTGCGCCAGGGCGTGATCGACGCGCGCTGCTGCCTCGACTGGCTGGAAGCGCAGGGTTATAACCGGCTCGGCATCGTCGGCACCAGCCTGGGATCGTGCTATGCGTTCATCGCCGCCGCGCACGATCCGCGGATTCAGGTGGCCGCCTTCAATCACGCCTCGACTTACTTTGCCGACGTGGTGTGGCACGGGCAATCCACGCGCCACATCCGCGAAGGCCTCGAACCGGCCATCGACTTGGAGAATCTGCGGCAGGTCTGGCGCGCCGTCAGTCCAATGGTTTACTTCGATAAATTTTCCCGCTGGCCGCGCCGGTCGCTCATTATTTATGGGAAGTACGACATGACGTTCCTGCCCGAATTTTCCGAGCAGGTGGTCGAGGAATTCAAGAGGCACAACCTGGACCACAAAGTCGTCGCGCTGCCCTGCGGGCATTACACCATGGGCGAGACGCCGTATAAGTACATGGATGGGTGGCAACTGGTTAGTTTCCTCCGAACGGCGTTCGAATAGTTCGTATGGTGCCCCGCTTTTGCGCAAAATTCAGGGGGTACCCCCCCCCATTTTCGTGTAAGCTGTTATAAATCAATCACTTACATTCAAAGTATTCAAAAATAAGGAGTTATCGGTCGCGTATGCTGTTTTTGGCTGAATTCTGAGCCTGTGAAGCCACCGAAAACTTGTCATTTTGTTGTCAAAGAGCGTCAATTATCGGCCGTCGTTGCGGCATCAAAAGTCCGATTTTGGAGACGGACACAGTTTTGCCTTGGCTAAATCAGATTTCATTTTCAGTTATGGCGAGTGTGGTGTCTAGGATCGTCGTCACAGGCTGGATGTGATGAAAAAATCGGTGTCCGATGATGGTTCGCCGCATGTGATCGGGAAACCCACGTCTCGAAAACCGCGAGACGTGGGGCACCCCGATTGTTACTCTGCCAGGGTCGGGTGTCTGTGTGCTTTCCCGCCGAAGTGTTGATTGGATAAGAGGGAAGGCTCGATAGAATCCCGGTAGTCTTGAGGTTGAGGACCGAAAGACGCTGGGAAGGTAAGGAGCCTTCACAATGATGATTATAGGGTGTGATTTTCATCCGAG
>JBEKQG010000174.1:0-12275 GCA_049519955.1 Terriglobales bacterium
GCATTCCAAGGCGGTCGGGGGTAGAAGTGACGCGGGGGGTGTGAAAAAGAACTTTTTGGTCTCGGGTCATGAGCTAATGAAAGCATGGCCCATTATCTTTTATCAAGTATATAATTGTCCAGACTTGCACCCCAATCGGTGCGAAGATGCCTCGACAGTGCACCATCGAGAACTGCGCCAGTCTCCAGAGACGAACGCGTTTCCGGCAGCAAACTTTTCACCGCTATTTGACAACATATGGCTCCGGTCAGCACCTCCGCAAGTGCACGCCAAACAGCAAAATTCAACACTAAGTCCCATCTTTTGAATACTTTGACTATAACTACCTTACTATCATCAACTTAACTCATTTTGGGGTAGGGGGGGTACCCCCCTACAAATTTCTGAATTCACCCGCCGGTTGGCCCACATCGTTGAGCGTGGAGACGTCTCCGTGTCTCCGTGGTGAAAAAAATTAGAAACACTACCCTGAAGCGTACAAGCTTGCACGAATCAACCCGTGTGTGAGAATACTGATGATTCACCTTTTGATCGTCACTCCATGCCCACCTTCGCCGCCATCGACATCGGGTCGAATTCCGTTCGCCTGAAAATCTCGCGCCTGCAAGCCGGGCGTCTCAAAGCAATTCACGAAGACCGCGAGGTCACGCGCTTGGGCGAAGGCGTATTCAACGGCGGACTACTTTTGCCGGAGGCGATGTCGGAAACCGTGCGCGTGTTGCGGCGTTTTCATCGCGCCACTCAGGAATGCGGCACGGATTCGGTGAAGGTCGTGGCCACGTCGGCGCTGCGCGATGCTCGCAATTCGCGGGCGTTTGTGGAGTGGGTGCGCTCGACGACGGGCTGGACCGTTGAAGTTATCTCTGGATTGGAAGAGGCGCGGCTGATTCACCTCGGCATCGTCTCGGCGGGGCGGCTGGGCGCGAAGAGCGTGCTGCTCGTGGACCTCGGCGGCGGCAGTTGCGAACTGACGCTTTCGCGCGATGGGCATCTCCGCGATACCATCAGCTTGCCGCTCGGGGCGGTGCGTCTGACGGGCGAATTTCTTCGCCACGATCCGCCACGCAAGAGCGAACTGAAGCGGCTGCAGCGCTTCGCGGCGCGCGAGATCACGCGCATTCAAGATCGCATCAAGGCGGCGCGGGTAGGCGCGGTGATCGCCACGTCGGGCACGGCGGCGGCGCTGGCGGGCGTCGCCAGCCACTGGTCGCGGCCGGGAAAGAGCCGGCCAACATCGTACGCCGCGCACGAGACCATACGCCGCATTGCCAAGAAGATCGCCAGCCAACCCCTGGAGGAGCGGCGCAGGGTACCGGGCATCGGTCCGCGACGCGCGGAAATCATTTGCGCCGGAGCCGTGGTGTTCGCGGAATTGCTGGAGCGATGCCATCTTGCCGGGTTTCGCTACTCGGCGCTGGGGCTTCGCGATGGCATTCTGGCGCAGATGGCGGCGGAATACGACCGCAGCACGAGATCGGGCCGGGCGGTGGAAACGGAACGGTGGGAGTCGATCAAGCGCGCCGTCGAACATTACCGCGTTGACCTGCATCATGCCTTGCAGGTGCGCGACTCGGCATTGCTTTTATTTTCGTCGCTGAAATCCGTGCACCAGCTTCCGGCGGAGTATCGCGAATGGCTTTCGGCCGCGGCCATGTTGTACGAGGTGGGCGACTACGTGAACCGCAACGGCCACCACCGGCACACGTACTACATCATCGCGAACTCGGAAATTCTGGGCTACACGCCGCAACAGAGGCGGATCATCGGCTCGATCGCGCGCTACCTGGGAAAGTCGCGCCCCACGCCGGGAGACGGGCCGATGAGCGCGTTGAGTCCCGAGGAGCGGGAGAACGTAACCAAGGCATCGGTCCTGCTGCGCATCGCGCGGGTCCTGAATATGGGGAGAAGCCATTCGGTCGAAAAGGTCGCAGTCTGGGCGCGCGAGGGCCGGGTCTCGATGAAACTGACGGCGCGCGGAAAGGCCAGCGTCGACCTCGAAGTATGGTCGATTGAGAAGGACCGGGCCTACTTCCGCGAAGTTTTTGGGCGCGAACTCTCGGTCGCTGCGGCGTGAAGCGTGCGCAAGATGCGCGGCGTAATGCACCAGCTCAGCGATCCGTAACTGCGCCGCATTTCGACTTTGGCGACGGCGCCTTTCTTCAGCTCAATCGCCGCTTCACATCCGCTGCCGCTGATGACGCGGCCAAGAAATTCGCGCAGGTTTGGATTGTGCCCCACCAGCAAAATGGAATCCTGGCGGGCGTATTTTTGCAGCATCCTCTGAAAATCGGCGAAGCTGGCCTGGGGGCGGAGCGCGTTTTCAGTGACCAGCCTGCCTTCGTGCCCCATTTCGTTTCCCACCAGGGCCGCGGTTTGCGTGGACCGCTTCAGCGGGCTCGATACGATGATTTCCACCTGCACGCCGAGTGCGGCCAGGGCGCGTCCGATGTATCCGCATTGCTGAATGCCGTCCTTATCGAGGCCGCGCTTTTCGTCCTTCTTCGCACTGCTCAAGGGTTCGCCGGCGCTGGCGTGGCGCAAAAAATAGAGAAACATTGCGGAGCCACTACTCCTTTCCGTTCAAGACCCGTCCGACCGAAGATCGTCCATTCAAGACCCGCGAAGCGCGGCGCGGGACGGAGACGGTAATCTCATCGAGCGTCTTCGAGCCTTCGGCCAGACCGATGAGAAAATCCTGCGAACTGAAGGCGGCAGCGCCGCGCGGCGCCCGCTTGCTGCGTCCTTTGGGCGATTGCCAGGGACGCAGGTAGCGGCCGTCTTTTTGCAGAAATCGCGCTTTCACATTGTCGGCAAGATAGGCCGCCAAAATCTCATGCTCGACGCGGTCGCGCAGCAGAGGGCTCTTTAGCGGGAAAAGCACTTCGACGCGCTCGTGCAGGTTGCGCGGCATCCAATCGGCGCTGCCCAGGTAGACCTCGGGGTCGCCGCCGTTCTCGAAGAAGAAGATGCGGCTGTGTTCGAGGAAGCGTCCCACGATACTGCGCACGCGAATGCGGTCGCTCAAGCCACGGATACCAGGCCGCAGCGCGCAGATGCCTCGCACGAGCAGCTCAATATCCACTCCCGCCTGCGAGGCGCGGTAGAGAGATTGCACGATTTTTTTGTCAACCAGCGAATTGACTTTGACGATCATGCGCGCCGGACGCCCGAGGCGAGCGTGTTCGGCTTCGCGATCAATCAGGCCGATGCACTTTTCCGCCAAATCCAGAGGCGCCACCAGCAGCGGGCCGTAGTTGGGGTGTTCGGCGTAGGCGGTCAGAAAGCTGAAAACATCGTGCACCGCTCTGGTGATCTCTGGATCGCAAGTGAGCAGGCTGAGATCGGTATAAATGCGGGCCGTGGTCGCGTTGTAATTTCCGGTGCCGAGGTGCGCATACTGGCGAGTTACTCCATCGGGATCGCGCCGCACGAGCAGACAGAGCTTGCAATGCGTCTTCAGGCCGACCAGGCCGTGGAAGACCTGCACGCCGGCATCTTCCAGATCGCGCGCCCAGCGGATGTTGGAAGCTTCATCGAAGCGCGCCTTCAGTTCCACAACGGCGGTGACTTCCTTGTGCGCCGCGGCGGCCATCAACGACGGAACAATCAGCGAGTGCTCGCTGGTCCGGTAGAGCGTCTGTTTGATGGAGAGGACGCGCGCATCTTCGGTGGCTGACTGAATGAAGGCTAGGACAGCGTCGTAAGAATCGTAGGGATGGTGCAGCAGAATGTCGTGGCGCCGCACTTCTTCAAACAGATCGCGGGACTTCGCGGTCAGGCGCAGTTCGCGCGGGACATAGGGGCGAAACTTCAAATCCGGGCGCGCCGCCTGGTCGTAAATATTGAACAGGCGCGAAAGATTCAGGGGGCCGTTTACGGGAAAAATCTGCCAGGGGTCGAGTTCGAACACCGTGCCCAGGCGTTCGATAATCTCGGGGTTGGCCCCGGATTCGATCTCCATGCGCACCGCGTCTCCCTTGCGGCGGTTGTGCAATTCGGCGCGCACGGATTCCAGCAGACTGCGCGATTCCTCTTCCTGCAGGTAGAGATTGCTGTTACGCGTAACGCGGAAGGCGGCGGACGAAACGATGTCGTAGCCTTTGTACATGCGCGAGGCGTGATGAACGACCAAGTCGGCCAGGAAGATGAAGTCGATGGTTCCCTGGGACGGCAGGCGCACCAGCCGCGGCAGCGCCCGCGGAACAGTCACAACTCCGGTATAGGTGAGCGAAGAGCGGCGGCGGCGGCGCAGCAACAGGGCGACGCACAGCGCCTTGTTGATGACGCGCGGGAAGGGATGCGCCGGATCCACGGTGACCGGGGTGAGCAGCGGATCGAGCTCGCGCTGGCAGTAGTCGTCGGCAAAGGCCAAGGCCGTGTCGTCCAGTTCTTCGATGCCGAGCACGCGAATTCCCTGCTCCGCCAATTCCGGCCGCAGGCGCTCGTTCCAACAGGAATATTGTTCTTCCACGAACTCGTGGGTCGCGTCCTTGATCAGATCGCGCTCCTCGACCAAGGTGAGCCCGTCGGGTGTGGTGGAGTTTTGGCCGTCTTCGATTTGCTGCAAGAGGCCGCCGACGCGTACTTCAAAGAACTCATCGAGGTTGCTGGCGGAGATAGCGAGAAACTTGACGCGTTCTAGCAAAGGATTGCGGAGATCCCCCGCTTCTTCAAGCACGCGCCAATTGAATTTCAGCCACGAGGCTTCGCGGTTGAGAAGGCTGGCGCGATTGCTGGGAGGTTGCCGGACCATATTTGAACAATCAGTTTATCGGAATTTGCCCGTCCGTGAGCCCGGCGGTGACAATCAAAAGGGCTCCGGGTTGCGCCGGAGCCCTTAGGATAAGGCATCTCGCTCCGGTTACGGCAAGTAATAGCGGAACGAAGTAAAGATCATGGAGTCCAGCCCTTCCGGCGAGAATGGCCCTGGCCCGGTGGAGTTGGCGCCCGACCAGGTCTGCCGAGTCACATAGGAGTACTGCGTGCCAAACTGGAGCTTGCCCTTGGGCCCGTTGTAGAAGCGGTACCAGAATCCGGCCGTACCCTCAATGACCGCCCGCGTGTCGGCGGCGCAATGGGAGAGCGATCCGGGAGCGAAGCCGCCGCTCCCAGGAACCGTTTCAACCTTGCAACCGTCATTCCTGAAGTAGGGCGATCCGTAGCCAACATAATTTGGTACGACAGGATAGGTAGTCGTAGTCGTAACCGTCCCGTTCGTGACGGTACTCGTCGTCGTCGGCACCACCAAATTAGGATCGTAACCATACGACCGTCCCGCGTACTCCACACCGGCATAAGAGTAGAGATCGAGTTTTTTGCCGTGCCATTCCAGCGTGCCCAAGCCCTGGTAGCCCTTGATGAGATGAATGGTTCCGTTGGGGTTGATGGATAGGTCGGAGAGCCCAGCGGCGCCGTAACGGCCAACTCCGCTGCCTCCGGAGCCATGCAGGCCAACAACCACGTGCTTGTCGGCGAAGGTCCAGCGGGCGTTGACGCCGAAACCGCCGCCGTTTTTCGAGGCGTTGTAGGCGTTGGCCGCGCTGGGCGCGGTCAGAGTGCCGCAGGCCGCGGTCGCGAAGAACTCGTAGCAGGGGAAGACGCGGTCGCGGAACCGGTCAAACAGGCCGTAGATCTCGTAGTGCCCAAAGCCGGGATCGAAGGCTACCTTGGCGATGAGATCGGGGGAAGGGTTGAACGTGTAATTGGACGTCGAGTTGTAGCTGCTGCTGGCGCCGGCCGAGCCGAGCACGAAATTGGGATCGTTATTGTGCGACGTGAGCGTGCCTTGCGCGTTTTCCATGGCGACGGCAACTGCCACCTTATCGCCGAAGGTCTTGGTCAAGCGGATCCCGTACTGGCGCGCGAAAGTGAAACCGACGGAGTACTGCGGGTCGATGGTCAAGGGCCGGGCATCGTTGACCTTGCCCGTGTCGTCGCTGGGAGCGATTCCCACCTTGCCTTCAGTCACCAGACTCCACATCTGGCCGCCGAGAATGCTCCAGCCATTGTCGAACTTGGCCTGGCCCCAAGCCTGGCGGAGACGGAGAGTGTAACTGTTGGTCTGGGTGGCGGTGGAGGTGGTGCCAGCCGAGAGAAAGTCACCCGATAGGTAGCTGGAAAGTACCATGTGGTTCACGCGACCCTGAATGAAAAGCGTGGCCCGCGACTGACGTCCGGAGCCGAAGAACTCCGACAGATTGCTTTGCGAGGCGCCGGGCATGGTGAGTGAATTGAAGGGAGTGGGGAGGTCGGCTCCGATGGAGCGACGCCGGACTGTCCAACGCAGTGCTGACGGTCTTCTGAGTCTCCTGGAGCGTCATCGCCGTGTTGGCGGAGGTCGTCTTGAGGCCGGCCACGTCGCCTTGCAGTTCACCAACCGTTTGTTGTTGCTGGCTGGCCTGGGTTTGAGCGGCAGCGGCCTTGGTGGCAGCGTCGCTGGCGGCCGCCTGCGCCTGTTGCAGTTGCTGCTGCAACTGCTGGTTGGTCTGCTGAAGTTGCTGGTTCGTCTGCTGCAGTTGATCGGACAGCGCCTTGATCTGTTGCTGCTGCGCCGCCACCGCTTCTTTCAGAGCTTGCACGTCCGCGCCAACGGATTTGCCCGCTTTTTTCCTGGGTGCAGCCGTGGGCGTGGCTGTCTGCGCCTGAAGCACAGAAGCCACGAGCAAGACGATGCCTAGGTGAATGACCGCTTTCATTTTTGTCTCCTTATTTTGAGCGAATCTGCGTCTCCGGCTGAGAGGCCTTAGGTCGCAAGAATTCCTACTAATATACTGGACTAACTTGTATTTGCAAGCTGTTTCCCCTGCCAGTTCTTGGCCAGCGGGAAATGGCCGGAAAACTCAAGCGCCTTCCCTGCTACGACCGCGTGGGTGTAAAGTTCTTGCCTTTCGCGCGTGGCGTGCTTCTCCTCGTCGCAGGCATAATGGCTGCGAAGTCACCGTCGGCCCATTAGTGGATCTGCTTGATCGCCTCTTTCACCTTCTCCACGACGCTCGCGGGCAGCGGCGCGTAGCTGAGTTGGGTCGTCATTTTCTGGCCGTCCTTGACCATCCATTCCAGAAAATCCGCGATAATCTTCCCTTTCTTGGGGTCTTTCGACTGCTCCGGAATCAACAGCCAGGTAAAGCTGGAGATGGGATATGCCGTCTTGCCGGGCGCATCGGTGATGGAAACGCGAAAATCGGCGGGCATGCTCTTCACCGATGCCGCCGCTTCCGTGACTCCATCGAGCGAAGCCTTAACGAAATTTCCGGCGGAGTTTTTCACCGAACCATAGGTAATTTTGTTCTCCACGGCATAGATCAGCTCGACGTAGCCGATTGCCCCCTGCGACTGCCGTATCTGTCCGGCAACCCCTTCGTTGCCCTTGCCGGCCATGCCGACCGGCCATTTCACGGATGGCCCCTTGCCGACGGTGTTGGCCCAGTCTTTGCTGACTTTAGAGAGGTAGTCGGTGAAGATAAAGGTGGTTCCGCTGCCTTCGGCGCGGTAAATCACGATGATCTGCTGGTTCGGAAAGTTGACGCCGGGATTGGCCTGAGTGATGGCAGGATCGTTCCACTTCTGGATCTTGCCGAGAAATATGCCGGCCAGAGCTTCCGGAGTGAACTTAACTTCGCCGCTGATGCCCGGGACATTGTACGCCGGGACGACAGCGCCGAGCACGGTGGGAATATGCAGGATTTTGGTTTTGGCCTGCGCTAGTTGTTCGTCGGACATGGTGGCGTCACTGGCTCCGAAATCCACCGTTCCGCTCAGAAGCTGGCGGATGCCGGCGCCGCTGCCAAGCGATTGGTAGTTGATCTGGACGTCGGGGTGCAGTTTGTTGTATTCGCTGAACCACTTGGAATAGATGGGATTGGGAAAAGTAGCGCCCGCTCCATTCAAAGTGGTCTGGCCCATGACGGGTAGCGCCAGCGCCAGGGCTGCCAACAGCAGCGCGATGCGACGGTTCATTCGGCGAGGTCTCCTCTTGCTTGATTTAGGTATGCAATTTTGTTGTAGCGGCGAAATGTTAAAGCCAGGTTACAACCGGGTGAATTTCTGATGAACGCGGGATCCTGCTAAACTTTCCCTGCTTGCAAATCCATTTCGAGGTCCCATGCGCACTTTCAGTCTGTTTGTTATGGTCGTTGTCATGAGCGTTCTGACCGCATCGCAGACCCTGCCCGCACCCGCGGCCATCACCGATCCCAAGCAGATCGCCTCCAAGCCCGATGCCCGCGTGGAGAAGAATCTTTCCATCGAAAAGCTCTATATGACGCGCCAGGTCGGCGGCGCGGCCTGGTCGCCCGATGGAAAGACGGTCGCCTTCGTCAGCAACATGAGCGGGCGCAATAATCTCTGGCTCGTGCCATCCGAAGGGGGATGGCCGGTGCAACTCACGGTGAGCAACGAGCGCCAGACCAGCCCCACGTGGTCGCCGGACGGCAAGTGGATCGCGTATATGTCCGATTACGACGGCGATGAGCAGTGGGACATTTTTCTGGTTTCTCCGAAGACCGGCCAGGTGGTAAACGTGACCAACACGCGCGAGATCGCGGAGGAAAGTCCCGCATGGTCGCCGGATGGCCGCTATCTCGCCTACATGGTCAAACCGAAAACGTCCTCCGTGTTTGAGATTGACGTTTACGACACGCTCATGCGCGACGTGAAGCACCTGACCAGTGGCACTGGGAAAGACCGCATGAACGTTGCGCCCATCTGGTCGGCGGACGGCACGTTCATCGTCTATACGCAGGAACAGTCGAAGGGAACGGACTCGAATGTATTTGTGGTTGACGTGGCGGACGCCCAAAGCACGCTGATGACGCCGCACGAGGGCGAACGGCTTTACTCGGCAAACGACGTTTCGCCCGACGGCAAATGCGTCTTGATCACTTCAAACGCCGGCGACGGCTATGACAACATCGGATTGCTCGACATCGCGAACAAGAAAATTCGCTGGCTCACGCAAGACAAGTGGGAAATAGCTGGTGAGCGATTTTCTCCCGATGGCAAGTTTTTGATTTACACGGCCAACGTGGATGGCAACGCCGACATTTACCTGTATGATATTGCCGCCGGGAAGGCCCGCGCTCTTGCCTTGCCCAGAGGCGTGAACTATGTTGCCGGCGGGACTTCGGCATTCACTGGTGACAGCACGCGGTTGCTTTATTACCACACCGGTCCGACCGCTCCCGGCGATCTTTGGGTTTATAACCTCGCCGACGGCAAGTCGAATCAGCTCACGCACTCGCTGGTGGGCGGCGTGCGCGCGGAGGACATGGTCGAGCCCTACCTCGTCCACTATCCCAGCAAGGACGGTAAGTGGACCATCTCCGCGTTCGTATATGTGCCCTATAACTTGCCGCGCAATGGCGAGCATCCCGCGATTGTCTACGTTCACGGCGGGCCTACATCGCAAACGATGAACACATTCAATCGCTTTGTGCAGTTTGTGGCCAACCAGGGATACATCGTGATCGCGCCCAACTATCGCGGATCGACTGGGTATGGAAAAGAATTTCAGCAGGCGAATCTTTTCGATATGGGCGGAGGCGATTTCGAGGATGTGCTCGCGGCCGCGGACTGGATCAAGCAGACGGGCTACGTCGATCCCAAGAAACTAATTTTGATGGGCGCGAGCTACGGCGGCTACATGACGATGATGGGAGTTACGAAGGCCCCGGAAATGTGGGCGGCGGGCGTTCCGATTGTGCCTTTCGTGAATTGGTTCACGGAAATTCAGAACGAAGACCCGGTGTTGCGCGAGAGCGACCTGGCGACCATGGGCGATCCGGTGAAGAACAAGGTGCTTTACGAAGACCGCTCGCCCATCAACTTCGTGGATAAGATCAAAGCGCCGTTGTATCTGCTGGCGGGCGGCAACGATCCGCGCTGCCCCAAGACGGAAGCGCAGCAGTTGGTGGATGCGGTCAAGAAGCGCGGCGGCGTGGTGGAATACAAAGTCTATGAGAACGAAGGCCACGGCTTCGCGAAAGTCGAAAATCAGATTGACGCCTACAAGCGCGTGGCGGACTTCTTGAAAGCGCACGTTCCACCAGCGGATTGCGGGTGCACTGTGAATGAGTAGGGCGGTTCTCAGTTCCCGGTTCTCAGCGAAGACGGACCGGCCGAGCTGATCGCCGCAATGCTGGGCTCTGGGGCTGCGTCACCCTCATGTTGCAAGCGGTGCTTCGGCACTGCCCAGGATATTTTTGCCCTTGACAGAGCCTTCTCTCTTATCGATGGGCACCCGGCAGTTATTTCGTCTCCACGCTCAACGATGTGGGCCAACCGGCGGGTAAGAATTCAGAAATTTGTGGGGGGGGTACCCCCCCTACCCCAAAATGAGTTAAGTTGATGATAGTAAGGTAGTTATAGGTAAAGTATTCAAAATATAGGACTTAGCATTGAATTTTGCTGTTTGGCGTGCACTTGCGAGTGTGCTGACCGGGGCCATATGTTGTCAAAGAGCGGTGAAAAGTTTGCCGCCGGAAAGCGTTCGTCTCTGGAGACTGGCGCAGTTCTCGATGGTGCACTGTCGAGGTATCTTCGCACCGATCGGGGAGCAAGTCTGTGTTGGTCGTACATCGCGTTTGTGATGAAAAAGGTCGAAGGGCCCGCCGACACCCACGATCTGCTGGTAATCATCGCCTGAGAGGCTGGATAATTGCGACATGTCAACAGCACAAGTGCCAGCGCCAGATAAGCCAGCGTTTGCCAGCTATCTCGATATGTGTTCGCGCGATCGGCCGCGACGCTCTTACTGGTCATGTACGGCGTGGGGTTCGTGATTCTCTCTGCGTACGAAGCGCGGTACGGTATCGTTCAGTTCGGCCCACTTCGTGCCAGGATTTTCTTGGTTGGGTTTGTCTTCAGCGCGCTTTCAGCGTTTGCAGTAGCTGCTCATCACTATGGCCTTGCCTACTATGGACCGCTCCAGAAGGTGATGGAAAACGCGGATCCGGCCCTACGGTCCGAGCGCGCTGTGGTCTTAGCGTGTGGATTCACTTTCACGGCGTACTTGATGGCGGCGATGTTCAGTTTATTTCTTTTTGTCCAAGACGTGCCAATCCCCCGGCCCCGGTATTTGTGGATACGGGTCGCCGCGCTTGCGGTTGGGTGGCTGGCATTCTACCTCGTTAACAGATGGATGGCGAGGAGATTCACAGAGAATCCCGAAAAGAGTGCGATTCTGGCGGCGCTGGCTTCGTTCGCTCTCTTTGGCGCGGTGTCTTGGATGGGGCCGGAGGAGATCGTCGGCCTGGCGCTCTGGTTCTGGATGGCTGCCATGTTCGGACTCGCGGCTCGCAGTAGTCAAAACCGGATGTTATACGCGCTAGACTTCCGCGTTTGGATTGGGATCGTCCTGAGCATTTCGATCTATGTAACTTCGGTCGTGGGACACATGCAGCAAAAGTTCGGAGGCGGAGCGCCGGTGCCCGCAGTCGTGTACCTCAGCAAGCCTTTTCCCCTGTCCAACGGGGCTACGACGGTTGAGGTCTCTCTCTTGGATGAGACCGAGCAAGGGTACTACGTCTTGCCTCCCGGTAGGCACAGAGCTCTGTTCATTCCCCGTGGGGAAGTAGTTTCCATTTATTTTGGTCCAGCGACGGACCTCCCGAAGTCGCCTTAGTTGAGCGCACCTATGCGTAGGTCTTTCGCTCCGCTCAAGATGACAACCCATCGGGCTGGTAAAAAAGTACCTCCCGCGCTGCAGTCTGACCGCAGCGGTGAACCGCTACGCCACCCGAAATCAAGTGCAACGCCGACTTTTTCCGCAGGCTGAGACGGGGCAAGCCCCGTCTCTACACGGGCGATCTATTCTGATTCACACAAGGCGATCTATCTGGACTCCGCCGAGTGATGCGCGGCGTGGTGCTTCTTGGCCGCTTCCAGGCGCAGCAAGAGCATGTAAAGCACAATTCCAAGGTTGACGACGATCACCAATATTCGAAACCAAGTTACACGCCGCAGCAGATCGGCTACCTCGAACGGGATGTAGATTGAGCCGGAGGCGATCGCCAGCCATTCCGCCCAGGGACGGATGTGCCACAATCCGTAGGCCTCGATGAAGCGAAGTGTCACGTAGATGGCCGCCACGGTGGCGATCTTCCACAGGCGCACGTCGGTGACCTGGTGCCCGAGGGCGACAAAGACGCCAAACAAGCGGTGGTGGTGGTGAGGACTCACGTGAAAAAATTCCAGAAAGCTCTCGGCCACTCCCCAGACATCCTTGTGGCGCATGGAGAACACACCCAGGCCTACGAGAACGACCATGACCCCTTTCG
>JBEKQG010000175.1:0-6222 GCA_049519955.1 Terriglobales bacterium
TCCACGCTTCTTTCAGACCCCGCCTCGCGACGACGCCCTTGCGCTTCTCTAGCCCTTCACCTCCACCAGGTTGGGCAGGGGACTTCCACCCCCAAGCTGTCGAACATGTTCGGCACACACGATTGCGGCCCAGGGGACACCCCCTGGGCCGCAAGTTTTTTTTGGGTCGAAACGCCAATCCCAGAGCGAGAGTATTCCCCGTCTGCATGATCGCGCGTCGCATTTGACCCGTTCTCCCGCTCGCCCCTAGAATGAAAGGTCGCTACTCCGCTCGCGAACTCATCCATGGCACTGCGCTTCTATAACACTCTTTCCGGGAAGGTCGAAGACTTCCATCCGCTGGACGGAAGCCGCGTTCGCATGTACGCCTGCGGACCGACCGTCTATGACTACGGCCACATAGGGAATTTCCGCACATTCATCGCCGTCGATCTCCTCTATCGCTTTCTGCGCCAGAGCGGATACGACGTTCGCTATGTGATGAACATTACCGACGTGGACGACAAGATCATTCGCAATTCCGCGCGCGACGGCGTCACCGTGCAGCAATACACGGCGAAGTTTACCGAGGCTTTTCTCGAAGACTCAGCCACGTTGAGCATTGAGCGGCCGGTTTTGGTGCGCGCCACGGAACACATCGACGCGATGGCCGGCTTCATTGCCGAACTGGTGAAGAAAGGCTTCGCTTACCGCACCGACGACGGTTCCTATTATTTCCGCATCGCGAAATTTCCCGAGTATGGCAAGCTCTCGAAAAAGGACTTTGCCGGCATGACTGACGGCGCGCGCGTGGACTTGGACGAGTACGACAAGGACAGCGCCCGCGACTTCGCCCTCTGGAAGGCCCCGAAGCCGGGCGAAGCCTCGTGGGAAACGGCGATTGGGCCGGGGCGTCCGGGCTGGCACATTGAGTGCTCGGTAATGTCGATGGCGCAACTGGGGCCGAGTTTTGACCTGCACGCGGGCGGCGAAGACCTGATTTTTCCGCATCATGAGAACGAGATCGCGCAGTCGGAGGCGCTCAGCGGCAAGCAGTTTGCGCGCTATTGGTTTCATGCGCGTTTTTTGCTGGTCGAAGGCCAGAAGATGTCGAAGAGTCTTGGAAATTTCTTCACCGTCCGGGACCTTATCCTGCGCGGGCACAAGCCGTCGTCGATCCGCTGGCTGCTGACGCAAGTGCCCTATCGCAATCAGTTGAACTTCACGTTCGAGGGCTTGAAGTCGGCGGCAAGTTCGGTGGAGAAGCTGCGCAACTTCCGCTTCCGCCTGACGAGCGCGCAGTTTCCGGCTGGCGCGACTCCGCAGATGGCGCAATTGGCGGAGGAAACCATCGTCCGCATGAAGAGCGCGCTCGACGACGATTTGAATACCGCCGAGGCGCAAGCCGCCATGTTCGACATGTTGCGCAAAACCAACACCGCGCTTGACGCCTTAGAAGTCCGCCAAGATGACGTAAAACCGCTGCTCGCAGCACTCGAAAAGTTCGACGAGATCTTCTGCGTGCTGAAGGACGACGATCAGCCGAAGATGAAAGCCATCCTCGACTGGGCCAAAGCCGAGGGCCGCGAAAAAGAAATCAGCCCTGAGTTGATGGAGATTGCCGGCTCCGCGCAACTTGGCGACGAGCAGGTCAATCAAAAGCTGGCCGAAATGGAGGCCGCGCGAAAAGCGCGGAACTTCAAACTGTCCGACGCGCTGCGCGGCGAACTGACCGCGGCGGGCATCATCGTGGAGAACACGAAGGACGGCGTGCGCTGGAGGATAAAGTAGCGCCGGCATCTTGCCGGCTGTCCCTACGCGGGCGTTTTCGACTGTTGGTATGCATGCGCTACTCTCAGCAGGGTCGCCTCGTCGAAGTGCCGCGCAAACAACTGCAATCCAATCGGCAGCTTCTCGCGATTATCTCCGCAGGGGACTGAAATTCCGGGGATGCCCACCAGATTCGCAGTTACCGTGTAGATATCGGCGAGATACATGGCTAGCGGATCGTTTGTTTTCTCACCTAACTTGAACGCTGGCGTCGGGCAGGTGGGCGCGGCGATTACATCTACCTTCTTGAATGCCTCGTCGAAGTCGCGGGTCAAGAGTGTGCGCACTTTCTGCGCCTTCAGATAGTAGGCGTCATAGTAACCGGCGCTCAGAGCATAAGTGCCTAGCATGATGCGGCGCTTGACTTCCATGCCGAATCCGCCGTCGCGGGTCTGGCGGTACATTTCGGAAAGCGTGTTTGACTTAGCGCGGAAGCCGTAGCGCACGCCATCAAAGCGCGCCAGATTCGACGAAGCTTCCGCCGTGGCCACAATGTAATAAGTGGGAATCGCATACTCGGTGTGCGGCAAACTCACGGGTACAACTTCGCATCCTAACTCGGCGAGCCTTTGAATCGCGGCTTCGGCCGCGGCGCGAACTTCGGGATCGAGTCCCTCGCCGAAATATTCTTTGGCCACGCCGACTCTTAATCCTATTACCGGCTTTTGGAGTTCGGCGACATAGTCGGGAACGGGGAGTTCGGCCGACGTCGAATCCATGGGATCGCGGCCCGCAATTGTGCGCAGAACCAGCGCGACTTCCTTCACCGTTTTCGCAAGCGGGCCGATGTGATCGAGCGAAGAGGCAAAGGCAATCAGACCGTAGCGCGAGACGCGGCCATAGGTGGGCTTCAACCCGACCACGCCACAAAACGACGCGGGCTGGCGAATGGATCCGCCGGTATCGGAGCCGAGCGTGGCCACGGCCATCTCCGCGGCAACGGCTGCCGCCGACCCGCCGGACGATCCGCCGGGAACGCGGCTCTTGTCGCATGGATTGTGAACTGGGCGATACGCCGAGTTCTCATTGGACGATCCCATGGCAAACTCGTCGCAGTTGAGTTTGCCGAGGATCACCGCGCCCGCCGCTTCCAGGCGAGCCACCGCCGTGCAGTCATACGGCGGAATAAAAGTCTCTAGAATTTTGGAACCCGCGGTAGTGCGCACACCGCGCGTCACCATGACGTCCTTGATCGCTACCGGAACTCCGGCCAGCGGCGGCAAAGGCTTGCCCTCGGCGGCCAACGCGTCGATGCGCGCGGCCTGCGCCAGCGCGCGGCTTTCGCAAAGAGTCAGGAACGTGCCAATCTCGGGATCTTCCTGGTGGATGCGCGCGTAGAAAGTTTGAGCGAGCGCGGTCGCGGTCGTTTGGCGCTCGGTGATCGCGGTGCGAATATCGTCAATGGTCAATGCCGACATCATCCATATCTCGTCGCTATCTCTCAATCACCTTCGGAACCTCGAAGAATGTGCCGTCGGTGTCCGGAGCATTTTTCAGTGCGACATCGTGCGGCAGCGATTCGCGCAGGCCATCCTTTAAGTCCTCTCGGATGGCGTAGGCGAAGCGGTCGCTGTCCTGCCGCGACTCGTCCACACCGTAACGATCCGAGACCTGGGCCATGGGCGCAACTTGATCGGTATCCAATTCGCTGAGGCGCTCGATGTATTCAAGGATGGAGTTCAAATCGCGGAGCATGTGGGCGCGTTCTTCCTCGGTCAACTCAAGGTTGGCGAGATCGGCGACGTAGGCGACGTCTTTATCGGTGACTTTCATAAGCCGGCGGCGCAGGCTTGAGACGCGGCAAGCCGCTTCTCTACGGAAAAGTTTACCCTTTCACCACGAATTCGATGCGCTTTACTGGAGCCGCGGAATACTTGTTGATCTGGGCCACGTAACGCGGCGCAAGGCCGGCGAGTTCGCGGCGCCAACCCGCGTCGGCGACTTCCACTTGGAGAATGCCGCCGGAAAAACTGAGGGCGCGAGTGCGATCGGCCACGGCGCTGCCACAGGCGATAGGCCAGGCGAGCAACGGGCTCTCGTCCGTCGGCGCGCGATGAAGGGCTTTGGCGACGATGGCTTCGAGGTCGGCGGCGGCACGGTTCAAGGCAAAACTCCAGCGTTTGGGACGCGATCAAAACGGCGATTCGAGACGAGACGATTGTAGCATCGGGAAATATCCGGCTTCTTCGCTAGGCTGCGGCCGCCGCGGCCTTGGCGCGTTTTTTGGCGAGCTTGCGCAGGTGCGACGACGAATACAGGCTCCCCCGGCAACGCTCCGACCCGCATAAACACGGAGCGTCGTCCTCGCCATCGTAGAGGTTGTAATCGTAGGTCAATTCTTCTCCGGGTCCGATATCGCGGAGCGCGATGATCCACATTTTGCCGCGGATCTGATCGGTCTCGCAGTTCGGGTGGCAGGAATGATTGACGAAAGCGGCCACGCCGAAGCCGTCGATGATGCGTTTGCCGCCGTCCAGACCGAACAAATAGGTGTTCTCAAAATCGTCGTAAAGATCGTCGGCCTGTTCGTAGGTGAGGCGCTCGCCCACGTATTCCACGATCAACGTCCCTTTGCGAATCGGCCGCGTGGTGTAGCAACCATAGGAATGAATGCGAGATTGGCGAATGCTGAGCGTCATAGAGCGTTGTTACGATTTTATCCGGAATCGCTTGTTGTTGGCGCTGACGGATAGGCTTCGAGGTGCGGACTGCTAGCTGCGGGGCATCCGTTTGGTCGAAGCTCGCGGCTCAGCGCTTGCAGCCCATCCGCCTGCTATGATTTTCAGGCGAGCATCCGAATACCGAAGGGAGGAGAAGAATATGACGCATCAGCATCCACCGCGCTTTTTGAAAATTGTGGAGGACGCGAAGCGGCGCGTCCGCGAAACCAGCGTTGACGCGGTCAAGGCGCGGATGGAACGCGGCGAGAAATTCGTTCTGGTCGACGTGCGCGAGGACCGCGAATTCGACGCCGACCACCTGCCCGGATCCGTCCACCTGGGCAAGGGTGTGATCGAGCGCGACATTGAAGGCGCGTATGCCGATCTGGGGACGGAGCTGGTGCTTTATTGCGGCGGCGGGTTCCGCTCGGTGCTGGCGGCCGATAACCTGCAAAAGATGGGATACACGAATGTGATTTCGATGGACGGCGGAATTCGCGAATGGCGCGAAAAGGGCTACCCGCTGGAGAAGCCGTAGCCAAAGCGTTCTACCCCCATTCGATCGGTTGTCGCCTTGATCGTGCGCGGAAGGCGAATGACTTATGAATGGACATCGCGAATGAATCCTCTGAACCCACGGGATCGAACCGCGGCTTTCGTAGAGATTGGAGGTCGGGAAGAAATATGAACTGG
Organism: Terriglobales bacterium; assembly: GCA_049519955.1. Lineage (GTDB taxonomy): Bacteria > Acidobacteriota > Terriglobia > Terriglobales > Acidobacteriaceae > Acidiflorens. Next base: position 5,163 of record JBEKQG010000175.1, read on the forward strand.
TTCCTCTGGGCCTTGCTTTCGGCGTTTTTTGCCGGTCTTACGGCCATTCTGGCGAAGGTTGGAGTCGCGCACATCAACTCCAACTTGGCGACTGCCATCCGGACGGTGGTGATCCTGATTTTCGCCTGGTCCGTCGCTCTCTTTACCAAGAGCCAACCCCTCTCGACGATTGGAAAACGTACCTGGATTTTTCTGGTCCTGTCGGGCATTGCCACCGGCTTATCCTGGCTCTGTTATTTCCGGGCCCTGCAACTCGGGGAGGCTTCCCAGGTCGCTCCTGTCGACAAGCTGAGTGTGGTGGTTGCGATCGCGTTGGCGGCAATTTTTCTCCGGGAGCCAGTGACTTGGCACCACTGGGTCGGGGGGTTGCTGATCTTCACGGGCGCGACGGTGCTGGCCTACGCATAGTTCATGCAACCAACTTGTGGGGCGCAAAACAATCGCTCTGCAAATAGAACGGACTGCACATCCCGGTGTTCCCGGCGCCGGTTGGATTGCGTACCATGCGTTTCTCTGAAAAAATACGATAATACCGTGGGGGCCCAGCAATGTCTCAAATCGGAAGCTTTGCGCTGCTGATCGCGCTTGGCTTGAGTGCGTACTGTTTTCTGGCCGGTTTTTTGGCATTACTCAGCCGGGATGCGGCTTGGGCCCGGCTCGGAGAAACCGCGCGCCGCGCCGGAATCGCCACGTTCGCCGCCGTGCTGCTGGCGGGCATCGTGCTGGTGATGGCCGCGTTCAACAACGACTTCTCCATTGCCTACATCTTCCATCACAGCAACCGCGACTTGCCGGCCGCGTATAAATTCGCCGTGCTGTGGTCGGGGCAGGAAGGGTCGCTGCTGTTCTGGTCGCTGCTCTTGGCTGGCTACGGATACGTTCTGCGCTTGCGCTATAAAACCGATCCGCGGCTGTTCGCGTATGCGTCGGTGGTGATCGCGGCGGTGCAGGTTTTCTTTTTGATGATTCTGAATTTTGCGGCCCACCCGTTTGCCATCATGCAGGGCGCGCTGCCCGCGGATGGCACTGGGCTGAATCCGCTCCTGCAGTATCCCGAGAT
>JBEKQG010000176.1:0-6195 GCA_049519955.1 Terriglobales bacterium
GGGCGAAGCTGTTCGGCGACCATGCCGACGAGTCCTTCATTGACGCCCATGCGCAGCTTGCCGATGCATTCCCGGCGCAAGCCGAGGGTCGCGGCCAGAACGAGATTGGCGCGGTCGGGCTCGAGCAGGTAGGCGGAACAGACATCGGCGCCAAAGCGCCTGGCAATCAAGGCGACGACGTTCATCAAGGTGTCGGCGGGCTTGCCGGGCTCGGCCACCAGGTTGGCGATTTCCTCCCACGTCAGCACGTGGCTGGCGTCGAGAGAACAGGCAGCGTGGTGCTGATCGTGAACTATGTCATCCAGTCTGTCCAAGGCATATCTCCATCTGCCTAAGTTTCTTAGGTCTGGCAAGCGGTCGCGCGGTCGCCGGTTGGGCGGCGCGAGGCCAGTTATGGAACCCACAATCCCTAAGCCATTCTATCGGGTAAAAACAGAACTGCTGTACACAGGCTGTGAAATGCCGATTACCACGGTGCGGGAGGCATGACCAAATGGGTGGTCGGGTTTGGATTATTCCTAACGGTAAGGCGGCGGCTGGTTCCGATGGGCACTTTTGTTGATATATCCAGGGTTGCGGTGGGCGCGGGCAGGCACCGAGATGCGCCCGGCGGGACGGGGCAGAGCCCCGTCCCCACACGAGCCACAGCAACGCTGGAGCGGCGTTCGATCGGCGTTAGCCCTGCGGCGGATGCAACACGCGGAATGTGGTGCCTCCCTTCGACCAGACCAGCACGAGCACATCCTGACCGCTCGGCACGTTCGATAACTGCTGCACAACCTCAGTGGCGGATTTCACCGAATGCCGGTTGACTTCCATGATGATGTCTCCACGTTGCAAACCGGCATTGTCGGCGGGGCTGCCGGGTTGCACTTCCTCGACAATGGCGCCATGAACCGACTCTTGCGCTTGCAGTTCATTGCGGTCGTCGGGAGTCAAATCCGCGAGCTTCAGTCCCCAGCGGCCTTTGCCGTGCTCGTCGCCGGCAGACTCGGCGCCCTTGCCGCCGCCCAGCACTTCGAGCGTCACTGGGACGGTGGTCAATTTGCTGTCGCGCACCACGCCCAAGTGAATCGTGTCGCCCGGCCGTTTCTGTCCGACCAACATTTGCAATTGGCCGGCGTCGGTGACGGGCTGGCCGTCGAGTTCGGTAATCACATCTCCGGTGCGGAGGCCCGCCTTCGCGCCGGGTGCGTCCGGCTCAACGTCGCTGATCAACGCTCCCATGGCTTTGTTTAGCTGGAAGAACTTGGCGTTGTCGGGAGTAACGTCGGCGATCTGAACTCCGATAAACGCGTGCGTGATTTTGCCGTCTCGAATCAGGGTCTCGACGGTGGGCTGGACAATCTGCGAAGGAATGGCAAAGCCCATGCCCGCGAACGATCCCGAGCCTGAGACCAGGAAGGTGTTGATTCCGATCAGTTCGCCGCGCGCGTCAACCAAGGCGCCGCCGGAATTGCCGGGATTGATGGCGGCGTCGGTCTGGATGAACTCGCCCGGCTTGCGCCGGTCACTCTGATCGGGATTGGGACGGTTGAGGGCGCTGATGATGCCGCGCGTCACGGTGAAACGATACCCGTATGGATTTCCGAAAGCGAGCACGGTCTGTCCGGGGCGCAGCGTTGCCGAGTTACCCCACGGAACGCTCGGGAGGTTCGTCCCAGTGACTTTGATGACCGCCAGGTCGGTGAGCGGGTCGGCGCCGATTAATTTCGCCGACAGGACTTCGCGGTTGCTCATGGTGACGCGAATATCGACGGCCCCTTCAATCACATGGTTGTTGGTGACGATGTACCCGTCGGGAGAGATGATGACGCCGCTGCCCAGGCCGTGTTCCATGCGGTTTTGCGGCTGCGACGGCATATTGAATTGACGTCCGAAGGGATTGCCCGGACCAAAGAATTGCTGCATGTCGGGCATACCTTCCATGCCACCCTGTTGCTGGTTGGATTTCGACACTACCGTGACATTGACGACCGCCGGTGTAACCCGGGCAGCCAGGGTTTCCATGGCGCGGTCGAGCGTAAGCAACGCTTCGACACTGCTGTCATCGAGCGGCCCCGCAGCCTGGGCAGCGGTTGCCGCCTTTGCCGGCTTCGCAAAGTTGAAAGTCGCCACGGCCCCAACTGCCACCACGGCAACGAGAGCCACTACGAGACGTCTGGTCAGCACTCGCTTCGAGCGTTCGATCCACATCTTCATTTTCGTTTCTCCTTATAGAACTAAAACTCTAGTTGTGAGTTGCAAAAAAACTTTGGGCCGCTAAATCGAGCTGGCCACGGGCACGGTTGCCATACGGTAGCCGACTACGTTCACCAGCGTAACTCGCCATATCTGTACGCTCCAGACCGACGAATTGGAGGTCGCGTACTCGGTGGCTTCAACAAAGACCAGCGTTTGAAATTCCGGCACGGCTTCCCTGCCGACGCTGGCGTTCAGGGCGAGGACTTGATCGGGCGGCGGCGCGTTCAGTGGGGCGAAGGCTGTCGGAGCCGGAGCAAGTTCGCGCCCAGCCATCACGCGCGCTGGGACAACTTTGGCAGTCGTCATTTTTGCAGTTGCGGCAGCCGATGACGGCTCGCGGTAGCAAATCTGAAGTTGCTGTGGCTGCGGACCGCTGCCGAGCTGCGCTCGGCTTGGACGGGCGGGAGCGCCCGTCTCCACATGCACAGGGTGCAGCGATGCCGACATGGAATCACTGGCCGGCACGGCGCGATCAAACGCCACGAACTGGGGCGCGCGCGGCAGCAGGATCAGGCAGGCCAGGGAAAAAACGCCGACTATAGCCAGCGCCGGTTTCCAGACTCGGGTCGCGGCCGGCCGGTTCGCATCGAGAATCCGCGCCAGCCGCAGCGAAGCCTCGCGGGCGCGATTGACAGCGGCCTGCGCCAGCGACCGTTGCCTTTGCGGCAGGCGGCGAACGGCACGGTGCGCCAAACTCTTTTCCAGCAGCGAGACCAGACAATTCGCGTAGCGGTGCGGGTCGGCGGTTTCGGCCAGCACGGCGTCGTCGCAAGCCATCTCGCGTTCTACCGACAGCCGGCCCTCGATCCACCACACCGCTGGATGAAAGAAGAAGAGAGCGCGGACGATCTTCTGAATGAGGTTGGTCCAGTCGTCGCAGCGCCGCAGGTGCGCGAACTCGTGCAGCAAAATGACGTTGAGATCGTGGGGCGGCAGCTCGCGCAACGCCCAGGCGGGCAGGACAATGGTCCGCTGACAAAAACCGATGGCGGCGGGCACGCGCACGTGCTCGGAGGCGGCTACGGTTACGGGCCTTGATGCGACCGATCTGGACGCGCCGATGGCCGCGATGGTTTTTCGTACTGCCGGATCGAGATCCGCGGCAACGATTGGCGTGCAGCTCCGGAGCAGTTGGCGAAGATGCCAAAGCGCGGCCCCCAAACGCAGCAACGCAGCGCCCGCTCCCAAAATCCAAGCCAGGAAAACGAAGAGCGCCCACTCGGCGGGAATGGCAAGCGCGGGCCGCGGGCTTCCCCAGGACGGCGCCCATGACATCTTCGGTGACATCCCCGCCATCATTGCCAACCGCCCTTCGCCGAAAATGGCGAGCACGGGAAGCACAGCGACGGCAAGCAATGCCAGAAACCAGACGGCAAACCGGGTTCCGGAATTTTGCCTGCGAAAAACGCGCAGCAGTGCCCAGGCAAAACACGCGATCAGAAATCCTTCGGGAAGCGCGTTGAGAACGCGCTCGACCGGAACCTGCGCCAGGGTCTGTAGCGAGAGCCAGTTCATTTCGCGACCTTCCGAGTCGTGTCCTTTGGCAGTGTGTTCTGCACAACCGCGTCCTTCTGCATCAACATCCCGCGCAGGCGAGCGAGTTCCTCTGGGCCAATGCCCTGGTCCTCGAGCAGGTTCAAGACGAGTTGCTCCTGAGAGTTCTTGAAAAAGCGGCCGACCAGGCGGCGCACTTCCGAGCGAGTGGCCTCTTCCCGCCCGACCAACGGGGTAAATACATGCGCCCGTCCATCCTTCAGATGTTTCAGATAGCCCTTTCGTTCCAGAATGCGGATGGTGGTCAAAACCGAGTTATAGGCCAAGGCAGGCTTTTCGGTAATAGAATCAAGCACTTGCTGAACCGTGCCCGATTCCTTGCCCCAGAGCACATTCATGATCCGCAGCTCGGCTTCGGTCAAAGTTCGCGATTGTTTCGGCGGCACCGGATGCCCTCCCAGACGATTAGACGCATGAAGCGATGAAAGGTAACTAATTCTTTAGTTGCAAGGGAAAGAGGGAAGGTTGCTTGCCTGGCCGCAACGACCCGGCGGAACTCGATACAATGACGCCGTCAGCCGCTTCACAGTCGTGGACTGGGCCTCCGAACATGGCTAGACTCATTTGCATGGAGCCCCCGTGCAGGTAACCGTTCTGGAGAAGATTCCAGAGGATCCCGAGATCATTCTCGCCTGGGACAATCTGGTGTTCCAAATGGATCGTCCGGAGGTCTTCTATACCCAGCAGTGGGCTTTGGCCGCGAGCCGCGCTTTTTCGGACAGTCTCTGCCCGTTGACTTTCCTGGTTTATGAGTCCGGCCGCCTCGCCGGTGTCGCTGCGCTGGCGAGCAATCGAGAGTCGCCCGATACAGCGTTCTTTTTGACAGCCAGCACAGCGGACTACTGCGATGTCGTGAGTGCGCCGGAGACTCGAGCCGCGGTGTTGGCGGCGGTGATCGAGAAGATGAACGAGCTCGGCGTGCGAGACCTGGTCTTGGCCAACGTTCCAGCGGAGTCGCACACGCTTCGAGCGATGGCAACCGTTGCCAGGGCCCACCGATTCCATCTGCACGAGCGGCATGGGTACGATTGTGGCGTCATCTCTCTCGGTGACCAGGAACAACGCCAAGCCGTCCTCCAATCCGTCGCGCGAAAAGAGAAAGAGAAGCGTGGGCTCAAGAAACTCGGCCAGCTTGGTCCAATCCAGGTTGCTCATTTGAATCCAGACCAATTGGAAACCGGCCTGGAGCCGATCTTCACTGCGCAGATTTCACGGTTTCTCGCGACCAATCGCTTGAGTCCTCTCATCCGCCCCGAGCGGCGCTGTTTCTTGCGGGAACTCGCAGGACTTCTGAGTTCCGCCGGTTGGTTGAAGGTCAGCCAGTTGGAAGTCAACGGCCGGGCAGTCGCGTGGAACTACGGATTCCGGTTTTTCGATAGCTGGTTTTGGTATCTGCCGGCCTTCCAGATCGAGTACGAGGAATCGTCGCCCGGTTCGTGCCTGCTCCGGCTGTTGACGGAGGAGGCGTGCGCCGACTTGTCGGTGGGGAGATTGGACCTTGGATTAGGCGGTGAGGCTTACAAAGAACGCTTTTCCAATGCCATTTGCTCAACCCGCTATGTGCAGTTGTCAAAAAGCATAATGCGGCATCTGGCAAATGTCGGCCGATACTGGCTGGCGGTTTCTTCCAGCAGATTTCCAGCGTTCGATAAGCAGCTTCGCGCCGGCAGAAACTTATTTCATGACTTGCAAAACCGAATTGGCAAGACGGGTGTGGCAGCGAGCGCAATGCACGCATTGACAAGGGTGAAAGGAAGCGTGGTATCCAAGGAGGCGGTTGCACTTTTTGAAGCTCCTCCAATGAACATATCGGAAAACGAAAGCATGGCCCTGAGCCCCTTGGGCTGGGAGAACATCGCTTCTGCAGCCATGTACAACGCCGATGACGAGCAGACGCTGGAGTATCTTGCGCGCTCGGCCCAACGTCTGAGACAAGGCCGCGCAGCCGGTTATTATTTACCGGGACGAGGTTTGCAGGGGCAAGGAACGCAACCGTCTCACTTCCTGTGGGTGGATCTTTATGACGGGTTCCACTTGTCGGAGATCGATTCCCGGCTGGAATCGAGCGACCCCAGCGCCGTCATGATCTTCGATTGCTGGACGCCCGTGGCACAGCGGGGCCAGGGCCACTACGCAACCGCAATTCGCTGGGCCGCCGCATATTTGCAGAAGCAACAAAAGCAAGTCTGGATCTTCAGCGCAACCGGCAATGAGTCGTCCGTTTCGGGGATTCTAAAGGCTGGCTTTGTGTATCGCTTTTCACTCGTGCGCAGTAGAACGCTATGGCACACGAGGGTATCGAGTCGCGAAGGGACAACTGATCGCCCGGAGTATTAACCAGCGAAATGACAACGAGACCTGGAAATAGTGCGGTACAATTCCGCGGACACATTCGGA
>JBEKQG010000177.1:0-6149 GCA_049519955.1 Terriglobales bacterium
GTAGGAGACCAGCGTGAGCAGGCCGAACAGGAGCACGAGAGTTATGCCGACGCCGATCATTGCGGTTGCTTCCTCTTCGCAGCACCCGAGACGGATGTCGAGGCAGGGCGGGGCTTTGCCCCGCTGGACAGCCGAGGGCGGCTGTCCCTACGTGGTCTTGTTCTCTCAATCAGGCCCAGTGGCAAGTGGAGTTTTGCGCGTAATTGTTTTTCGCGCCTGGCCATCCGTCCATTGTCGCACTCGTGGTCGTAGCCGCGCAGATGCAGGACGCCGTGCAGGATGAGAACCTTCACTTCCTCGGCGGGAGAATGGCCAAGCGTGCGCGCATTGTGCGATGCGATCTCCGCCGAAATGGCGATTTCGCCGGCGAATTGTTTTCCAGCATCGGGCTCGGCGGGAAAGGAAAGCACGTCGGTGGGCTTGTCTTTCCCCCGAAAGCGGCGGTTCAAAGACTTCATCTCGGCGCTCGATGTTACGAACACGTTGACCGCGCCCTGCAGTCCAGCGGCGCAGCGGGCGCGCGCGATGAAACGGCCGAGCGCCAGCTCGGTGAGACCGGCGATGCGTTTTTGAAATATGACCAACTTCGCTTCTCTTCCACGCCCAGCCCCTAAAGGGGCGCGTAATTCCGAAAACTGCGGCATCGCTAAAGCGATGCCCCGATACGAGTCTAGAGCATTTCCCGTTTTGCTATAGAGGGAACCTGGACCTCTTCTTCCTCCTGTAGAAACGGGGCTTGCCCCGTCTCGCTCGCCCGCCGCCGGAGACGCGGCAAGCCGCGTCTCTACAGAAACTCGGGAAATGCTCTAGGGACACTCTGAATAAGTTCTAGAAACGAATGCGCGACGTTTTGAAAGCGCAGCCCTCAGCGGCTGAAGCCGCTTGTATAGCGGGTCCTAACGGCACGGCTGAAGCCGTGCCCTTTCAAAGCCATTCGCACGCCGACTTGATCAGAGGTTCCCTAGTACTGCCAAAGCAAAAAGGAGAATAGCGGCTAGGCTCCCTCCTATGTGGCTCGGACACTCTTGTCCGCGGCCTTTGAATTCGCTTTCACATCTCGCGGACAAGAGTGTCCGCGACACACCATTCACTCAATTTCGCAGGCGCGGTTCTTCGGGCGACGACTGGGGCGCGGCGGGTTTCGGTTCGGACTTGGGTTCGAGCAGCGACAACTGCTGCGCGGCGAGCCGCGTCTTGTATTCGTCGTAGGCGCGGATGATCCGCTGCACCAGATGATGACGCACCACATCGCTTTCGTCGAAGTTCACGAAGGCCAGCCCGTTTACGCCCTGCAAGATTTCGGCCGCTTCGATCAGTCCGCTGCGGCGCGCCGTGGGCAGGTCGATTTGCGTGACGTCGCCGGTGATCACCGCCTTGGAACCGAATCCCAGGCGGGTGACGAACATCTTCATCTGCTCGGAAGTCGTGTTCTGCGCCTCGTCGAGAATGACGAAGGAATCGTTCAGGGTGCGTCCGCGCATGAAGGCAATGGGAGCGATCTCGATGATATTTTTTTCCAGATAGCGTTCGACGCGCTCGGGCTCGAGCATGTCAAAGAGCGCGTCATACAAGGGACGCAGATAAGGATCGATCTTCTCCTGCAACGTGCCGGGCAAAAAGCCGAGACGTTCGCCGGCCTCGACCGCCGGGCGCGCCAGAATGATGCGGTTGACCTGCTTGTTGAGCAGCGCCGAGATGGCCATGGCCACGGCAAGATAGGTCTTTCCCGTGCCGGCCGGGCCGACGGCAAACACCATGTCGTGTTTCTCGATGGCTTCGAGGTAACGGCGCTGGTTGGGGCTTTTGGGCTGGACGGTGCGGCGTCCAAAAGAGCGCTGGCGGCCGGCTTCGGCCAGTCCGCGAAGAGTCGTATTCGGATCGCCGACCACGACTCGCAACATGCTGCTCAGGTCGCCGTTCTGGAACTGGTGGCCGGTGCGGCGGAGGTGCTCGTAGTCGGCGAAGAGCTGTTCGGCGCGGGTCACGTCGCGGGGTGCGCCTTCGAGTTCGATGCAATCGGAGCGCAGGTCGATGTTGATGTTCAGGCCGTCTTCCAGCACGTGGAGATTTTCATCGCGCGTGCCGAACAGGGTTTCGATATCGGGGGTGAGTTCAATATTCTTTTTCATTGGAATCCATAATGCAACGCCGCCTCCAGCAGCGGGACTGGGCTCACTGTTCGATTCTTGTTACCGGAATGTGGTTTACCGGGATCTGCTTCGCCGGAGTCGGGCGAACTCGCGCCGGCATTTTTTGCACGCAAAAAGATGGATATGAAAGTGAAGCAAACCGGATTGCGCACCCCAACGACGGGGCGGTCACCAACCATTTGATTTCAGCGTAGCGCGGGCGGGCGGGCGAGTCAATGGGCGGAATTTTCGTCGAGGATCCCTTCGCTGTCCGCCCCGCTGGCCCACACCGCCCTCTCCTTCGCCCACGCCCGCAGCTTCGCGATTTCTTCAGCGCGGGTGACTGACAGCGGCACGGTGGACGAGAGCGCGGTGAGCAGGTCTTCGGTGGTTAGTTCTTGTTTGCTCTCAGCGGGGGAGACGGGGCAAGCCCCGTCTCTACTAAAGGCTGCATATAGGGCGGTTTGGACGGCGGATTCTATTTCCGCTCCGGAGAAGCCTTTGGCTGCGGCTGCTACCTGGTCGAGATCGTAATCGGCGGGATTGCGTTTGCGTTTGGTTAGCTGGATGGAAAATACCTGTTTGCGCTCGGCGGTGCTGGGCAGGTCCACGAAGAAGAGTTCGTCGAAGCGGCCCTTGCGAATCAGTTCGGGCGGGAGCACGGTTACGTTGTTGCAGGTGGCGGCCACGAAGACGGCGGGCTTGCGCTCCTGCATCCAGGAGAGAAACGACGCCAGCAGGCGCGACGAAACGCCGGCGTCGGCGGAGGCGGAATCGGGGCCGCTGCCGGCAAAAACTTTTTCCAGTTCGTCGATCCACAGGACGCAGGGCGCGAGGCCCTCGGCTACGCGGAAGACTTTCTGGATGCGCTTTTCCGTCTCGCCGATGAACTTGTCATAGACGGCGGCGGTGTCGAACTTTACCAGCGGCAGTTGCCATTCTCCGGCGACGGCTCGCGCGCAGAGACTCTTGCCGCAGCCTTGGACTCCTAGAATGATGACACCCTTGGGCGGATCGAGGCCGAACTGGCGGGCGTGGTCGTCCCATGCGCCGCGCCGCTGCTGGAGCCAGCGCTTGAGATTTTCGAGGCCGCCGACGCTCGACATGTTGTCGGTTGTGTCCACGAACTCCAGCATTTCGGAGCGTTTCAGCAAAGCCTTTTTGGCGTCGAGCACATCCGTGACACACTCGGGCGAAAGCGCGTAGCGGGCTACCACCGTCTGCGAAATCGCGCGTTCGGCGGCTTCTTCGGTCAGCCCGCGGAGATTCGCGGCCATTGCGTCCACACCGTTGGCGTCGAGCTGGAGTTTTAGAGTGTGCGTACCGGCGAGGCGGGTGTAGGTTTCACGGATGATTTCGCGCAGGCGGTCGCGGTCGGGCAGCGGCAGATCGAGAAATTCCACCAGGCTCGCCAGCTCGGGCGGCATTTCAATCGCGGGAGCGGTGAGCACCAAGGTGCGCCGGTTGGCGGAGAATTTCTGGCCCACGTCGCGCAGACGGCGCACCACGACGGGGTTGTCCATGTGGCGATGGAAATCCTTGAGCACGAAGACGGCCTCAATGGTCATGGACTCGAGGTTGGCGAGCGCCTGCACGGGGTCGGCGGTGTTATTCATGGCGGTTTTTGCACCCGTGCCGGCGTCGGACGCGACCGACGACAGCACCGCTCGCGCTAACCGGTCGGCTTCGCTGTTGCCCTGCGGAATTGCTGGCATGTGGGTTTCCGAACGCCCCTGTGCTGGCTGCGGAGCGGCGGCGCCGCTGCCGGAACGGACGAGGCCATCGGCGATTGTCCATTCGAAAACGGCTAGATTCAGATCTGAGCAGGCGGCGCGCACGAGCGCCAGGGCGCGGACTTCCTCGACCGTCTCCATGACAACGATGGGAGTGGAGGAATTGATGAGGACCTTCAGCCGATCGATTGGTTGTTCGGGTGGTTGTGCAGGTGAGTTCATATCAATTTGACCGGATGCGATTCGCTCCCGTAGAATACTAGCTTCGGTACCCACCGATATCTTCCTAGGGCAATCTAGGACACACAAAGGTAATCAAGCCGCATGGCGAATCATTTTTCGGCGCTGAAACGCGCCCGACAGACCGAGAAGCGAACCGTCCGCAACCGGGCCAACGCTTCCGAACTGCGCACCGCTCTGAGGAGTCTGCGCGAGAGCCTGGAAAAAGGCGACAAGACCACCGCGGCCGAGACCTACCGGCAGACCGTGTCGGCGCTCGACAGGGCAATCCAGAAGGGCGTTCTGCACGAAAACACGGCCTCGCGCTACAAATCCCGTCTGACGGCACGGCTGAACGCGCTTAAGTAGTTTGTGCTGTTGGTCTTGCAGCAGGTGCTGGAAGGGTTACGCCGGGAACGAAAATTGTTCTTGACCTTCCCCAGCGGTTTGTTATACTTAGGCGTTCTCAGGACATAAGAGCAGCTTTCTGCCGGTCCCGGCGAACCTCCGCCCGCGTTGTGGCACTCCTTGAGAATTTAGCAACTTTCGGGTTGGGCGGGGCATCTATTTGAGTAATTCTGGCAAATCCCTTTGCGCCTGGCCCGCATTGCGGCTGGGTTGACCGAAATCGACCAGTAAGCAGTGGCCGGACGACGGGAACGTAGCCTAAGTTATTCTTTTTGAAGGAGAAAGACCGAACATGCGCTCCGACCGTGTATTTGACGCTCTACATACTCTGCGGAACCGGTATATGCTTTGCCAGCTTGCCTCGAAGGCAACGCGCAAGTTTCACCGGCCCAACACCCGCATTCAGGAAACCATGAACCAGGTATTTGACAAGATCGCCGATGCGGAACGTCATGACATCCTGAGCGAACCTGAGAACTTTGCCGAAGCACAACGGCGAGCTGCCTAGCAGCTCCGCCGTGTGCCCGCACGGCGGCAAAGCAATCCCATCCCCCGACGAGGAACGACAATCCCTCCCGAAGAAAAACCCACGTAGGTAAATATGACCATCGCCGAACTGAAAGAAAAAAACATTACCGAGCTGACCAAGATCGCCCGAGCTTTGGAACTGCCCGGCGCCAGCGGACTCCGCAAACAGGACCTCATCTTCAAAATCCTGCAGGCGCAAAGTGAAAAAGAAGGACACATCTTCGCCGAAGGTGTGCTTGAGATCCTCCCCGACGGCTACGGCTTCCTGCGCTCGCCCGACTATAACTACCTGCCCGGGCCCGACGACATTTACGTGTCGCCATCGCAAATCCGCAAGTTCGACTTGAAAACCGGCGACACCATCAGCGGCCAGGTGCGCCCGCCGCATGAGGGCGAGAAATATTTCGCGCTGGTCAAAATCGAGGCGGTCAATTTTGAGTCGCCCGACGAGGCCCGCAACAAGATCCTGTTTGACAATCTGACGCCGCTCTATCCGCAGGAACGTCTGAAGCTCGAAACCGTAAAAGAAAACATCAGCGCGCGCGTCATGGACTTGCTCACCCCGCTCGGCAAGGGACAGCGCGGCCTGATCGTCTCGCCGCCCCGCGCCGGCAAAACCATGCTGCTGCAGAACGTGGCCAACTCGATTACCACGAACCATCCTGAAGTTGTGCTGATGGTCCTGCTCATCGACGAGCGTCCGGAAGAAGTCACCGACATGCAGCGCTCCGTCAAGGGCGAAGTCATCTCCTCGACCTTCGACGAGCCCGCCGCCCGCCACGTGCAAGTCGCGGAAATGGTGATCGAAAAGGCGAAAAGATTAGTCGAGCACAAACGCGACGTCGTAATCCTGCTCGATTCCATCACGCGCCTGGCGCGCGCTTACAACACCATCGTCCCGCCCTCCGGCAAGGTCCTCTCGGGCGGCGTCGACTCAAACGCCTTGCAGCGCCCGAAGCGTTTCTTCGGATCGGCCCGCAACATTGAAGAAGGCGGCTCGCTCACCATCATCGCCACCGCGCTCATCGACACCGGCTCGCGCATGGACGACGTGATCTTCGAAGAATTCAAAGGCACCGGCAATTCCGAAATCATCCTCGACCGCAAGCTCGTGGATAAACGTACTTTCCCG
>JBEKQG010000178.1:0-6064 GCA_049519955.1 Terriglobales bacterium
CACGCCACGTCCGCACCGATCAAGACCCGCGTTGAATCCGACAGCATGGGAAAGATTGAAGTTGCGGCGGATGTTTACTGGGGGGCGCAGACGGAGCGGTCGCTGCTGCATTTCGCGATTGGGCGAGACGTCATGCCTCCGGAGCTGATTCGGGCGTTTGGGACGCTGAAGAAGGCTTGCGCGCTGGTGAATCAGGACCTGGGCAAGCTTCCGGCGGACTTGGCGAAGCTGATTGCGCAGGCGGCGGACGAAGTGATTGCGGGGAAGTTGAACGAGCAGTTTCCGCTGCGGATTTGGCAGACGGGCTCGGGCACGCAGACCAACATGAATGTGAATGAGGTCATCTCGAATCGGGCGATTGAGATTGCGGGCGGCCCGCGTGGACGAGAAATGATGGGATCGAAGAAGCCGGTGCATCCGAACGATCACGTGAATATGTCGCAGTCGTCGAACGACACGTTTCCAACGGCGATGCACATAGCGGCGGCGGAGCGGGTGAAGAACGCGCTGATTCCGGCGATCAAAACCGTGCGCGATGCGATTGCAGCTAAGGCGAAGGAATTTGAGGGCGTGGTGAAGATTGGGCGGACGCACTTGCAGGATGCGGTGCCGTTGACGTTTGGGCAGGAGTTTGGGGGGTGGGCGAGTCTGCTGGATCGCGATGTCAAGCGGCTGGAGCTCGCGCTGGATGGGCTTTACGATCTGGCGATTGGCGGGACGGCGGTGGGAACGGGGTTGAACACGCATCCTGAGTTTGCGGTTCGCGCGGCGGCGAAGATTGCGGAGCTGACGGGACTTCCTTTCCGGTCGCATCCGAACAAGTTTGCCGCGCTTTCGGCGCACGATGAGATTGTGTTTGCGCAAGGCGCGATGGAAACGCTGGCGGCGTCGCTGATGAAGATTTCTAACGATATACGGTGGCTGGCCTCGGGGCCGCGGTGCGGGCTGGGCGAGTTGGCGATTCCGGAGAATGAGCCGGGATCGTCGATCATGCCGGGGAAGGTGAATCCGACGCAATGCGAAGCGATGACGATGGTGTGCGCGCAGGTGCATGGGGCGACGGCGGCGGTGGGATTCGCGGGATCGCAAGGCAACTTTGAGCTCAACGTGTTTAAGCCGGTCATTATTTATAACTTTCTGCACTCGGTCACGCTGATCACGGACGCGTGCCATGGGTATGTGGAGTACATGGTCAAGGGCATTGAAGTGGATCGCGCCAAGGTGGATTGGTATGTGAAGAATTCGCTGATGCTGGTGACGGCGCTGGCTCCGAAGGTGGGATACGACAAGGCGGCGCAGATCGCCCACACTGCGCACGTCGAGCACTCGAGCCTGCGCGAGGCGGCGTTGAAACTGGGATATCTGACGGGCGAGGACTTCGATTCGCTCGTTCGGCCAGAGAAGATGACGCGGCCGTAGAGAGCTCATAACGAATGTATAAGCATGAATGACTGCGAAAGATGCAATGGTGCGCACACCCACACCCTCGCAAAGCACGCGAATGTGTGGGGCACACGGCACTCACTCGTGACATTTGTCACTGTCAGACGTAGCCAAAGTGGAATAGCTGTGGCTCGATGTTCCGAGTCCTTCTCTATTCGTACGCCGGCCGCGCAAGACGCAAATCAAGGCAACTCGAAACGTTCCGGTTCCGCCCGCCGAATCCCGCATACTTCGGCGGTTCTGCGGCTTTTGGAGGAAATAAAGGGGAAGAACCACACAGGCCACAACCGGTGGCGAGGAGGAAACATGAAAGCTGCGAAATTTACGTTCTTTCGCCGCGTGACGGCATTTTGTCCAAGCGCAGCGCTGATGCTTGCAATGTTGCTTCTGGCGGTTGCGGCACCGACGGCAGCGGCGCAGGGGCTAGTTTTTGTGCCGGGGAATGCGTCGGGTTGCTTTGGCAGCCCGGCAGATAAGTGCGTACCGCTGGTGGCCGCTCTCACGATCCGCAAACCGATGTGGGTCATGATCGAATACGTGAGCGGCACGGTGAACTACGGGACTGGCGAGGCGGGCGCGAGTGGCGTGCCGTTTACCGCGCCCCATTACCAACAGGTACCGCTGCAAGAAGCCATTGGGGTTTCGCTCAAGACTACGCCGACGATGGGCGCCCTGATCGGTGTATTCGCTCCCCTATCGACGATCCGACAAAAGGGCTTCAGAGCGGTCGATGGCACCAAGAACGCGGCCCGGGCTGGCATTATGCCCAATGGACTCTTCTTTATCGGCGGGTCCCAGAGTTTTTTCTTTGTGGATCAACCGGGGAAGCTGTTCCTGGGGATCAACGACAATTGGGTCGGCGACAATAGCGGCGGCTTTATCGTCATGGTCGTCCCGGGTACGTGCTCTCCGGAGGCTTCACCGTCACAGCCACAGTCACCATGCTGACGCGGTCTTTGGCCAGGTGCGATTCAATGACCTAGCCGCGTGGGCGGGGATGCTGGGTTGTCCCTGAATGTATTTTCGGAAGCGACGTTGAAGCTGGGATATCTGACGGGCGAGGACTTCGATTCGCTGGTTAAGCCGGAGAAGATGACGCGGCCGTAGAGAGCGACCAGAGACCGCGAGAAGCTGAAGGCGAAGTGGGAGGCGGTTGACTCGGTAACTAGGGATTGGAGAGAAACATGCCGATTCGCGATGCAAGCGTAACCTTGTTCCTTGTTGCGGCCCTCGTCGCCGCCTCTTACGGACAGGACAAGAAGCCATCCGTCGTACTTCCAGAGGGAGAAGCAAAACATCTGGCGAAACTTTGCTCCCGGCCGGGTCTGCCGAAGTTTGACGCCACTTGGCAACCGACAGAAACTGACGTTCGCGATATGGAGTCTCAGTTGTCGCGCATTTCGTTGTTGCAAGGCAGTGGGGTCCCATCCGAACGGCGGATAGATCACCCAGACCAATATTTCCGTCAGTATGTCGGAATTGTGGTTGGAAAACGCAAGCTCATTTACATAAACGCATTCTGCATGGGTTCGCCCGCTGATTGGCGAAAACGCGCCGTCGACGTCTGCGACGGTGATACGTGCTTCTGGGGTGTGCTTTACGACACCACAACGCGCGAGTTCTCAGATCTCGAGATTAACGGCACAGCGTAAAGCAGATCCACTTCCAGCCCCGCGCGCCGCGCGCCGTCAGGGATGGAATTGCATGTCGTGCGCAAGCAGGAAATCCACTTGCAGCGGTTGTAGTCCCAGCTGACGCAAGAGGGTTGCAACTTGTCCGCGATGGTAGCTTTGGTGGTTGAGTAAGTGCACCATCATGCGCCACAGGTTGTAGGTCCAGGTTTCTCCCTTGAAATTGATGTATGGCAGATTGCAGTCAAGCGCCTCCTCACTTAGAGTGGCCTGGTACGCTCTCATCTCGGACTCCACCGTGCGCCAGCGTTCGGAGACGGCGGCCACGGTTGGGAACTCCTCCGAAGACAGCAAGGATTGTGGCGAGCGGCCGCGCCAGCGTTCCAGCCACAGCCACTCCACGGCAACCATGTGCGCGAGGGTGTCTCGTATGGAGGGGAAGCTGCTGCCCAACGGGCGCAGGAACTGTTCCTCGGTGAGCGTCGCGCAGGATTGAAGGAGGCGGTCTCGCGCCCAGTAATTGTAGTTGAACAGCTCGTTCAAGAATAGCAACGATGTGGTTTCGGTCATCGGTTTTGCACGAAGATTGAGAGCATGAGGAGAAGCATGAGAACGAGCGGAGTCATCTGGCCGACTTCGCTCTTGGCGCTGAGGCGAATTCCCAGCAGCACGAGGCAGTCAATGACTCCGGTGCGGAGCGCGGCTCCAAGGAGCGGGCACCCCGGCACGGCGAAGCGAGACGGGACAAACCCCGTCTCTATACGAATGCGATACTACTGCGGCGTAGCGGTGACCGGCACGGGAGCGTTCTTCGGCGTGCTCAGGTAGCCGGTGATTTTGTTTTTGTCCACGGTCCAGACGACGAGTTCATAGAGCATGTGGTCGCGTCCGGTGTAGAACTGCACGGGCTCGCTCACGTTCTTGTCTTTTTTCTCGACGATCTTGTCGTCGGCGCTCACGTCGAGCGAGTACTTGCCGTGCTTGGGATCGGTCTTCTTGAGCTGCAAGGCGACGGTCGAGAAGGCCTGCGGCTTCGATCCCTTGAGCAAGGTGAACTCGTAGTATTGGCGGTCGCCCTTGTGTTTGAGGGCTTCGAGATCGCCGCGGGTGTTGGCGATGAGGCCGCTCTGCACGCCGAGGTCGCCGATGGTGGCCTGGAGTTTGGCGATGGTCGCGTCGAGCGAGGCCTTGGTGGTGGCCACGTCGGTCTTGACGCCGCCGACGTCGGTCTTCACGTTGCCGACTTCTCCGGCAACGGCGTTGACATCTTTCTTTTCTTCCGCGGCCTGAGCCGCGATGCGCGCCGAAGCGGTTTGCTGCTGACGCTGCAATTCGTCGGCACGGGTTGCCAGTTCTTTCTTGGTCATGCCCAACTGCTGGGCCAGGGTCTCGGAATCGGCCTCGGCGGCCTGCATGCGCTTGGTCAGATCGTCAATTTGTTTTTGGCTGGTGGCTTGATCCTGCGTGACCTTATCGAGCTTGGCGTTGTGGGTGTAGATAAAATACGACGATGCGCCGGCATAGGCAAAGACCAGGAGGATGAGGATCCATTTGCCGGCGCTGCTTTGCGGCTCGGGGTGGTAAACGGTCGGTTGCTCGCCTTCAGACATAGGAGGTCTCCAATCGAAGTGGGATATACGGCCTATTGTTGGTGAGATATGGGTTGCTGTCAATTGCGCCGCAGGTTCCAGGCCGGCGGCCGACCTGCAACATCGCGCAAGCGATTGCTTGCAGGTATATACTAAAACGTTTTCGACGACCATCTCAAAATGCGCGCGAGCGCGCCAGAAAGGCAACAGAATATGGGTTCCCCGGCAGTCGAATTTGCCCGCAAGAATCAGCCGCGTTTTCTCGACGAGTTGAAAGACCTTCTCCGCATCCCCAGCGTCAGCACGCTCGACGAACATAAGGGCGACATCCTCAAGGCGGCGGAATTCATTGCCACCGAGTTGCGCCGCATTGGGATGGACAATGTGGAAGTCGTCCCCACCAAGGGGCATCCGCTGATCTACGCCGACTGGCTGCACGCGGCCGGCAAGCCGACCGTTCTGATGTATGGACATTATGACGTGCAGCCGCCCGATCCGCTGGATGAGTGGAAGACGCCGCCGTTTGAACCGACGGTGCGCAACGACAATATTTACGCGCGCGGCGCGGTGGACGACAAAGGACAGCTCTGGCTGGAAGTGAAGGCGCTGGAGTGCCTGATGCAGGCCAACGGGGGCAAGCTGCCGATCAACGTCAAGATCATCTTTGAGGGCGAAGAGGAAGTGGGCGGCGAAGCGATTGCCGAGTACGTCCGCAAGCAGAAGGCGAAGTTGAAGTCGGATTTCGCGCTGGTTTGCGATACGGAGTTGTTTGCGCCGAATATTCCGACGCTTTGCGTCGGGCTGCGCGGCCTAGTGTACACGGAGATTGAAGCGGTGGGCGCAAAGACCGACCTGCATTCGGGCGTGTACGGGGGCGCGGCGCCGAACCCGCTGTTCGCGCTGATCGAGATCATTTCCAAGATGAAAGATGCGAAGGGGAAGATCCTGATCCCGGGCTTTTATAAGGACGTGAAAGCGCCGAGCAAAGACGAGCTGAAGGCGTGGAAGCGGCTGCCATTCAACGAAGAAAAATATCGCAAAGCCGAGGTCGGCTCGAAGGTGCTGACGGGCGAGCCGGGATATTCGGTGCTGTACCGGACGTGGGCGCGTCCGACGCTGGAAGTGCACGGCATGCCGGGAGGATTTGTGGCTCCGGGGGCGAAGACGGTGATTCCGGCGAGGGCGTCGGCGAAGGTTTCCATGCGCCTGGTGCCCAACCAGGACCCGGACGACATTTTGAAGCGCTACACGGCGTTTGTGAAGAAGCACACGCCCAAGGGGATCGAGCTGAAGATCAAAGTGCACAGCACGGGCCCGGCATCGGTGGTGGGCACCGACAACCGCTTCATCAGAGCGGCGACGGAAGCGCTGCGCGACACGTTCAAGAAAGAGACCGTGTTT
>JBEKQG010000179.1:0-6022 GCA_049519955.1 Terriglobales bacterium
CGATCTTCGCCACGGTGACATTGCGCAGAAAGCGCACCAACTGGCGCGCGAAGTGCGTGGGGCTGTGCCCTTCGCCGATCAGCTCGTCAACCAGCAGCAGGATTTGCTCGCTGGAACTCTCAGAGACCGCCTGCATTACGGTTTCGAGTGCAGCGGCCGGAGCCGATCCGATCAGACTGCGCACGGAATCGGCGGTCAGGTGGCCGGAGGTGGAGGCGATGGCCTGGTCGAGGATGGAAAGCGCGTCGCGCATGGAGCCGTCGCCCGCTTCGGCCAGCAGGGCGAGCGCGTCGTCGTCGGCGGGAATGTTCTCTTTGGCCACGATGTCGCGCAGTTGCCCCATGATGTCCTCGAACTTCATGGCGCGATAACTGAAATGCTGGCAGCGCGAGCGGATGGTCTGCGGAATATCTTCGGGCTGCGTCGTGGCCATCATGAAGATGACGTGGCTGGGAGGCTCTTCCAGCGTCTTCAGCAATGCGTTAAAGGCGGCGTCGGTGATCTGGTGAGCTTCGTCGAGGATGTAGATCTTGAAGCGATCGCGCGCCGGACGATAACGCGCGGCCTCGCGCAATTCGCGGATTTCGTCGATGCCGCGATTGGTGGCGGCGTCGATTTCGATCACGTCGACGGAATTGCCGTTGCGAATTTCGGTGCAGGAATCGCAAACTCCGCAGGGTTCGAGCGAGGGCTTTTCGGCGGCGCGGCAATTCACCGCCATCGCCAAAATCCGGGCCACCGTCGTCTTGCCGATGCCGCGATGCCCGCTGAAGATGTAGCCGTGCGCGATGCGCTCCTGCGCGATCGCATTCTGCAGCGTACGCGTGACGTGTTCCTGGCCGATCACGTCGGAGAATTTCTGTGGCCGGTATTTGCGCGCCAGGACTTGATAGCTCATGCGAAGCCACGATTATACAGTGGCCTGCATAGCCGAGTTTCAAACGCCGAAGAGAGCCATGCTTAGAGCGGCTTTACAATTGCTGTATCCCGCTTGTATGGGGAAGCTCGTGTGGGGACGGGCGACCTCGCCCGTCCAGTCGAGCGCAGCCCGGCAGATGCCAATGGTCACAGCAACTCTGGTTTCGCTCCAAATCCCGCGGATGGTGCGTCGCCCGGTCTGCCGCGCTTCACGCAAAGGCGGGGATTCCACCCCCTCAACTCTTTTTCATCACATTTTTCCCGTACCGTCATCACAGACCCGCATCACAATCGGTGCGAACATTCATCGACCGTACGCTATCGGGAAATTCGTCCGTCTCCAGAGACGGACCCATTTCCCGCCATTTTTCCACCGCTCTTTGACAACATATGACAGCGACGAGCATCCCCGCAAGTGCACGCCAAATTGCAGAAATTACCGCTAAGTCCCATCTTTTGAATACTTTGCCTCTAACTGCTTTACTGTGAATAACTTAACCAAATTTGGGGGTGGGGGGGTACCCCCCAGCAAATTGGTACGGACCGGACACATCCCTGACAAATTGAACCGGGAAGATTCCTGACACTTTTCACGAGGATTGAGGTCGTATAGAGCGGCTTTACAATTGCTGTATCCCGCTCGTGTGGGGACGGGCGACCTCGCCCGTCCAGTCGAGCGCAGTTCGGCAAATGACAGTGGTCACAGCAACTCCGGTTTCGCTCTAAAATTTCAGCGCCTCGGCAAGTAGCCCAAAACAGGAAAAGCGACCCATGAATGGATCGCCTTTCCTGATAGCTGAGAGCTGACGGCTGAGAGCTGACGGCTGAAAGCTGACGTCTCCGAAGGTTTCAGCGAGACGCCTGGCTGGGCCGAAGCGGACCGCGGTTAATCGAGGTCATACAGCACGAGCGGAATCGGCGACGGCTGAAGTCCGCTTAGTTGGTCGCCTTGCACGTTGTCCAAGAGCACCAGGGTGGTAATCGATCCTACTGAGAAATTGTAGTAGTAGTTCACGAATGGATTCGCCGTGCTGTTCTCCTCAAAAACCTCAAATTGGTAATTGTCAGAGCTTCCAGGGCAAGAGTTGGAATTGAACGCAACGGAATCATAGTTAATGAAATTGGGGTAGTTAATGGTGCCAATCTTATAGGTGGAACTGAGAACTTCGCCGCATGGAATAAGGTAAACATCCACCAGGGGGCCGGCGGGGGACGCGTCGATGACGCGGACTTCCACGAGGTCGGAGCCAGATGCGGGCGCCGTGTTGTCGTCAACAAACGGCGTGACGACTTCGTTTGCTAAAACCAGCGTGTACTGTTCCCCGCTGTCCAAGGGCAGATTGTTGGTGATGAGCGGGTTGGTGGTGCTTCCAGCGTTAAACACCTGGATCGTGTCGGTGCCCGACGGTACCGACGTGTAGGTAGCGGCGGGGGGACTGGATATGGCGGGCGAAATACTGCCGAATTGTATGGCCGTGGTGAATGTCTCGGCTGAGTTGACTTCGACATTCACGCCGGGACCATTCGTGTTGTACATGGCATTGATCACACGGACCTGGGTTGAACTGGAACCGCATCCGGTGGTGATGAGGCACAAGGCGGCAATGGCCAACGTAAGGGGCAGGGGTCTTAACAAGCAAAACATAGGGTTCTCCGAAAGGCGGTTTTGGTGGCGATCAAGAACATGGGATGCCGACATGGTAATGGATAGTTTCACGGTTATGTGTAAATTTTTGTATCGGTGGATATAGGGTAGCATGATTGACGGGGAAGGGCGGTTGGTCGCCGGTCGTTGGTCGTTGGTCGTTAGCGATCGACATGGTTCGATCAACGGTTCTATAAACGCTATTCGCGGTTCGTCATTAGCTGGTTCATGAGTTGGAAAAAGCAATCCACGTCAGGAAGAAGGCCCGCGTCCAGAGAGCTGGAGGACAAGCGCGCCCGCGTGGTGCGCTCGATTCGTGCCTTGCCGGCGGGAACAGTGTCAAGCTACGGGGTGATCGCCAAGGCCGCGGGTTGGCCCGGAGCGGCGCGTCAAGTGGTGCGCATCCTGCAACAGGCGCCGGATTTGCCGTGGCATCGCGTGGTCGGCGCCGGCGGAGCGATCAAGTTGCGCGGAGAAGATGCCGCCGAACAAAAATTCCGCCTGCGCATGGAGGGAGTGACTTTTCGCGGAGCGCGCGTGGACATGAAACGGCACGAGTTTCAATTTGCGAAAGAAGTACCCAGTACTCAGTACCCAGTACCCAGTACCCAGAGCCCAGTCGCGGCGGCGTTGAGTAACGAGAACGGGGTACTGGGTACTGACTTTACGGCAGATTTCCTTCGAGCAAGTCGTGCAGCCGGTTGGCGGGACAGCGCAATCCTATATAGAAGCTTCCAAACAGCGCGTAGACGGCGCTGACCTGGTCGAAGCGCATCTCGTAGATCAGCTTTTTGAAGACGAGGGGATCGTCGGCGAAGAGGTCGACGCCCCACTCCCAGTCGTCGAAGCCGATGGAGCCGGTGATGATCTGTTTCACCTCTCCGGCAAAGCGGCGTCCGACGAGGCCGTGTTCGTTCATCTGGCGCTGGCGTTCTTCCATGGGGAGCGTGTACCAGTTCTTGTCTTCGTCGCGGCGGCGGTCCATGGGATAAAAACAGAGGTAGCGGTTCGGTGGGATGGTGGGGAAGAGGCGCGTCTTCATGGCCTCTTTTTGGCGCGCAATGGTTTCAGCGATCGACTTTTTCCATTCGTCCGAGTGCG
Organism: Terriglobales bacterium; assembly: GCA_049519955.1. Taxonomy (GTDB): domain Bacteria; phylum Acidobacteriota; class Terriglobia; order Terriglobales; family Acidobacteriaceae; genus Acidiflorens. Next base: position 3,665 of record JBEKQG010000179.1, read on the forward strand.
GTTCGACGCCGCGATTGGCGAGCGCCTTGTAGGTCCTCAGCGTCGATTCATACAGCCCCAGCTCAATCACCGACAAATAGGAAGTCGAGGGCTCCAGGAAATCGTTGAGCCGGAGCCGCGCCATGTCGAGTTCGGCCTGATTGAGCTGGTCGAAGGTCGGGCGGAAGTGGAGGAACATGAGGTCGCCTTTATGTCCGAGCAAGGAGAAGAGCGCGGACTGGCCATCGGACTTTCCCTCGGAATCGGCTTCCATCTTGGCCAGCAGGCGCGAGGCATCGCTTGCGATCTGGCGGCGGTTGCGCTCGGAGAGCGCGCGCCATGCGGTCCAGCGGAAACGCATCATCTGGTGGAGCGTGGCGTAGCCTTCAAGGGTCAGCGGCACGGCGGGAAGTTGACTGGCGGCGACCGGGGAAGTTGTGGGATGAGTTGGATTCATGGATTTGACCTGTGGGCTATTGTAATCGGAGAAACATGATTGAATCATTGGAGCATTGAGACATTGAATCATTGCCTCAATGAATGTTGCCTCAATGATTCGATGTCTCAATCCTGGCAACCCCCGGGTATCCTGGCCGCCACGGGGCGTGGATTGCTCCGGGATGCGCGGATGTGCTACAAGCAGCTATATGCGCAAATGGATGAGCGACCGCATGAAGCGGCGCAAGAAGGTAGGAGACGGCTCGGCAAAGGAAGCGACCAAGGCACCCGAGCCCTTGCAGCCGAGGTTCTACGACGATGAGCCGGTGGCGCCAGCCGAAGCTCCAGTGGTCGAGGCCCCAGTGGCCAAGTCACGCCCCCCATCGAGACCGAAGCCGGAGCCTGCGACCGAGCCCGTTGCCGAAGCCGAGGCGGCGTCCACCGAAGCGTCAACCGCAACAGCGACAGAAGGCGAACCGCGCGCGCGAGTGTCGCGCCGCCGTCGCAGCCGCGGAGGTCGTGGTGGATCCCGTACGAAGCCGGCAGCGGCTGTCGCTGAAACTTCGACAGCGGAAGCATCCGAGCCGGGAACTTCCGCAACAGCAGCCGTCGCAGCGGAAGCGTCCGTTCCAGAGCCGGCGGTTGCCGGACAGTCGCCGGTCGAAACTGTGCCTGCTCATGTTGTGCCCGCCCAAGCAGCGATGCCCGTGCAAGCTGCGCCGGCTCCGGCCCGCGCCAGCAAGGGAACGGTGGTTCTGGCGATCGGACTGCCGGGATCGGGCAAGAGTTCGTGGTTCAAAAGGCACGACATTCATCCACTTTCGAGCGATCTGCTGCGCGAGCTTCTCTTTGACGACGCGCAGGAGCAGCGCTTTCAAGACCTGGTGTTTTCGAACCTGCGATCCATGCTGAAGGCGAGGCTGATTGCCCGCCGACCCATGAACTACGTGGACGCGACGAACCTCACGCCGCACGATCGCCATAGCTGGATCAAGCTGGCCAAGGACTACGGCTACGACGTGCAGGGCCTGTTCTTCGATGTCCCGGTGGAGATTTGCATGGAGCGCCACCAACGCCGTGGCCGCGCGGTGCCGGAAGACATCATGAGGAAGATGGCAGGCAAGTTGAAGCCTCCGACGTTTGAGGAGGGCTTCTCGAAGATCACGGTGGTGCGGGTGAAACAGAAAGAGGCGGCGGCCGGGTAGACAAGTCGTTGGTCGGTGGTCGTTAGTCGCTCGCCGTTCGCGGGCTTTGCCAACGACTAACGACCAACGACTGATGCTCACCCCTTCAGATAGGGCAGCAGTTCTCGAAACGCGGGGGCGCCCGACGAGCGCAGCAGTTCGTAGATCATCATTTCGGTCGAAGAGAGAATGGCTCCGGCGGAGCGCATGCGATCCAATCCGATCCGCCAGTTTGATTCTGTCCGCGAGCTGACGGCATCGGACGCCACGTGAACGAGATAGCCTTCCCGCAGCGCCCCCAGCGCAGTCTGCATCACACAAATGTGCGACTCCATGCCGCACAGCAGCACAGTCGTCCGCTGGCCCGGCAAGCGCTTCAGCAGGGAGCAGAACACATCGCTGCCGAAGCAGGAGAACGTCAGCTTGTCGATGGGCGGACTGTCGGGCAACAGGGAGGCAATCTCGGGCACGGTGTTGCCCAAGCCCTTCGCGTATTGGACCGTTACCAGCGCCGGGATCTTGAGGATTCGAGCCAGCCGAATGAGCAACTGCACATTGCGCACCAGACGTTCCTTTTCCCAGATGGGCGGCAGCAATTTTTCCTGCACATCGACGACGATGAGAGCGCACTGGCCGGATTCAAGCGGACGGCGCGCCATTTCGGCGTAATCGGTTTCGGCTGGGACGATGGTTCCTGTTAAAGTTTCGCGGCCGTTCATTGTCGCTCCTCGTCGCTCCTCGTCGCTTCTCGCACTGC
>JBEKQG010000180.1:0-6017 GCA_049519955.1 Terriglobales bacterium
CGTAGGTCCCGCCGGAGGGGTGAGCGTCGATCTCATCGGGCTTGCCGAAGACGATATACATGTGTCCGCGATCGGTCTTCCAGCCGGGGATGCCTGCGGCGAAGTGCTCGTTGGCATAGGCGATGCGGGCGTAGTGCTCTTCCTTGAACTCGTTCTCTTCGGTGTCGGGCGTGGGATCGCGGCGTTGCCAGAAGGCCTCAATGAACTGGTCGCGCTCTTCGTCGTTCGAGAGCTGCATGAAGGCGGACCTCTCTTCGTCGGTGATGATCCAACGCACATCCTCGTCCAGCCACTTCCGGTAAGTCTTACCCAACTCCTTCTTGAGTTCCTTGGCGTTGGTCTTTCTCTGCTTATCCGAGATCGGGCGCTTGAGAGGGTCGGTCTGGCTTCCCTGGGCAGAGGCCCCGTTGTCATCGGATCTCTTCGCGTCCTTGTCTTGGGCTTGGGACACGGCGGCAGAACCGAGCGCCAGCACGCCCATCAGCAAAGCGACCGAAAACCGGGTTCGACACCCTGTGAAAAACATAGCGGAGTTTAACCTCACGAGAAACGTCAGTTGCCTAATTCTATGTTCATTGGATACCGCAAGGCAAGAAGGGGTTGGCTTGGCCAGATGTTTGCTCCGGCGCGGCACCCTCGTTTATACTCATACAGTCGAGCGGGAGTAACTCAGTGGTAGAGTGCGACCTTGCCAAGGTCGAAGTCGCGGGTTCAAATCCCGTCTCCCGCTCCAGTTCTTCAAGCCCTGCCGCAGCTAGGGCTTTTCGTTTTAGCGTGCTGGTTTTCGTGTGTCGTTTACCGGCACTGTCAGGCGCGGTAGCCAAGTGGTAAGGCCGAGGTCTGCAAAACCTCTATCGTGAGTTCGATTCTCACCCGCGCCTCCAAAATCCAGCCGCAAGCTCTCAGCCATCAGTTAATCCCATCCGGTCGCAACATTCCTACTACCGGATGGGATTTTGGTCAGCGCCAAGTCACAGTCTCGCGCAAACCGCCTTGGTCTGCGTGTAGAGTTCGAGAGCGTCTTTGCCCATCTCGCGTCCCCAGCCCGACTGCTTGTAGCCGCCAAAGGGCAGCGCCGCGTCGAAGATGTTGTAGCAGTTGATCCAGACCGTTCCGGCGCGTAGCGCGGCGGCCAGCCGGTGCGCCTTCGAAATGTCCTTCGTCCAGATGCCCGCCGCCAGTCCATAGACCGTGTCGTTGGCGCGCGGCAGAAGTTCTTCCGGATTGTCGAATGGAATCGCCGTCACCACCGGCCCGAAGATCTCTTCCTGCACGACCCGCATGTTGTCTTTCGTGTTCACCAACACGGTCGGCTCGACAAAATAGCCCTTGTCGCCGAGCTTCTTTCCGCCCGCCAGCGCGGTCGCGCCTTCCGCCAGGCCAATCTCCAGGTAACTGCACACGCGCTGCAATTGCTCTTCGGAGACGAGCGGCCCCATCGACGTTTTCGGTTCCAGCCCCGGTCCCACGCGGATCTTCCTGGCCCTGGCCGCGACCCCTTCCACGACTTGATCGAACACGGGCCGCTCCACGTAGAGACGAGAGCCGGCGCAGCAGCATTGTCCATGATTGAAGAAAATGGCGCCTGCCGACCCCGCGATCGCCACATCCAGGTCCGCATCCTGAAACACAATGTTCGGCGACTTGCCTCCGAGTTCCAGCGAGACTTTTTTCAGATTTCCCGTGGCCGCGCCCGCCGTTTCGCCATATCCCGGAACGATGTTGACCACGCCATCCGGAAATCCCGCTTCCATAATCAGCTCGCCCAAACGGAGCGCGGAGAGCGGCGTCTGCTCGGCCGGCTTCAACACCACCGTGCATCCCGAGGCCAGCGCCGGCCCGAGCTTCCACGCCGCCATCAGCAGCGGAAAATTCCACGGAATAATCTGCCCCACCACGCCGACCGGCTCGCGCAGCGTGTAGGCGTGGTAGTTGACGCCCGGCGTGTACGGCACCGAGATCGGGATCGTGGCGCCTTCGAGCTTGGTCGCCCATCCTGCCATATAGCGGAAGATATCGGCGGCGAGCGGAACATCGGCGGCCCGCGCCACGGTGAGCGGCTTGCCGTTATCAAGCGTTTCCAGGGTCGCGAATTCCTCAATGTGCTGTTCGAGCAGGTCGGCAAGCTTCCACACCAGCTTGCCGCGCTCCGAGGACGTCAAGCGCGACCAGGGGCCGCTGTCGAAGGCCTTGCGCGCGGCCTTTACGGCAAGGTCAATGTCCTGCCGATCGCCTTCCGCGACCTGCGCCAGAACTTCGCCGGTCGCCGGGTTGTAGGTTGAAAAAGTCTTGCCCGACGCGGCATCCACCCACTTGCCGTCTATCAGCATCGGGCGCGGCTTCGCGATGAAGTCGCCGGCACGCGAGTCAATCTGGATCGTGGAAATTGCAATTCCCATACATCCTCCTTGAAAACTAGACCGATTGAGAGAAATCCCCAGAGGTGAAATGAATTGGAAAGATACTAATCCCGGCGGGAGACGGAAGGCAAATGCGGGAGGATCTCAGCTCCAGCCTTCCGATGTCAGGGAACCTCTACGCTCTTCCTGAGACCTGACAGCTCAGACTCGCGACCTTCCACTACTGGCTGTGCAGAATATATCCGGGCTCGAGGGGCAGCTTGCCATCGATCTTCGACACATTGACGCTGCCGTTGATGGAGTAGACATTTACCAAGGCGATTGCGGATGAATTCCCCTGCAGCGTTTTAAGCGCCTCTTCATCGCTCGAAACCACCAGGAACGTCACCCTGGCCTTGTTGGCGGCATCGATCGATCTCCTAAACTCGTCGCTGGTCAGCCCCAACAGTTTCTCGGCAACGATTCGCATCTCGGGCGACGATGGGTCGGTAAGCACCACGAGCAGATCGGATCCATCGGGCCATTTGTGCGTGGTCTTGATCGTCCTGGCCAGATCGGCGGCTTTCATCGCTCTGACCGGGCTGTTCTTGCCGGTCACGAGCGCCACATCCCTCGCCGCCGCCAATGCGCTGCACGCGAGAACACAGACGACCGCCAGCACAACCCCTGACACCATCCCGAGCACTCTGTTTTTCAATCCCATCATGGCTATTGCCTGAACTTTCGCACCACAAGCCAGTCTTCCAGCGTGGTGCCGTAATCGGCCTGCAAGCGCGCTCTGGTTTCCTCCGCGTCGTGGGCCCTTCCCGCCCCAGCCTGCAATTCGGCGAGCTTCGCCATGGAAAAAGGATCCTCGGGATCCTCGCGCAGTTCCGCGATGGCCGCGCCGGTTTTCTTTTCCGCCGCCAGCAGCGCCCCATTAGCCCCGTGGTATGCGCGCTCGACCGCGTTGCTGCGGTTGGTCTGAACCATTTTCTGCAAGCGTGCCACCGCGGCACGGGCAATTTCGAGTTTTCCGGCCTCCGCCGCCATCCGGGCTCGCACATGCAGGGTGCTCGCCAGCAGCTCACTGCGAACCGCCCCCGACATTTGGCCGGGCCCCTGCAAAACCGCTTCCGCTTCCTCCAGTTCCCGGAAGGCAGCGGCTGGCGATTCCGCCAGCAGCGCCAGATCTTTATGGACGACGCTTCGGTAGTCATCCAAGTGCAGCTTCGTCGCCTCCGCCACCACCGCCGCCAGTTCCAACCGGGCTTGCTTGACATCCCCTTCACGGGCGTAGGTGATCGCGGATTGAATTTGACAGTTGAGCTTGTCCTGCGGTGGCAACACCATCGCAAGCGCTTTGCCGTATTCCTCGCGGGCACGTTCCTGCTTTCCCAGCAACGCGTAAACGTCGCCCAAGCTCTGCTGCGAAGGGTAAAACTTGGGATCCAGTTTCAGCGCTTCCCGATACGACGCCAGGGACTCTTCCAGTCGCCCTGCCATCTGCAAAATCTCGCCCAAGGAATCCCGCGGATTCGGGTCCTTGGGTTCCGCCTCGGCGTAGCGCTTCAGGTAAGGGATTGCTCGCTCGTATTCATGCATGCCGGCAAGGTTATAGGCCATGGCATTCAAAGCGCCGGCGAAATTGGGGTCCACATCCAGTGCGCGCTGGGTGAACTTGGCAGCTGCTTCGTTCTCACCATGGTGCCGCAGCCAAAGTTCAGCCTCATAGTTCAGTTGGGTGTCGCGCGGATACATCGCCAGCAAGTCGTTCATCGCGGCAATGGCATCGACAAAATGTCCCCCGTTCGTCGATATCATCCACTTCACCAATAGCTTTTCCCCGGGCGTCGCATTCTGCGAGGCCTGTTGCGCCCTCTCCACCGCCTGCTTGGCCTCCCCTGGATCGACTGCCTCCGCCACGATGTAAGCCCAGGCCTGCGCGAAATTCGGGTCCATCCTGGTGGCTTCTCGCCACTTCCCCAAAGCCTGCTCAATGCGATAGTCGTATCTATGGTGCCAACCTTCCACCAGCAACTTGGCGGCTTCCGGCGAACTTGTAGTGATGGGAAGCCGGTCGGGATTGCCCGCCGGACTAGACACGGAAAGCAACGTTTGTCCGAGTGCGCACATCGGGCCAGCGGCGACCAGGGCGCCTAAAACCACGGTTACCAAAGTAGCGGGGCCCCAGAAATGACGGCTGCGTAATCCAAGATGATTCCACATGAGAAAACTCTAACAATCGAGTAACCTGTTCTCAAATTACAGAGGTAACGGCTTTGAACAAAGGTCATGCATGCAGGCGAATTTTCGCCCGCTCACCGGCCTCGGCAAGCCAGTCGAATTTGTCAACTTTGTGGAGTCGCTCTTAGTTGCCCGTGGGTCTTTCGAATTTTCTCGCCGCCGCCGCCGCCCGCAACCCGCGCACCAGCACCGGCCGGCGCAACACGGTTTCCAGTAAATGTCGCGCCGCCGCCACTTCTTCCGCCGGGCGCTCGAGCGCCGAGTATCCCGCCGCCCGCACCAGCACCGAGCCATCCTGCAAACTCACTTCGATCCGAGGCAGCGGTTCGTTCTCTTTTTTCTCCCCATCGCGTCCATGGAGCTTGTCCAGCGCGTTGGCCAATCGTAAAATACCGGCCAGTCCCATGGCGCTCATCCGGTCGGGCAGGTCCAGTCGTTGCATCGCCCGTGTCCGCGGACGCGGCAATGCCCCGCCATGATAGCGCGCCACGACCGCGGCCAGTTCGATTTCGCGCGCGCTCCAACCCAGCGGCCGCGCCAGCCCGCGAATCATCCGGTACGACTCTTTCTGATGATTTTCCGCGCCCTTGGCTTTGCCGACATCATGCATGAGCGCGGCCGCTTGCAATACCGCTCGCGGATCGGTTTCCTCACTCGGCATTTGGGTAGCAGCCGGCAGCAGCCCCGCATCCTTCAACCCGTCGTACAAATCAAGCGCCCACTGCGCCACTCGCTGGGAATGCGCGAAATCGGGGTCCAAATATCCCGCCCATACTCGCAGCCGCCCCATCGCCGCCCGCCGCAGTTGCACTCCCGACGGCAACTCCGCCCGCCAGACGCGCCAGAGCGACTCCCGGCCCACCATCTTCTCGCGATAACGCGCGATCCGCTTGGCCCGCTCCACGCTCAATTTCTCTCGCCAGCGATTGCGGCTCTCCACGTCGGGAAACGCGCCGACCTCGCTCTCGATGGCGGTCGCCCACAGCACATCCAGATCGTGCACCTCGCCCAGCAGGTCCTGGAGTTCTTTCAGATCGCCGCCCCACAACGCGAGCTGCCGCGGCAGAAAATTTTCCACCGTGTAACGGAAGCGTTTGATGCCGATGCGCAGCTCGTGCCAACCAACTTGCGACTGCGTCCGCAGCGCGCGTTTGTGCAGATCGTACGCGGCCGTCCATTTTTCCAGCGCCAGATGCATGTACACCGCGCTTCCTAGACGCACTCGCGCCGCCCGCTGCGGCAGAGATCTGCTCCACTCGCGCCATTGCTTGCGGTCGAACTGATGGAGGTCCTTGAAAGCACGCTGCTTGCATTCGGCTTCGCGCGCGCGCGCATGATTGAGCAGTTTGACGGCCGCTGGATCGCCCGCCTCGCTCAGTTTCTCGATCCACTCCTGCATCACCTGCATGTCGCGCAGATCGCCGAGCGCCC
>JBEKQG010000181.1:0-5907 GCA_049519955.1 Terriglobales bacterium
ATCGCGCACGATTACGTCAGCGAAGTTGGGAGGGTAGAGGTAACCATCGTCGCCCTCGAGAAAAACGCTGCCGACCTGTTCCACCATGCCATAAAAATTGTAAACGCGTGTCAGGCCCATTGTCTGGCGCAGTGCGGCACGGAAATCGGCGGCACTGACCGCTTCGTCCTGAAGCTTCTTCCAGCCACCGCTGTGAATGAGGATGCCCTGGGAAAGGTCGAGTCCGGCGTCGGCGAGCGGCTGATAGAACCGGATCCAGACGAGAAAGGTGAACCCGAAAATCAGAAATGGCGAGCCGCCAAATCGGTGCAGGAATTCTTTTAGCTCGGACAGGCGCAGTTCCAGGTTGGTGTCGAGCGCGTAGAAATGGTTCCTTCCGAAATTGATCATGCCCAGCAGGCCGGCAGCGCGGGCGTTGAATTCGCGCCGATCGCGAATCAGATCCGCGGTCTCGACCAGAATCATGGGGAGGCGATTAGGGCCCAGGACACTGGTCATGATGCGGCTCAGGGCGAGCGTCTGCAACTGGGCGGTTTCGCGATCCAGAACAATGCGGCTGGGCGTCTGGCCGGTGGTTCCGCTCGATTGCAGGACCTTGAAGATCTCGCTTTCCGGAACACTGGAAAGAAGGCGCTCTTTGAACAAGCCGACGGGGAGGTAGGGAAGCGCGGCGAGACTGTGAGGATCGGAGCTTCCCGGAAACAGCACGCGCGCCAGCCGAGCATATTGGGGAGAACGCTCGCGATGGCGCTGGCCGAGGCGCGTCAACTCGGACAATAGGGCTGCCTCCTTCTCCGCCTGCGGCACGGAGTACTGAGGCCGGTGGATGAGATCGTCAAGCGTCATAGGCGCGCCATGAGGTCCTCATAGTTGACTTTTCCGGTGTCCTTGGTTGGCAGCTTGTCGACCCGCCGGAACTCGAAAGCGCTGCGGTGGATCTTGAGCTTGGCGGCGAGAGCGGCGCGGATTTCGCTATGCGCAGCCTCGGTGCCAAATTCGCAGAAGATGACCACACGTTCGGAATTCGCCACCGCGGCAGCCGGACCGTGCCGCTTCACGAACGCCTCCAGTTCATCGAGATTGACGCGCAACCCGAAGAGCTTGGCGTCGCGCTTGGATCGGCCCAAGACAAAAACATATCCTTCCGCATCGAGGCGGGCACGGTCGCCGGTAAAAAGGCAGCCGCCAAGCTCATCGCCTTTGGCCAGATCCTCGCGCTGGGTCGCGTACCCAAGCATGACATTAGGGCCGTTATACACCAATTCGCCTTCGATATCGGGACCGGCAACGGGGTCTCCGTTCTCATCGTGGATATGCAGCACGCCGCCTGGAATGGCGCGACCGGCGGAGCCAAGCTTCCGCGGCAGGTCGGTGGAAGGCAAGATCGAAATGCGCGCTGTGGCCTCGGTTTGGCCGTACATCACAAAAAAACTGCCTTGGCGCTCGGACATGCGTTCGTGGAAATGCGCGATGTTAGCGGTGTCGAGCTTGCCGCCGGCCTGGGTCATAATGCGCAGCGTGGGCGCGTTCAGCTTGTCCAATCCCAAGCGGCGCAACATCTGATAGGTGTAGGGAACGCCGGAAAACGAATCCACGCGGTAGCGGCGAATCGCCTCCCAAAATGTGGGGCTGACCAGTCCTTCGCGCGTGAGCAGGATTGAGGCGCCGGCGAGCAAGTGACTGTTTACCACCGAAAGGCCGTAGGAATAATGGATCGGCAGATGAGCTACGGGCACATCCTGCTCGCTGATGGTAAGCGCCTGCCGGATGGACTTGGCATTGGCTTCGACGTTGGCGCGTTGCAGCCTGACGAACTTCGGACTACCGGTGCTGCCCGAGGTGGACAACAGCAGAGCCAGATCGGGATGAAGCGGAGCGTTGTCGAAGCGCCTGCGTCGCCAAAAACCGGCGGCGCCGGGACTCTCGTAGTCGTCGGGTTCGAAGTAGGCAAGGGAATCGACCAGCCCAGAGGCGAGCACCCACTCCGGCCGATACAACGAGATCAGATTGGCGGCCAACTGCGCGTCGATCTGGTCGCTGAGCAAGGCCACCGCGTGGCCCGCATCGAGCGCCGCCAGATACCACGCCACGGAAGAAAGATCGTTGCGGCAGAAAAGGAAAAGCAATCGCTTTTCGGCGTTCGCCAGCGAATCGCGCCGCCGGGACACCTCATCCGCAAGCTCGCCATAGGTCCAGGAAGCGTCCTCGGCTCCGTCGATCAGAGCAGCACGATTCCGCCTTGCGCGGTCATCGATGGAAAAGATCATTCAGACGATCATCCCGCCGTCAACGCCGAGCACCTGGCCGGTCACGTAAGAGGACATGTCGCTGGCCAGGAATACGATCGCCTGCGCCACTTCCTCCGCCGTGCCGATGCGGCCCATGCGGATGCCGGCCATGCGCTGCTGGAACTTCTCCGGCGGCAGTTGGCGTGTCATTGCCGTATCGATAAACCCGGGAGCAACGGCATTGACGCGGATATTCTTGGGGGCCAGTTCCTTGGCCGCCGCCATGGTCATCCCAATGACCGCAGCCTTGGAAGCAGCGTAAACTGTCTGGCCTTCGTTGCCAAACCGCCCGATGATGGAAGAGACGTTGACAATGGAGCCGCTGCGTTTGCGGGCCATCAATCGTGACGCCTCTTGCAGATGCACAAGGCTGCCGACAAGATTGGTGTCAATCACGGCGCGCATGGTCTCGTTGCTGATCATCCCCAGAAGCGCATCCTGCAGAACACCAGCATTGTTGACCAATACGTCCAGCCGTTTGAAACGGCGGAAGATTTCAACATAACAATTCTTCACCGCGGGAGCATCTGTCACGTCGGCCACCAGGCCCATCGCGGTCCCGTGGAATTCAGCTTCCAATTCCCGGCAGCGCTCATCCAGGAGCGAGGCAGAGCCACGATGGTTGAGGATCACGATGGCGCCGTGGCGCGCAAATTCACGCGCGGTTGCCCATCCGATGCCGCGTGTGGAACCGGTGATAAATGAGACCTTGTCCTGCAAGATCAAGCGAGGTCGACTCCGTTCCGGGCGACGATCTCCTTCGCCTTCAGAAAGCTGCTCATGCCGATCACATCGTCGGTAGCCAACATAATGTCAAATGCCGTCTCGATCTCGCTGATCAGAGCCATGTGGGCGACTGAATCCCAGCCGGGAGTCTGGCCGTAGGCCATGGATTCGAAGTTCCCGTTGGAACTGACGCCGAGAACCTTGACAAAGGCGGTTTTCAGTTTTTCAATCGGTGGAGTGATCATAGCTTGAGAGTGTGCCTTACCCGGAATTTCCCTTTTGCCCTCCGAAACAGCTACCATTGTACCTCGTACCTCCCTAAATCCCTGTTCGCGTCAATGTAAAACAGTTTTTGTCCTTATCGCCGCCTACGGTGCGAGATTCCGAATAAGCACAGCCGAGATTGCGCCATTTGAGGCCTACTCTTGCGACACCTGTCGTTATTCCGACTCGCTGTAGACAGACTTCGCCGCCGACCTGACCACCATCTCCCTCGCCCGTCGGTACGGGCAGCCGCAATCCAGTTCAGCACCGCCCCGAACCGCCACCGCAGCAAATGTCCTTCCGCGTCATTGGATCGTCGTGTTTTGGTTTGTATTGTTAAAATTAAGAATGACTCGCTCCGACCCCGTGAAGATAAAGTGGCCCGGCGGCAAAGCTTTCGCATTCACTATATTCGACGATCCGGACTCGCAAACGCTTAGTGGCGTGCGGAGCGTTTATGACTTTTTGTCAGACGCGGGTTTGCGAACTACGGTCGGTGTCTGGCCGTGCGGTCCCACTCGCGAAAGAAATTCTCCTGGCGAAACCTGCGCTGGTATTGACTATCGTCAATACATTCAAGAACTAAATCGAGGCGGGTTCGAAGCCGGTTATCACAATACGACCGCGCATTCCTGCTTCCGGAAAGAAATCGCTAAGGGCCTAGACACGTTCACAGATTGTTTCGGGAGTGCCCCCATCACCATGGCCAATCATTACAATGCCGAGGCGATCTACTGGGGCAGGGACCGCCTGGGCGGCGCGCGGCAGGTTATCTATAGGGCCGCGACTCTTGGCCGGGAGAATCGGTTCTATGGGCACATCGAGAGTTCGGCGCATTTTTGGGGCGACTTGTGCAAGAACAGAGTTCGCTATTGCCGAAACTTTGCCTATGGAAACGTTGATACGCTGCAAGCCTGTCCTTGGATGCCGTATCATGATTCGGAGCGCCCTTACGTAAATTATTGGTTCGCCTCCTCCGATGGGGCCAACGTCAACAGCTTTCTCCGATTGCTTTCGGAGAAGAACCAAGATGAACTTGAAGAACGGGGCGGAGCCTGTATCGTGTATACCCATTTTGGCCTCGGGTTCGTGGAGGGAGGTGCGCTCAATGACCGGTTTCGCTTGCTCATCGACCGGTTAAGCCGTAAGAACGGATGGTTTGTGCCGGTGAACACTTTGTTGGATTACTTGCTGGCGCAGCGGACCGATTCCGCCATCACGGCACCGCAACGCAGAGACCTGGAATTGCGCTGGCTCCGCGGAAAATTACTGCGGGGCACTTCCTGAAAAGCCGATCAAGAACCCGGAATGAACCAGAGATGCTTGATCTTATCTGCGCGCGACTCCTGGACGGCGCCGCCGTAGGGGGCAGACCTTGATCATGGAGGGAGGCATTCCTTGCTGATTGCGCTTTACGAGGAACGGCATGTTCCGGAAGTCCGGGCGTTCAATGAGCGCTTGCGCGTTGGTGGCAGTCCCTTCCAATATCAGGGACTCCCGTCGCGCGGCAATGCCTTGACTGGCACGGAGAACGAGATCCGTACGGAACATTTTCTGGTTCTAGACAAAGGCGAAGTAGTGCGCGGCGCGTTCACGCTGGTGTCCCAGCGTTTCCTAATTGGGGGAGCGGTGGAGCAGGTTACGTTTTTGCAATTCCCGCTTTCTGAAGGTTCGGTCAATCCTGCTTTCGCAGCGGTTGGATTGGTGTTGATCAAGGATGCATTGCGGCGTGCGCCGGTGCAGTTCAGTCTAGGCATGGGCGGAATCGATCGGCCTCTCCCGCAGTTTTATAAACGCGCTTTTGGTTTTCTGGTATGCGAGGTGCCGTTCTTTTTTCAGGTCTTGCGGCCACGGGCCTTTCTGCGGAATGCAGAGGCTTTGCGCAGCCGCGCGTATCTTCGCGGGGCGAGCCGGATCGCGGCCGCGACCGGGGCAAGCGACGTTGCCTTTGGCATCGTCAACGCCGTGCGCCGTCTCCACGCCATACCGCGGCGCAGCTTGCGTGTAGATGAAGTCGCTGAGTTTGGGACCTTGACCGACGAAGTCTGGAAAGCGGCTGGCTCCAATTACTCCTGCCTTGCGATTCGCGACCGAGAAACGCTCAACTATCTCTATCCTGCACGAGACCAGCGTTTTCACCGGTTACATGTCTATGAAAACGGCCATGCGGCGGGATGGGCGCTGGTCACCGATTCGCAGATGCGCGGCCACAATCACTTCGGCGATATGCGGTTGGGAGCGATCGTGAATTGCCTGGCTTTTCCCGGTTGCGAAGATGCAGTCATCGGTGCGGCGAGCTATTACCTTCGGGACCGTGGTGTGGATCTGATTGTATCGAACCAGTTGCACCCGGCGTGGGGGCGCAGCCTCGATCGGGCAGGTTACTTGAAGTACAAGTCCAACTTTGTGTTCGCCGCGTCCCCAGAGCTTACCGCCAGGATCAAGGCGCACGACTCGGCTTTGGAGCGTGTTCACTTAAACCGCGGCGATGGCGATGGGCCCTACAACCTCTAGCACGCTGCTGAAAAACTACTCCCAATCCACAGCCGTGTATGTTACGAAGAAGCATGCGAGGAGCAGACGATCAGCAGAACCATATATTCAGTTACTTGTCGCCGGAGGAACGGGT